>NZ_JBWKJG010000003.1:506439-540052 GCF_056432325.1 Streptomyces sp. NPDC045287
GGCCGTGTCGGGACCCCCCCGGGCCCCGCGGGGGTTCGCCGGGTCCCCCGGGGCCCGCCCCGGGCCTCCCGGGGGTGCGGCCCCCCCCCCCGGGGCCCCCCACCCCGGCTCGGCTAGCGTCCGGCGGCGGCCATGGCCGCGCCCACGATCCCGGCGTTGTTCTGCAACTGCGCGGGGACGATCTCCGCCCGGACTCCGTGGATCAGCGGCAGGAACTTCTCCGCCTTGCGGCTCACCCCGCCGCCCACGATGAACAGCTCCGGGGAGAACAGCATCTCCAGGTGGGCCAGGTACTTCCGCACCCGGTGCGCCCACTCCTCCCAGCCGAGGTCCTTGTCCTCCTTGGCCTTCGTCGACGCCTGCTTCTCGGCCTCCTTGCCGTTCAGCTCCAGGTGGCCCAGCTCGGTGTTGGGCACGAGGCGGCCGTCGACGAAGACGGCGCTGCCGATGCCCGTGCCGAACGTCAGCATGACCACCGTGCCGGTACGGCCCCGGCCCGCGCCGTACGTCATCTCGGCGACGCCCGCCGCGTCCGCGTCGTTCAGCACCGTCACCGGCAGCCCGCCCAGCCGCTCGCCCAGCAGCACCGCGGCGTCCACGTCGATCCAGCCCTTGTCGACGTTGGCGGCCGTACGGACCGTCGAACCCGTCACCACACCGGGGAACGTCACCCCGACCGGACCCGACCAGCCGAAGTGCGCCACGACCTCCGCGACGCAGCCCGCGATGTCGGACGGCGTCGCGGGCTGCGGGGTCAGTACCTTGTGGCGGGGCTCGGCCAGATCGCCGCGTTCCAGGTCCACGGGAGCGCCCTTGATCCCCGACCCGCCGATGTCCACTCCGAAGACGTTCATGGACACCACGTTACGGCGCGGGGGCGGCGCGCACCGCGAGGACCGCGGCATCACCGGTCGGTCGGCCCGGCGCACCGGGTGGACCGACGCACCGGGCGGACCGGCCGACCCGCGGACCGGGCGTACCGGGTCGACCGGCCGCCCGGCGAACCGGGTGGAAGGACGCGGCTCCTAGCCCTCCGCCATCGCGGCGGCCTCGGCGCGCAGGTCGCGGCGCAGCTCCTTCGGCAGCGAGAAGGTGATGGACTCCTCCGCCGCCTTCACGATCTCCACGTCCTCGAAGCCGCGCTGCGACAGCCACTCCAGGACGCCCTCGACCAGCACCTCGGGCACCGACGCGCCGGAGGTGACGCCGACCGTCGACACGCCCTCCAGCCACGCCTCGTCGATCTCGTCGGCGAAGTCGACCAGGTACGCCTCGCGGGCGCCGGCCAGCTTGGCGACCTCGACGAGGCGCTTGGAGTTCGACGAGTTGCGCGAGCCGACGACGATGACCAGGTCCGACTCGGCGCCCATCTGCTTCACGGCGAGCTGGCGGTTCTGCGTGGCGTAGCAGATGTCGTCGCTCGGCGGCGAGACCAGCAGCGGGAACTTCTCCTTCAGCGCGCCGACCGTCTCCATCGTCTCGTCGACCGACAGCGTGGTCTGCGACAGCCAGACGACCTTCGACGGGTCGCGCACCTCGACCTTCGCCACGTCGTCGGGGCCGTCGACCAACTGGATGTGGTCGGGCGCCTCGCCGGACGTGCCGATGACCTCCTCGTGCCCCTCGTGGCCGATGAGGAGGATGTCGTAGTCCTCTCCGGCGAACCGCACGGCCTCCTTGTGGACCTTGGTGACCAGCGGGCACGTCGCGTCGATCGTCGCGAGCTTCCGCTCGGCCGCCTCCTCGTGGACGATCGGGGCGACGCCGTGCGCGGAGAACATCACGATGGAGCCCTCGGGCACCTCGTGCGTCTCGTCGACGAAGATGGCCCCCTTCTTCTCCAGGGTCTGCACGACGTACTTGTTGTGGACGATCTCGTGCCGCACGTAGATCGGCGCGCCGTACTGCTCCAGCGCCTTCTCGACGGCGATGACGGCGCGGTCCACGCCCGCGCAGTAGCCACGCGGAGCGGCGAGGAGTACCCGGCGGGCAGGAGGCGTAGGAGTCATGCCCCCATCGTACGGGTGGGCGGATCGGGCCGAAGATCCGCCGAGGGCGGGAGCGGCGTGTTGTCGGCGGCGGCGCGTACGCTCCCCGTATGGCACTGACTACGTCCGCCGAAGCCCCGCTGCCCGTCGGCCAGGTGTCCCGGCTCATCGGGGGGTGGATCGACCGGCTCGGCGCCGTCTGGGTGGAGGGCCAGATCACGCAGTTGTCGCGGCGGCCGGGCGCCGGGGTGGTCTTCATGACGCTGCGCGACCCGTCGCACGACGTCTCGGTGAGCGTGACGTGCTACCGCCAGGTGTTCGACGCGGTCGCGGACGTCGTGACCGAGGGCGCGCGGGTCGTGGTGCACGCGAAGCCGGAGTGGTACGCGCCGCGCGGCCAGCTCTCGCTGCGGGCCGCGGAGATACGGCCGGTGGGCATCGGGGAGCTGCTGGCCCGGCTGGAGCAGCTGAAGCGGTCGCTGGCCGCGGAGGGGCTGTTCGCGGCGGAGCGGAAACGGCCGCTGCCGTTCCTGCCGCAGTTGATCGGCCTGGTGTGCGGTCGGGCGTCGGCCGCGGAGCGGGACGTGCTGGAGGTGGCGCGGCGCCGCTGGCCGGCGGTCCGCTTCGAGGTGCGCAACGTCGCGGTGCAGGGCGTCCACGCGGTGCCGCAGGTGGTGCGGGCGGTGCGGGAGCTCGACGCACTGGAGCGGGTCGACGTGATCGTCGTCGCGCGCGGCGGCGGCAGCGTCGAGGACCTGCTGCCGTTCTCCGACGAGGAGCTGGTGCGGGCGGTCGCCGCGTGCCGCACGCCCGTGGTGTCCGCGATCGGGCACGAGCCGGACTCGCCGCTGCTCGACCTGGTCGCCGACCTGCGGGCGGCGACGCCGACGGACGCGGCGAAGAAGGTCGTCCCGGACGTGCGGGAGGAACTGGAGCGGGTGGGCCTGCTGCGGGACCGCGCGCTGCGCTGCGTACGCGGGCTGCTGGAGCGGGAGGAACGGGGCCTGGCGCACGCGCTGGCCCGGCCCGTGATGGAGCAGCCGCAGCGGATGGTCGAGGAGCGGGAGGCCCAGGTCGAGGCGTTGCTGGCGCGGAGCCGCCGGGTGCTGGGGCACCTCCTGGACCGGGCCGACTCGGAGCTGGCCCACACGCACGCGCGCGTGGTGGCGCTGTCGCCGGCGGCCACCCTGGAGCGGGGGTACGCGGTGCTCCAGCGGCCGAACGGCTCGGTGGTGCGCTCGCCGGACGAGGTGGCGGGGGACGAGGAGCTGAGGGCCCGGGTCGCGGCCGGCGAGTTCACGGTGCGGCGCGTGGACGGCGGCGGTGTCGGACCCCGGCCGTAGGGTGGAGGACATGGCGAGGGCGGAGGACATGGCGGCGGACACGACGGGCACGGCGGACGCGGCGGTGGCCGGCGGGACGACGGCCGGTGCGGCAGTGGTGGAGAGCGGCACGGCGGTGGTGGAGAGCGGCGCGGTGATCGGGTACGAGCAGGCGCGCGACGAGCTGATCGACGTGGTGCG
This sequence comes from Streptomyces sp. NPDC045287, assembly GCF_056432325.1. Taxonomy (NCBI): domain Bacteria; kingdom Bacillati; phylum Actinomycetota; class Actinomycetes; order Kitasatosporales; family Streptomycetaceae; genus Streptomyces; species Streptomyces sp. NPDC045287. The sequence continues at coordinate 509,951 of NZ_JBWKJG010000003.1, forward strand.
CCGCCTGGAGGCGGGCGGGACGACGCTGGAGGAGTCGCTGGCCCTCTGGGAGCGCGGCGAGAAGCTGGCGCGGGTCTGCCGCCACTGGCTGGAGGGTGCCAGGGCCCGGCTGGACGCGTCGCTCGCGGAGGAGCGGGAGGACTCCGACCAGGAGGAATAGGTGCCGCGCGGGGGTGCGGGCGCCGCACGGCGAGGCACCACGTCCCGCATTTAGTTGAAACTTCACCTACCCCCGGCGTACGGTGGAGGCATCGCGCGGCGCTCCGTCGCGCGGCACCCCCTGACTCCGTACGTCGGAAGGCACCACCCCATGTCGCTCGCCCTCGACCCCGCCGCGCAGGACCTGCTGTTCCGCGAGGCCCGCACCGCCAACACGTTCACCGACGAGCCGGTGACCGAGGAGCAGGTCCAGGCGATCTACGACCTGGTCAAGTACGGCCCGACCGCGTTCAACCAGACGCCGCTGCGCATCGTCCTCGTCCGCTCGACCGAGGCCCGCGAGCGCCTGGTCCCGCTGATGGCCGAGGGCAACCGGGCCAAGACCGCGACCGCCCCGCTCGTCGCGATCCTCGCCGCCGACAACGAGTTCCACGAGGAACTGCCGAAGCTGTTCCCCGCGTTCCCGCAGGCCAAGGACGCCTTCTTCGCCGAGCGCCCGGTCCGCGAGTCGGCCGCCACCATGAACGCCGCCCTCCAGGCCGCGTACTTCATCGTCGGCGTCCGCGCGGCGGGCCTCGCGGCCGGCCCGATGACCGGGTTCGACTTCGCGGCCGTCCAGAAGGAGTTCCTGGACGACGACCACACGCCGCTGATGATCGTCAACATCGGCAAGCCCGGCGACGACGCCTGGTACCCGCGCTCCCCGCGCCTGGAGTACGACGAGGTCGTCACCACCGTCTGACGCCCCTTCCGCGAGGAGGGCCGACAGCAGCCCGCCGGTCGAGGTGCGGCCCGGCAGTCCGACCCTCTTCCTGCGAGGAAGGCCGCCCAGCCGGCGGCCCCGCGGCATCCTGACACCCCTTCCGCGAGGAGGGCCGACAGCAGCCCGCCGGCCGAGGTGCGGCCCGGGGGGCCAACCCCCTTCCCGCGAGGGAGACCGCCGAGCCGGCGGCCCCGCGGCACCTCCCTTGAGGCGGCCCCGCGGCACCACCCCCTGGTGCCGCGGGGCCGCCTCTCCACGTACCGCCCCGGGTGCCGCTCTGCTCCGGGTGCTCCGGGTGCCACCCCGTCCCAGGTATCGGGGGCTCTGAGTACCGCCCTGCTTCGGGCGCCCGGGTGCCCGGGTGCCGGGGTGCTCCAGGGTCGGTGCGGGCGCCTGGCCCCGTCGTCAGGGCCGCCGCTGGGCCGTGGCCCGTGCGGCGGCCGCGGCGGCTGCCCGCTGGCGCCGCCCCATGAGCCGTACCTTCCGCACGCAGGCGATGAGCCCGGCCACCAGCGTCCCGCCGTACAACCACCCCGCGTGCACGGCGAGTGCCGTCACCAGGGCCATCGTGTGGCCGCCGACCCCGCCCTCCCCGCCGGCGATCGGCACCACCCCGACGGCAAAGGCGATGGGCGCGCTGATGGGCGCCGTCACCAGGTCGGCGCCCCGCACCCAGAGGGCGGTCGCCGCGCTGACGGGCAGGAACAGCAGCCCGTACACGAGTGGCGAACCGTCGAACAGCAACCGGTCGAGGCATCCGGCGAGCAGCATGGCGGCGGCCGCGAAGAGACCCCCGCCGAGCCCGGTGAGCCGGGGTCTGGGCAGCCGCCGCACCGAGGCGAACAGCCCCGCGAGCCCCCGCGCCCCCGCGCCGGACGCCCCGCCTCCCCGCATCCCGGGCCGGGCCGCGCCCGGATCCACGCCGCGGCCCCCGCGCCCGGTGCCGCGGGGACCGGGCCCTTTGCCGCCCCGCGGACCGGGCCGGCCGTCGCCCCGCTGCGGTCGTCCACCGGGTTGGCCTCCGAACCGACCCCCGGGCTGTCCCCCGCTCGGCGCTCCCGGCGGAGGATCGAGCCGCCCACCACGCCGTCCACCGGACCGCCCGTCCATGTGTGCACCCTCCTGGCCGCCTCGCCGCGAGCCGGCCCGACCGGCCGCGCCCTCCCCGCCCACCGGGCTCGCCCCGGTGACGCCCTCCGCGTCCGCGCCCCGGGGAGGGGCGGGCCGCGGCGGCCTCGGACGGCGGGGGGAACTGCTCCTGTGCTGCTCCACGGTGACAACGTAGGCGGGGGGCGGCCCGAAAACCGGTACGAGACACACCTTTGGGGTGACCTTGACGTGAAGTCCACCGTCCCGACCCGACCGCCCCCGCCCGGACCCTTCCCCGACCACCCCGCCCGGGCCCGTCGCCGCCCGCCCGTCGCCGGGGGCGCCGGCACGCCCGTAAACTGGGGGGTCGGCCCACCATCCACACTTCTAGGGAAGTCGCCAACGTGTCGCTCACGATCGGAATCGTCGGCCTGCCGAATGTCGGCAAGTCGACCCTGTTCAACGCCCTGACCAAGAACGACGTGCTGGCGGCCAACTACCCGTTCGCCACGATCGAGCCCAACGTCGGCGTCGTCGGCGTCCCGGACGCGCGCCTCGACAAGCTGGCCGAGATCTTCGGTTCGCAGCGCGTCCTCCCGGCGACGGTCGACTTCGTCGACATCGCGGGCATCGTGCGCGGCGCGAGCGAGGGTGAGGGCCTGGGCAACAAGTTCCTGGCGAACATCCGCGAGTCGGACGCGATCTGCCAGGTCATCCGCGCCTTCAAGGACGAGAACGTCGTCCACGTCGACGGCAAGGTCTCGCCGAAGGACGACATCGAGACGATCAACACCGAGCTGATCCTCGCCGACCTCCAGACCATCGAGAAGGTCCTGCCGCGCCTCCAGAAGGAGTCCCGGATCAAGAAGGACGTGGCGCCGAAGGTCGCCGCGGTCGAGGCCGCGAAGGAGATCCTGGAACGCGGCGACACCCTCTTCTCCCACGGCATCGTCCAGGGCTCGGAGAAGGCGGAGCTCCTCCACGACCTCCACCTGCTCACCACCAAGCCCTTCCTCTACGTCTTCAACGTCGACGAGGAGGAGCTGACGGACGAGGCGTTCAAGGACGAGCAGCGCGCCCTGGTCGCCCCGGCCGAGGCGATCTTCCTCAACGCCAAGCTGGAGGCGGACCTCGCCGAGCTGGACGAGGAGGACGCCATGGAGCTCCTCCAGTCCGTCGGCGCCGAGGAGCCCGGTCTGGCCACCCTGGCCCGCGTCGGCTTCGACACCCTGGGCCTCCAGACGTACCTCACGGCCGGCCCGAAGGAGGCCCGCGCCTGGACGATCAAGAAGGGCGCGACGGCCCCCGAGGCGGCCGGTGTCATCCACACCGACTTCCAGAAGGGCTTCATCAAGGCGGAGGTCATCTCCTACGACGACTTGGTCGCCACCGGTTCGGTCGCCGAGGCCCGCGCCGCCGGCAAGGCCCGCATGGAGGGCAAGGACTACGTGATGCAGGACGGCGACGTGGTGGAGTTCCGCTTCAATGTGTAGCGGGTGACGTGACACCACGTCGCTGACGTGGCAAACCTGCAGGCCAAATGGGGTCCACTTCTCCGGAGGTGGGCCCCTAGTCTTTCCCCGTGCTGGACGAGTGCTGGATCAGCTGAGCGATCATCAGCTGTTTCCCCTCTCAGGCGACACCAAGAGTGGTACGTTATTCAGTACCACTTGATGGGAGGGTTGAAGTCATGTCTATGACTGCGAGTGAAGCCCGCAAGGAACTGTTTCCGTTGATCAAAAAGGTCAACGAGAACCATGAGGCCATCGAGATCGTCTCCAAGCACGGCAATGCGGTGCTTATCTCGGCCGAGGACTACGCGGCGCTGCGTGAGGGCTCCTACCTGCTGCGCTCGCCGGCGAACGCCCGGCGGCTGCTCAAGGCTTACGGTAACGCTCTGTCGCACATCAACGTGTCGGAGCGTGAGCTGATCGATCCCGAGTCGCCGGACGCGGGTGCGGGCGCCGCGTGAGGCTCGTCTTCGAGGATCAGGGCTGGGAGGACTACACGTCCTGGCTCAAGAACGACCGCAAGATGCTCGCCCGGATCAACAAGCTCATCGAAGATGTCAGGCGTGACCCCTTCACCGGCATCGGCAAGCCGGAACCGCTGAAGTATCACCTGCCTGGGGCCTGGTCGCGACGGATCGACGAAGAACACCGCCTCGTCTATTTGGTGACGGGTGAGGAGATCGTCATCCTCGCTGCCCGGTATCACTACTGATCGGCGAGTATCCGGTGTGCTGGGGCGTCTCTTCCGTGCCGGGGCCTCTTCAAACCTCAATTCTCGAAGGCGGGATCCCTGCGTTCGAGCGTCTCCCTCATGATGTCCTCGATCGGGATGCCGGGTGCAGGGTTGGCCATGCGTTCGTCGATGATCCGGTTGATCTCGGGCTCTTCCCACTCCTGGTACTTGCGCAGCACCTCGATGGAGACGACGGCGGCGACCTGCTTGTCCCGGCGAGTGATCACGGTGGGCACGTCGTCACGGTCGGCGCGCTCCACGACCTCGGCCAAGTGCGCGCGTACGTCACGGATGGACTCTATGGGCAGCGGTTGCGTCATGCGCCCAGTGTGCACAGTCGCCCGGGAGGGAGTGGGCTGTGTCGTGCCGGATGTGCTGCACGGCTTCCCTCCGTGTTGGGCAGGCACTGGGCGGACACTTCCAGATATCCGTGTCCACGCAGGTCGGAGCCGTTTGCTGCATGTTCCGCTTCAACGTCTGATGGACGACACGCCACCGCATCGCCGACCTGGAGAACGCACAGATCCGAAGGGGCCTGGCCTGTCGAGGTCAGGCCTCCGGTCAGTTCCCGCGCAGGGAACGTGCGGGGATGCCGGTGAGGCTCCCGTGCTGGTTCGTGGGCCGCGGCTCCGTGGGAGGGGGACGCGGGGCGGCCGAGCAGCTTGCGCTCACGCTTCCTCGCGGCTCCGCGTGCCTTCGTGGAAACACATCCGCACCTGCACCGCTCGGTTGCGTACCAGGGGATGGGGCAGTGGGAACGGTCGGGCGAGGCGATGGTGTGGTGACACAGGGGCGCGATCGTCCGTACAAGCACCGTCCGGTCGACTCCATCGGCCACACCGGTGGGATGGTTCCCGGTCGCTGTGACGGCTCACACTCGGCGTCCTGAGCTCGTTCGTCTCCTGCTCACTCCCCCTTCCCGCCCTTGCCCGAGGCAGCGTCCCGGCGAGTGAGGGCCTTGCCCGGGCCTCGGGACAGGAGAGGGCTCCCCCGCCGCGGTGTGCGGTGAAGGGGAGCCTCGAAGAGCCGACCGCCTACCGGATCAGCTCCCGGCCTCGTCGTCCTCGTCCCGTGCGCGAGGTGCGGCGGGCCGGTGCGGGCTGTGGGAGGCGTCCCAGAAGTACGGAGGTGCCGTACCGTCCTCGCTCGTCTCCCACCAGCCTCGGTTCCGTTCGCCCGTGCCGCTCTCCGCCGCCCCCGGCGTGAACGCGCCCGCCCCGGCCTCCGGGTCCGCGGTCGCGGTGGTGAACGGCGAGTCCCCTGGGGCTGGGGAGCCCGGCGACCAGGGCCCCGCGGTGTACCCCTCGCCCGAAGGGCCATCCTCCGGTCCCTCGTCTCCGCCCTCGTCCGGTGCCGGGAGAAGGGTCCGCCTGATCTCGTCGGCGGCTTCGTGCAGTCCAGCGGCTTCCAGGCTCCGCACCACACGGTGCACGAACACCGTGTACGCGTCCATGTCCGGCTTCAGGCCCACTGCCGTCAGCAACAGGAGCAGCCGGTCCGAAACCCCCACCTCCTCCTCGCGGTCGAACGGTCCTCCTCCTTGGCCGTGTCCGTCCCACAGCGGGCCCCCGACGGTCGCTTCGCTCCGTGCGGCCACGGGTGGGACGAGCAGGTGGCGGAAGAGCTCGGGCACCTCCTCGTCGTTGGCCGCCGCCGCGATCTGGGCGAGCGGGCCGATCATGTCAACTGCCTTCTCGATCTCGTTCTCGTGGCGGGTGAGCCACCACACCACCGCGCTGCCCGGGCTCTTGAGCACGTCGTCACCGAGGTAGCGCCGCTTGTTGCGCTCGTGCTGACGCTCGTACTCCCAGATCTCCTCGTCCTTGCGAAGGTCGTTCAGTTTCCGCAGGCGCTCGCGGTCGGCGGGGGCGAGGGTCAGCGTCACATCGGCTGCCATGGCTTTCACCCGTCCGCTCCGGTCCGGGAGCGGGACGCCCAGTTCCCCTTCCAGGAGGTACCGCGCGAAGTTCGCCCGGCCGGGCTCCTCGTGGCGGACGACCTCCAGGGCCCGGCTGACGATCGAGGAGACGGCGAGGGCAGGGAAGGCGCCGTCGGACCGGTCGGCGTGGTCGGGGACCGGCCACCACCACACGGTGGCGGAGAAGAGGAAGTCGTAGCCGTCCACCGCGCTCGGCAGCGCCGCGTCGACCACCCGCGTCTCCTGGTACGGCGGCTCCGCCGGCGCGGCAGGCGGCTCGGGTTCCCCGGACTCGTAGGGGTCGGCCGACGCGTGGCCACCGCTGAGGACCGTCATCACGAGCAGCAGGGAGCCCGAGGCCGTGACCATGGACATGAAGCCCCACAGCCACGCCGACCAGTCCAGGAGGTTTCCGAGCGCAACCGGTGCGAAGCCGCAGAGAGCGACGAACAGCAGGCTGGGAAATCGGTGCTTCATCGTGCCTCTTCCGTGGTCCGTGGTCCGGTGCCCGCACGCCCCGCACTTTCCGTGCGGGCGTACTGCGCGTGGTCGATGTGCTGCCAGAAGAGGGCGGCGACGGCCGCCCGGGAGGAGTGGCGCGCGGTCCCCGCCCAGTCGCAGGCGATGGCGTAGAGGCGGTGGAGGGCGGCCGCGTGGCCGTGCGTCGCCCTGACCAGCACGCCCAGTGCCATCTCCCGCGTGTTGTCGTGCGCCACGGCGTTCAGCCAGCTCTTCACCAGCGGGTTCCACAGCTCCGTCGGCGGCTGGGAGAAAACCGCCTCCCAACCCAGGAACAGGTCCGGCCACGGCGGCGGGTCCGGTGCCCGGCCGCTCTCCAACAGCTCTGTGAGCAGGGAGAGGTGGGGCTCAGCCCCGTGCGGCTCCCGACGCGTCCGGTTCCGCAGGCGGTCGATCAGCAGCCGGTAGAGCCGACGCTCGCGGCCGGCGAGGTCGAGGAGCGCCTCCCGGGCCTCGCGCGCCGCCTGCCCCTTCCGTACGGCGAGGTAGTGGAGCCGCACCATCGCCTGATCCGGGTGCGTCGCGCCGAGGCTCTGGAGGCAGGCCGCGGTCAGGACGCGGACGAGACCGTCCGACAAGGGGCCGGACCTCACGCACTCGTACATCCGCCTGCGGAACCACCCCCCGAACCTCTCGTGGCTGAGGCCGAGTTCGAGGGCCGCCACGGCTCGCGGCTCGCAGGACACCCCGGTCGCGCTGTTCGCCCAGCGGACCACGAGGTCGAAGAGGTGGTCGGGCCGCCCGGCGGCCAGGGACCGCTCACCGAAGCGGACGACCACGTTCACACGGTCGTCGGTGGTCAGACCGCGAAGTCCGGCCGTATGGCCGATCCAGTCCCTGAGGTCATCGCGCGCCCCGGGGAAGTTCGCCCAGAAGTACGTCCGCACCGCGTCGGCGTAGGCCAGCCGCTCGAAGCGGAGCCGCCCGTCCGGGTCCCGCTCGATCCCGAGTGCCGTCAGCCGCTCCCCGAAATCCGTCCGTGCGAGCTCGGTCGTCGCCTCTTCCTCGTGCCTCACCGTCCTCATCAGGCCGTGCCACGCCTCGTAGACGGTGTCGGCGCGGGCCTCCTCGAACATCGCCGTCGCGAGCAGCAGGGCCCGCTCGGGCGCGGTGCGGACCGCGGCCACCTGCCGGCCCACCTCACCGGCACGGTCGGTCACCGCGTGCATCGCCTGGTCGAGCCATCCGGCGAAGTCGGTGCCGAACCGGCCGCTGTCACGAGCGGCCCTCACCAGACCCGCGAGCCGCGCCAGTTCCCGCATGGGGGAGCGGTCGCACAGGCGCTGGAGGTCGGTGTTCTCCAGGTCCGCGGAGCGGAAGACCATCCGGTCCATGCGGAGGTGTCGGGTGACGACGGCGATGCCCCGGGGGCGCCCCAGCGTCACCACGTGCGGTTCGAGATCCGGTGCGTGGGCGTGTTCCATGCCCGACGGCAGGACGACGACCATGTGGGCCCCCGCCTCCTGGACCTGTGACCGGCGCACGGCCAGGCGGTGCTGGGCCCTGGCGTACGCCTCCTCGTCGGTGATCCCGGAGAGGTCGAGGAGGAAGCGGTCCCCCTCACCGGGGGCGAGGGGGTCCTCGTCCTTGTCCGTGGCGGGAAGCTCCTCGAACCGGACTCCCTCCTCGTCGGCGCCCCCGTCCTCACCGAGATCGTGCAGCAGCATGATCGCCGCGGCACGGCGGCCGCTGCCGGGCGGAGCCTCCAGCAGCACCACCGATCCGGGCTTCTCCAGGCGGTCGGCGGCGATGCGGTAGCCCGCCGGAGGCGCGAACCGGTCGGCCAGGCGCACCCGGTCCTCGCGGACGATCCGGAGGGACTCGACCCCTTTGCGGATCAACCAGTCCGCGCCGACGCCGTAGAAGACGTACTGGGGCCCCACGCCGTTGTTCACCGGGCCGTGCGGATCGTTGACGGTGACGCGGTCCTGCTCGGTCATCGTCCGTCGTCCGAGCGCCGGTGCTCGCGCTCGAAGCGCTGGTGGACCGTACCGCTGTTGTCGCCCGCCGTGAACTGGACGCCGGTGTTGTCGCCCTGGAAGTGGGGCGCGTTGTACTGGTGTCCCCGACCGGTGTTCACGGGCCCCTGCGGCTCGTTGACGAAGGTGCCCAGGTCGCCGTTGAGGTTTCCGATGCCGCCGCGCACGCGCTGCTCGACGTCGCGCGTCCGCATCCTGGTGTGCCCGGCGTCCCGGGCCGACTTCTTGCGGGACTTCGCCTCCGCCCGCTCCCGCGCCGCACGGGCGTCGCGGTCCACCGCGCCCAGCTCGGGCAGCAGCCGGGCGAGGGCGTCGCCCAGTGCCGTCAGGTCCGACTCGGCGTTGCGGTGGTCGAACCGTCTGTACTGGCAGTCCGCCAGCTCCCGCAGGTCGTCCGGGAGGAGGGCGCGGTCGATCCGCGTGGCTTTTCCGACGAGCACGGGGATCACCAGGATCCCGCGGTCGAGCGCGGTCTGGATCTCACGGCGGGTCCAGTCCTGCTCGGCTTCGAGGGCGGGGCGGCCGTCGGCCCCCCGCACCTCCGCCCAGCGCGGGCCGATCACGGCGAGGAGCGCCTCGCACTCCTCCACCGCCCTGATCAGTTCCACCGGGAAGCGGTGTCCGGGCTCGATCGAGTTGCTGGCGAAGAAGATCCGCTCGCCGCCGAACCGCCGGGCGAGCTCCCGGGCGATCATGGTTGCTGCGGATTCCTCGTCGCCTGTGCGGTAGTTGACGAAGACGTCGGGCATGAAGGTTCCCTTCGTGAGAGGAAGACGGGGTGAAGGGGTACGGGCGCGGGGGCTGCGGACCGGGGCTCCGAGGCCCGGCACACCCGGGCCATGAGGTCCCGACCGCGTGACGGCACGGCGCGTCCACGGGAGGGCGTACGGATGGAGGTGCGCCGCCCGGTGCGTCACCGGGCGCGGGCCGAAGGAGCCGGGGGCGCGGTGCGACGCGTCGGGCGGGGATCAGGGGGCCCGCCGGAGAATGTGGGATCCGCAGGCCGGAGGGACCGGGTGGTCCGGCGAGCAGGGCGGCACGGGCCGGTGCCGGCCGTGGAACCGGTGTCAGTCGTGCGCGGGGGCGAGCACCCGTGCCAGCGCCGGTTGCAGATCGCGTACGGCCCGGCTGCTCCGGAACCGGGAGAGCTCCCGCGCGAGACGACGGACGTCGCTGTTCACCGTCGCCGAGGGCACGGCCGGCATCACTCCCAGGAGCTCTCCGGCGATCGTGCACGCGTGCTCGACCTCTCCGGAGGCGGCATGGGCCAAGGACCTGCGGAAGCCGTATCGGGCACGGGTTCGCAGCGCGTGTGGCGGGAGGCGGCGGCACTCCCGGTCGAGGACCTCGGCGGCGGCCTTGGGGCGACCGAGGTCGTGCAGGCACCAGCCGGTCGTCATCGCCGCCGGATCGCTCACGTGGGTGGTGCCGATCACGGGCTCGGTGCCGCTGCGGGCGTCGTCGCTGTCGAGCAGCTCCCGCGCCTTGTCGAGGCTGCGGAGGCAGGCGCGTTCGTCGCCGACGAGCGCGTGCCCCTGTGCCTCCCGCTGGGCCGCGAGTCCCCGGATGCGCGGTGGGAGTCCGTCGCTCTGGGCCCGGCGGGCGAGGGCGACGGTGCTCGCGGCGTCCCCGCCGTAGAGCGTGACCAGGGCGCGTCGCACGAGCGCGTAGGAACCGAGGTGCGGATCGCCTCCCGCGCGCGCCAGTTCGGCGGCCTCACCGGTCCAGCCGAGCGCCGCGCCGCTGTCCCCGGCCTCCTGGGCCATCCAGCCGGTGAACTCCGCGAACCTCGACGCGAGCAGGAGCGCGGGGGTCCGAGCAGCGGACGGGGCATCGGCGGCCAGCCCGGCGACCATGCGCGTCTGCGTCTCCAGCAGGGGAAGCAGGACTTTCGGCGCGGTGGACTGGCCGAGCTTTCGTAGCTGGTCGAACTGCGCGCGGAAGGAGGGGAGCAGGGGATCGGTGGCAGGGGGCGCCTGACTGCCGAGTTTCAGACCGATGTCGATCAGTGACCCCGTACCCGCCGCGAGGACCGCCCGGCGTCCGACGAGCAAGAGGCTCGGGGTGGCGGGGGTTTCGGTGACGTCCGAGTCGGCCTCGGGGCGGACGACCAGGCGCTGCAACTCGCCGTTCGCGCCGAGGAAGGCGTCGCACCGCCGGGCCAGCTCCGGAGACGCGGAACGCTCCCCGCGCTCGACCTTGCTGAGGTGCCCCTTGTCGTAGTTGAGCGCCACGGAGAACTCGGTCAGAGTAAGTCCCGCTTCCTGTCGCAGACGGCGAAGTTCCGGGCCGAAACGTAAAGCTGTACTCATCATTAACCTCCCCTTGAACAGTGGTGTGAGAGCCGTGCGCCCTCACGGGGAATCCTCGTTCGACGTACACCGGCCGACACGAAGGCCAAGGGTGGGCACCCGTCGTGACGGAGTCGTTGCGCTTCGCGTCCGAGAGTGAGTTTGGCACGAGGCGTGCCTCGAGAATCGGGGTTCGGCGGGGTTGCCCGTTGCCTCTTCTGCCCTCCGCTGTTCCCTGTCGTGACCGGAGTCGGTCGAGATCGGGGCAAAGTGTGTTCGTGGGCGTCAATCAGTGAGGTTGTTACTCACAGTCGTGTGAGTAACGTCGCCGTTATCCCCGTGCAGGGAGGTCGGTGGGCGTGGTGGACCTCGTGGGGCTTCGGATACTGCCCGACGGCCGGCTGCCCGCGGCCCCCGCGGGCCGCGGCACCTTGCCGACGCCGTCGTGCGGCGTTGACGGCCCTGAGGCCTCTCGTCCTTCGTCACGGCGGCCGGCCGTGCGGTCACCGGCGGGGGAGTGTTCCGCTGTCGGCCCGCGCCGGTTTCCCGGTGGTGGGGGACGCGCGTATCGCCGGCGTATCGGAAAACGCATACGCCACCGCAACGGCCCTTCGTCTTCCCTGGAGGCGTGAACCACAACGCTTCCCTGACGGCGCCGCCCCGCCGCACGCGCCGGGCCGGGCTCCTCGGCCTGGCGGTCCTCGCCGTGGCGAGCGCCCTGTTCGCCGTGCGGCGGCCGCTCATGATGTCCGCTCCGACGTGCCTGGCCGGGCGGTGGCACGGCTGCCTCGACACGTTCAACGGCGTGGTGTTCGTCACCCTGGTCACGCTGCCGTTGGCCGTGCTGGTGGCGTGGGCCCTGGCGCGCCGACGGCGTGCCGCCGGCGCCGCGTCGGCGTGGCGGTCGTCGCTGGCCGAGGTGGGCATGGTCCACGGGACGGTGCCGTTCGTCTGGATGACCATGATGCCGGGCGGCGGGGCCGGTACCGTCCCCGGCCGGGTGAGCCTGGTACCGCTGCGGGACCTGCTCACGATGGGGCCGGTCGGGACCGTCGGCAACCTGCTGGTCCTCGCGGCGCTGGGGTTCTTCGCCCCGGTGCGGTTCGCGGCGCTGGCGTCCGTGCCGCGGGTCCTGGCGCTCGGGGCGGGCTGCTCCGCCCTGATCGAGACCGCCCAGTACGTCCTGCGGCTGGACCGGGTGTCCTCCGTGGACGACGTACTGGTCAACGCGGCCGGCGCCGCGCTGGCCGCGCTGGCGTCGCGCCGCTGGTGGCGCACCACGGCGGAAGCGCCGGCGGACCGGCCCCGCCCCGCGCCGGCACCGGCGGGCTGAGCCGGGTGTCCGTCGCGTGCACGCCCTCGCACGCGTCGGCGGCATGGCGCGTTGCTCAGTGGTCGAGGCTCGAAGTCCTTCGGGGGTTGACTCCCGCTGCTGTTGTGTGTGAAGTCCGGTCAGATCGCAGAGACGGCCGGGTAGAGGCCGCAGGCGCAGTCCGGGTATCTTCCGGGGCGCCGCCGAAATTGCACGTCGCCGCTCTCGCAGATGGTCATTTGCGAGGGGGCGGAGCATCGCGGGAGGGGAGAGGTCGGGCATGACCCTCCCGATGAAACATCAGGGAGCTGCGCTCGCCCCCGGACCGGCCGCAGGTGGCTCTGCCTCCGCGCGACCGTGCACGGAGGTCGCTCCGATGTCGTCGGGCTGAAGGAGCCCGGTGAGCACGCGGGTGAGGACGCGTTCGAAGAGCGATTCCGACGAATCCTCGGCCTCGGGCGGCTGCCCGGTCAGGGCGGTGGCGAGGTGCGGGTGGTGGCCCGCCATGGCGACCTGGGTGAGGTATTCCGCCTGGGCCTGCTGCCACTGCGGGATGGTCTGCCCGGCGCGACGCTGGATCACCTCGGCGCGGGTCAGGGTGGAGACGACGGCATTGAAAATCGCGATGGCCTCCAGCTTGGTCCGGGGACGGACGTCGAGGTCGGCCAGCGCGGCCAGGGCGTGCTCCAGGTAGGTGACCGCGTGCGGCCCCACCGGGGTCCTCGTCGCGGTCGCGTCGAGCAGCCATGGGTGCGCGAGGTAGACGCCCCTGCTCTGCCAGGCCAGGGCGAGCAGGTCGTCGAGCCAGTGTCCGGAGCCGAGCTCGGCGTAGGAGATCTCGCCGTAGACCCGGTCGATCATCAGTTCCAGCAGTTCGTCGCGGGTGGCCACATAGCGGTAGAGGGATGCCGGTCCGGCCCCGAGGGCGACCGCCACGGCCCGCATCGTGACGGCGGGCAGACCGTCCGCGTCGGCCAGGGCGATCCCTGCGGCGGCGATGCCGTCGCGGTCGAACGTGGGCGCCGGGCCGCGTCCGGCACGTTCGGGGCGGAGCCAGATGCTGCGGGCGGGCGGCTCGGTCATGAACCCCTCCTGTTCTGCGAACGACGTATGCAGTACCTTAGGTCACATTAACTGCGAACGCAGATCGCAGTAGATGGAAGAGAGCCGACATGCCCCAGGTGCAGCCGCAGCAGGAGTGGACGCCGACCCGGTACGCGCACAACGGCGACGTGCAGGTCGCCTTCGACCAACTGAAGGGCTCCGAGGGCGAACCGCTGCTGCTCATCATGGGCTTGGCCACCGCCCGGTTCTGGTGGCCGGCCGGTCTGTGCCGGGCCTTCGCCGACGCCGGGTTCGCCGTGGGCCGCTACGACCAGCGCGACGCCGGCCAGTCGACCCGGATGCCGGACACCGCCACCACCAACCCCTTCAAGGCCCTGTTCGCCAAGCGCGGGGACGCCTACACCTCCGAGGACATGACCGACGACGCCATCGCGGTGATGGACGAACTCGGCTGGGAGCGAGCCCATGTCTTCGGCCACTCCCTGGGCGGCACGATCGCCCAGCGGACCGCGCTGCGACACCCCGACCGGGTGCTCAGCGTCACCTCCTCGGCGGCCCTGCCCAGCGACGTCTCCGGCCTGGGGGTCCTGCGCCACCTGCGGTTCGGACTGCTCGCCAAGCTCGCCCGGACCAAGTTCCCCGAGGGCCGTGAGGGCGACATCGAGGCCGCCCTCACCGTCTGGCGTGGCATCGCCTCCCCCGGCTACCCCTTCGACGAGGCCGCAGCCCGCGCCTGGGTCGAGGCCGACGTGGACAGCGGCCCGCGCGACACCAGGGCGCAGAGTCGCCAGATCGGCGCCCAGTGGCACGGACCCAGGCTCAAGGACCTGCGCTGTCCCACCCTGGTCCTGCACGGCGAGCAGGACCCGATCCTGCGCGTCAGTGCGGGGCGCGCCACCGCCCGGGCCATCGACGGCGCCCGCCTGGTGACCTACCCGGGCGTCGGCCACGATCTCCCCGCCGCCCTGTGGACCGACATCGCCCGCCAGGTCAGCGACATGGCGGCCCGTCAGTCGTAGTCAGGCGGTGCGGACATGTTCGGACAGCCGCTGGGCGAATGACGGCCGGGTGCGCTCCGGCGTCGTGGTCACGTGGCCACCTTGCCGGATCGTTGAGGCGCCGGACGCGGCAGACTGCCACCCGTCTGATCCACTTCTCCCGATCGGCCCGCTGCCACGCCCGTTGCCCTGGCCTGCCCGACAGTCGCGACCGCCGCCGAGCGCGAACGGTTGGAGAAGACGGCCTACGGTCACAAGACCCCGTACCGGTCACGGCGGCGGGCGCGGTCACGGCGGCGGGCGGAGATCGTCCTGCACGCAGCACGGGGGCGCTCCAACGCGCGCATCGCCCGCGAGACGGGCCTGCACCTGACACGGTCCGCACCTGGCGCGACCGGTTCGCCCACGGCGGGCTGCCGGCCCTGGCCGACCGCAAGCGCACCGGGCGTCCCGCCGGCTTCACCCCCGTGCAGATCGCCGAGGCCAAGGCGCTGGCCTGCCAGGTGCCCGCCGGGACCGGTACGCCGCTGTCGCGCTGGTCGTGCCCGGAGCCGGCCGCCGAGCTGACCGCGCGCGGGGTCACCGACACCGTCTCCGCGTCCACGGTGCGCCGCTGGTTACGTCAGGACGCGATCAAGCCCTGGCAGTACCGGTCCTGGATCTTCATCCGAGACCAGGACTTCCGCGTCGAGGCCCAGCGGGTCCTGGACCTTTACGTCCGCACCTTCGAGGGCGTCCCGCTTCGAGGGGACGAGTATGTCCTGTCCGGCGACGAGAGGCCCTCGATCCAGGCACGCCGCCGCTGCCGTCCGAGCCCGCCCCGGGCCAGGCCCGGGCGATGCGCGTCAACCACGAGTACGGTCGCGGTGGAGCCCTGGCCTACCTGGCCGCTTACGACGTCCACCGCGCCCAGGTGTTCGGACGCTGCGAGCCGACCACCGGCATCGTGCCCTTCACGACCCCGGCCGCCCACGTCATGACCACCGAACCCTACGCCAGCGCCGAACGCGTCTTCTGGATCGTCGACAACGGCTCCTCCCGCCGCGGCAAGAGAGCCGTCGACCGACCGGCCGGCGCATTCCCGAACGCGGCCGTGGTCCACACCCCCGTTCACGCCTCCCGGACGAACCAGATCGAGATCTTCTTCTCCATCGTCCAGCGCAAGGCCGTGTCACCCGACGACTTCACCGACCTCAGCGAGGTCCGGGATCGGCTCCGAGCGTTCGAAGACCGCTACAACGCCACAGCACAGCCGTTCCGGTGGAAGTTCACCACCTCCACCATGGACGATCTCCTGACCCGGCTCGACCGACACACGTCCGCCGACCGACAACAAGAATCCTCCGCCGCCCTGACAACCTGATCAACTCCCGAAGGACTTCGAAACCCGACCGCTTAGGCTTCGGGCATGCGCGTACTGATCGTGGAGGACGAGCCCTACCTGGCCGAAGCCATACGTGACGGGCTGCGGCTGGAAGCGATCGCCGCCGACATCGCCGGCGACGGCGACTCCGCCCTGGAACTGCTCGGCGTCACCTCCTACGACATCGCGGTCCTCGACCGCGACATCCCCGGACCCTCCGGCGACGAGGTCGCCCGGCGCATCGTCGCCTCCGGCAGCGGCACCCCGATCCTCATGCTCACCGCCGCCGACCGGATCGACGACAAGGCGTCCGGGTTCGAGCTCGGTGCCGACGACTACCTCACCAAGCCGTTCGAACTGCGGGAGCTCGTCCTGCGGCTGCGGGCGCTCGACCGCAGGCGCGCGTACGCCCGGCCCCCGGTCCGCGAGATCGCGGGCCTGCGCCTCGACCCCTTCCGCCGGGAGGTCTTCCGCGACGGACGCCACGTCGCGCTCACCCGCAAGCAGTTCGCCGTGCTGGAGGTCCTCGTCGCCGCCGAGGGCGGGGTCGTCAGCGCCGAGGAACTGCTGGAACGGGCCTGGGACGAGAACGCCGACCCCTTCACCAACGCCGTCCGCATCACCGTCTCCGCCCTGCGCAAACGGCTCGGCGAACCGTGGATCATCGCCACGGTGCCGGGTGTCGGCTACCGCATCGACACCGGCCCCGGCACCGGCCCCGTCGATCCCGGTACCACCGGTCCCGGCGCCGCCCGCCCCCGTACCACCGGCTCCGGCGCCGCCCGCATCGACACCGGCCCCGGCGCCGACCGCCTCGGTACCACCGGCCGCGGCAGTACGCGTGCGTAGACGCCCGGGGCTCAGCGTCCGGCTGAGACTCACCCTCAGCTACGCGGGGTTCCTCGCCGTCGCCGGCGCCCTCCTGCTGGCCGTCGTGTGGGTGTTCCTGCTGCGCTACGTACCCGACACCTCCAAGGGCCTGCTCGGGATCGCGCCCAACCGCTACCTGCTCGTGCGCACCTTCGCCCCCGCCGCGGCCGCGGCGATGGCCTTCCTGCTCGTGTTCGGCCTCGCCGGGGGATGGATCCTCGCCGGCCGGATGCTCGCGCCGCTCACACGGATCACGGCCGCGGCCCGGACGGCCGGGAACGGGTCGCTGTCCCACCGGATCCGCATGGAAGGACGCCGGGACGAGTTCCACGAACTCGCCGACACGTTCGACACCATGCTCGAACAGCTTGAGTCGCACGTCGCCGAGCAGCGGAGGTTCGCCGCGAACGCCTCCCACGAACTGCGCACCCCGCTGGCCGTCTCGCAGGCGCTGCTCGACGTCGCCCGCAAGGACCCCGCGC
Organism: Streptomyces sp. NPDC045287; assembly: GCF_056432325.1. NCBI lineage: Bacteria > Bacillati > Actinomycetota > Actinomycetes > Kitasatosporales > Streptomycetaceae > Streptomyces > Streptomyces sp. NPDC045287. The sequence goes on from NZ_JBWKJG010000003.1 coordinate 527,003, forward strand.
GGGACCGGGACGAGCTCCTGGCGCGCCTGCAGGCCGTCAACACGCGCGCGATCGGCCTCACCGAGGCGCTCCTGTTGCTCGGCCGCAGCGACCGCGGGCACTTCACCCGGGAGAGCGTCGACCTCTCCCTCGTCGCCGAGGAGGCCGCCGAAACCCTGCTGCCCCTCGCCGAGCGGCGCGGGATCACGCTCGACGTCACCGGCGGAGCGACCCGGACCAGCGGCTCCGCGGAGCTCCTGCTGCGGATGGTGACGAACCTCGTCCAGAACGCCGTCGTCCACAACCTCCCCACCGGCGGCACCGTGACGGTCCACACCGAGGCGCAGGGCGACACGAGCGTGGTGCGGGTCGAGAACACGGGCCGCCCGCTCCCACCGGAACTGGTGCCGACCCTCACCGAACCCTTCCAGCGCGGAACGGAACGCGTACGCACCGACGAGCACGCCGGTGCCGGCCTCGGCCTGGCCATCGTGCACGGCGTCGTCCGCGCCCACGACGGGACCCTCGACCTCGCCCCCCGTCCCGCCGGGGGGCTCCTCGTCACGGTCCGGCTTCCCGGCGCGCCGTAGGCACCGCCCGCCGTCCCCGGGCACCACCTGCCGTCCCCGGGCGGGGCCACCGGATCGCGGGCGGGAAGACCGGCGCGGGCCGTGGTCACCCGTGGCCACCTGGGGTGACCCGGGGCGGTGACCGGTCGGCGCAGCTCCGGGAGGCTCCGGGTTGGTTCCACGAGTTTCGTACGTTTTCTGTGTCTTCTGTGTCTTCTGTGTTTCGCGCGTTCCGCGGTCACGGAGCGGCCTGAACGGTTTCGCGCGGTCCGCTGCCGGAGGCCGGGGAGCCGGGCACCGAACCGGGCACGCCCCGCCCCGCTCCCGCCCCGCCCCGCTCCCGCGCCCTCGGCGGAGGGCCGGGCGGGAGGGGCGCCCGGGCCGCCGGTCCTACAGGTCGAGGGCCAGGCGGCTGCTCCTGGCCCGCCCCACGCAGATCATCATCGTCGCACCGGTCTCCCGCTCGGCGTCGGTGAGGAGCATGTCGTGGTGGTCCGGGACGCCCTCGACCACCTTGGTCTCGCAGGTGCCGCAGATGCCCTGCTCGCAGGAGTACGCCACCCCCGGCACCGCTTCGCGCACCACGTCCAGCAGGCTCCGGTCGGCCGGCACCCGCAGGGTGATCCCGGTGCGGCGCAGCTCCACCTCGAAGCTCCCGTCGGTCGGGGACGGGGTGGCCCGGGCCGCCGGCTGGAACCGTTCCAGGTGCAGCGCCCCCGGCGGCAGGAGGCGCTCGGTGCGGCTTCGCACCGCCTCCAGCAGGCCCTCGGGTCCGCAGCAGTAGACCACCGTGTCCGGCGGCAGACCGGTCAGTGCCCGGTCCAGGTCGGGCAGGCCGTGGCTGTCCTGCGGCCACAGGGTGACCTCGCCGCCGTGCAGGGCGGCCAGTTCCGCGCGGAAGGCCATGGTGTCCAGGGAGCGGCCGCCGTAGAGGAGCGACCAGCGCGGGGCGTCCGGGCGTTCGGCCAGCTCCCGGATCATGGGCAGGACGGGGGTGATGCCGATGCCGCCCGCGACGAACACGTACCGGGGGGCCGGGACGAGCGGGAACTGGTTGCGCGGACCGCGCACCGTCAGCCCGCGGCCGACCAACCGCGTCGTGTGGATCTCCGTCGACCCGCCCCGGCCGTCCGCGACGTGCAGGACCGCGATGCGGTAGGCGTGGCGGTCCTCCGGCCGGCCGCACAGCGAGTACGAGCGGATCAGCCCCGACGGCAGTTCGACGTCGATGTGCGCCCCGGGCTCCCATTCCGGGAGCGGCGCGCCGCCCGGATCCGCCAGCGTGATCCCCAGGACCCCCTCTGCCTCCGGCTCCGCGCGGACGACCGTGAGCTCGCGCACCGGTTCTGCGGTGTTCATCGACGTACTGCCTCTCCTCGGCGTTCGTGGGCGACGGGCAACCATCCTCCGTCGCCGCACCGGGCCGCGTCACGCTCCTTCCCCGGCACGAAAGTGCAACGCACGAAACTGCCGGAACACCCTTGCCGACAAGCGCTTTTCCCGTTTCCGAGGGTGTCGGTGGCATACCCGTGCCATGCATTTTCGTGGCACCCGGGAAGCAGTGACAGGCGGCCCGGCCCGGGTGAAGCTGAGTTCCGCCGCAGATCACCGAGCCGCTCGGAACCACCTGGTCGAGCGCCGCACACCGAGAGGAACCCCGTGCCCACACAGCTGCATCCGGAGACCCAGGCGATCCATGTAGGGATTCCCGATCTGGGTGGGGCCCGGCCGCTGAACACGCCGCTCTACCAGACCGCGAACTTCGGCTACGACAACCCCGAAGAGCTGGCCGAAGCCATCAACAGCCCCGAGTCGTTCGCCTACCTGCGCAACTCCAACCCGACGGTGCGCGCACTGGAGAACGCCGTCTCCTCGCTGGAGGGCGCGGCGGCCAGCCTGGCGACCTCGAGCGGCATGGGCGCGATCCACACGGTGCTGCACACCCTGCTCGGCAGCGGCGACCACGTCATCGTCCAGAAGCACCTCTACGGCGGAACGTTCGCCCTGCTGCGGGACCTCTCCGCACGTTACGGCGTGGACGTCACCTACATCGAGGGGCGGGACGCGGCGGAGGTCACCGAGGCCCTGCGGCCGACCACCAAGGCCCTGTACCTGGAGACCCTCTCCAACCCCACCGCCCAGGTCACCGACCTGCCCGCCTTCTTCGCCGCCGGCAAGGCCGCGGGGCTGACCTGCGTGGTCGACAACACCTTCGCCTCACCGATCGGCTGCCAGCCGATCTCCCTGGGGGCCGACGTGGTGGTGCACTCCTCCACCAAGTTCCTCTCCGGCCACTGCGACGTCCTCGGCGGGATCGCCTCCTTCGCCGACGCGGCACTCCACCGCGAGGTGTGGTCGCGTTCGCTGGAGACCGGCACGATCGCCGACCCGTTCGCCGCCTGGCTGACCCTGCGCGGGCTGGCCACCCTGGGGCTGCGGATGCGCCGCCACCACGAGAACGCCGACGGCCTCGCGCGGTTCCTGTCCGACCACCCCAAGGTGGCCGAGGTCCACTGGCCGGGTCTGCCCGGCCACCCGGGTCACGACCTGGCGCGGCGCATGCTGCCCAACGGGTACGGCGGGGTGCTGGCCATCGACGTCGCGGGCGGGCGCAAGGAGACCCTCGAGTTCACCCGGCGGCTGCGGCTCGCCGACCGCGCCGTCTCCCTCGGCGGCTTCAAGACCCTCGTGCAGCAGCCTTCGGCCACCTCCCACCGCTCGATGGACGCCGAGGGGCTGCGCGCCATCGGGATCACGGAGGGGACGGTCCGCATCGCCGTCGGCCTCGAGCACCTCGACGACCTGAAGGCGGACTTCGCGCAGGCGCTGGACTGACCCCAGCCTCCGGCTCCCTGGCCTTCGGCTCCCTGGCCTTCGGCTCCCGGCTTCCGGCTCCCTGGCCTTCGGCTCCCGGCTTCCGGCTCCCTGGCCTTCGGCTCCCGGCTTCCGGCCCGCAGCCTCCTGGCTCCCGGCCCTCGGCTCCCGGCCCCCGGCCTTCTGGCTTCCGGCCCCGGCCCTCCGCCCGCGCCGCCCTCTCCCGCGTTCCGTCGCGGGACCCGAACCGCTCGACCTGTTGACCGCATCACGAAGGAGCACCCCGTCCATGTCCCACCGCGCCACCCTCACCCCGCAGATGCTGCAGTACGCCGAGAAATTCGACGACCGCGGCGACATCCGCTGGATGCCGTACCTCATGTACTTCCACGCCGCTGACCACCGCTCCGAGGTCGTCAACACGGACCGGCTCGGCTTCCGCCTCTCCGAGGGTCCGAACGGCCAGACCGCCTCGGTCGGCGGCCCGCTCCCCGAGGGGCCGGTCCGGCTGTTCGCGGGCAGTTCCACGTCGTTCGGCATCGGAGCCAGCGCCGACCGCCACACCCTGCCCTCGCGGCTGTGGAGCAAGCACGCTCCGTCCCTGCCGTGGCTCAACTTCGCCGGCCGCAGCCACAACTCCACCCAGGAGCTGCTGCTGTTCACCCTGTACCGGCACCTGCTCCCGCAGGTCGACGAGATCGTGCTGTTCTCCGGCTTCAACGACCTCGGCCTGAGCCGGCTGCCCGCCTCCGTCCGCGGCGACAGCGGCGCGTTCTTCAACTGCAACGACTTCTACGGCCAGATGGAGGAGCTGCGCACCCGGAACCGCAAGTCGTCCGGCGGGCGCGGCCTGTTCGGCGGCCGCCGCCAGCCGGCGCCCGAGCCCGTCGACACGCGGGTCCCGGACCTGTCGGAGCAGATCGACATCGGCTCCGAGCTGACGCTGCGCCACCTGGACAGCTGGCGCCTGCTGGCCGAGGGCATGGGCGCGAAGCTGACCTTCGTGCTGCAGCCGCTGGCCACCTGGGTCCGCGAGGAGCCCGCGCCGCAGGAAAAGCTGATCTTCGAGGAGCTCGACAGCATCTCGAACTTCGGCGAGGTGTACGGCGACATCTCGTCGATGGAAGCCCGGGAGACGTACTCCAAGGCGCTGCGGACCGGGTGCGAGCGGATGGGCGTGCGCTACCTCGACAGCAACCCGGTCATCGCCTCCGCGATCGACAAGGACGACTGGCTCTTCGTCGACCGCATCCACTTCACCGACGAGGGCCACGACCTCGTCGCGGGGCTCCTCGCCGAGGAGCTCGGCCTCAAGTAGCAGCCCCTCCGGCATCCGGCCGGCGGAAACCCCACCACCACACCGAAGGGCACGGACATGAGCTTCCTGCGCAACCTGATCAACAAGCTGCTCGGCCGCAAGCCGAAGCCGAAGAAGAACGACGCCTCCATCTACCCGATGTTCTGACCGGGGCCGCGACCCGCCGCCCCGTCCGACCACCCACCCCGTCCCATCACCCCCCAGCACCCGAGAGAGAGGAACGACGTGGCAGCGCCCACCGTGGCCGCGGCATCGCCTCGCCCCACCGGCCCGGACCCCACCCCCGCCGAACCAGCCAGGACCGTCTACGGCAGAGCCGTGGATCCCGAGGCGACCCTGCCCGCGGGCCGTCTGCCGGCCGAGATCCGTACCGAACTCGCCGACGGCCAGGACCCCGACGGCACCCTGGACGAGCTGCGGCAGCGGGCGGCCGACTGGTCGGCGACGGAGACCCTGCGGTTCCAGGAACTGATCGGCCCGCTCGTTCCCGACACCCGGGCCGTGCTCGTCCGGCGGGCCGCGCTGGCCTGCGCCCCGCTCACGCTGATGTCCGGTGCCTGGCTGCAGTGGCTGAGCTCACCGGGCAACGGCGACGACCCCGCCGTCCTGAGCGTCCTCGCGCTGTACGCGTCCGACCTGGGCGTCGGCGGCCCGCGCGCCTCGCGCGGCGACGCCTACCTGTCGGTGCTGCGGCACCTGGGCGTGTCGGAGAACGCCGTGCCCGCCGGCCGGCTCGCGGCGGACCAGCGCCTCGACGACGGCCACTTCCGGATACCGGCCCTGCTGCTCGCCATGAGCCGGCGCCCGGACGACTTCCTGCCGGAGATCCTCGGCGCCGACCTGTGCCTGCGGTCGGTCGGTCTGCTGCCGGCGCTGTCGCTGGTACGGGCCGAACAGCCGACGGTCACCCGCTGGGAGCTCGTCGACCCCGCCGCGCCGCGCGGTACCGGGCCCAGCGGCGCGGAGCTGGCGCTGGCCGCCGTGCAGCGGGTGCTGGAGCGGGACGGCGAAGACGCCCGCACCCGGGTCGGCACCGGCTTCCGCTGGGCGCTGGCGGCCCTGCGGGAGTGGACGCGGCGGCTGCACGACGAACTCGTCGCCGCCTGCGACCCGGCGTTCGAGATGGCCGAACTGATGCGCAACCGGGCCCGCGAGGGCTCGGTGTACCACCACTCCTTCCCCCTGGAGGGGCGGCCCCTCGCCGACTGGCTGAGGGAGTGCCAGACCGACCCGCGGCCCATGCTGGGGGCGCTGTCCCGCAGCCGCCTGGTGCGACCGGGCAAACCGGAGCAGAGCCTGCTGGTGAACGGCCTGGTGGCGGAGAACGGCCAGATGTTCCGGGTGTTCTCGCCCGAGGACCTGGACGTGGTGCGCCGGTGGATCGGCTCACTGCCCGGGCCCGCGGTCGGCACCCCCGAGGGGGGTGCCGCCCTCGCCCCGTCCCGTCCGCTCGGACTGGGCGCCTGGCAGGCCGAGTCCGACGGGAAGCGCCCGGCGAACCTGCGGGAGGCGTACCACCTGCTGCTGAACCGCACCGACACGCCCGCGGTGCGCGCCTGGGCCCGCGAGTACACGCACGGCTGGCTGGGCCGCTCGCGGCACGGCATGGACGAGGCGGAGATGCCGCTGCCGCAGCGGTGGACGCCGCGGGGGCTGCGGCCGTGGCTGGTGGACATGCACGACCGGCACAGCGAGGCGTTCGAGCAGGGCTCCGAGCAGGAGCTGCCCAGCCGTGAGGAGCTCGTCGACTCCACCGTGCAGCTCGCCCCGCTGACTCTGATCGACGGGGCCTGGATCATGGGCTACACCGACTACGAGCACGCCTCGTCGGAGATCGCCCACTCCCTCTTCGACACCTACTGGGACGAGCTGGGCAACGGCGAGGCCGTGCTGAACCACCCGCTCATCTACCGCGAGGTGCTCACCGAGATGGGCGTGGACCTGCCCCCCACCAGTTCCCGCGCGTTCGCGGAGTGGGACGGTTTCCGGGACTCCTCCTTCGAGCTGCCGGTGTACTGGCTGAGCATCGGGCGGTTCCCGCAGACGTTCATGCCCGAGGTGCTCGGGCTGAACCTGGCGATGGAGCTCTCCGGCGTCGGCGGCACCTACCGGCGGGCCCGGCTGGCACTGAAGAAGTACGGGTTCAGCACCCGCTTCGTCGACATCCACAACACGGTGGACAACGTGGCGACGGGCCACTCGGCGTGGGCCGCCGACGCCATCGACACGTACCTCTCGTCCATCACCGTCTCCCAGGGCGCGGGCGCGCTGGACGCCGCCTGGGCGCGCGTACGCACCGGGTACCGCTCCCTCAACCCGCCGACGGGCTTCCGCGCCCGCCAGGCCGCGCGCCGGGCCGTGCGCTCCGCGGGCAAGACCCGCTGACCTGCCCCGCCGATCCGCCCCGCGGGCCTCCCGAACCCACCGACGTACCCCCATCCCTAGGAGCACTCCCATGCCCGATCTGATCCTGGGCATAGCCGCCTACTACCACGACAGCGCGGCTGCCCTGATCGTCGACGGCGTCCCCGTGGCCGCCGCCCAGGAGGAGCGGTTCAGCCGCATCCGGCACGACTCGGCCTTCCCCGCCAAGGCCATCCGCTACTGCCTGGACGAGGCGGGCGCCACGCTCGACGACGTCTCCGCCATCGCCTACTACGAGGACCCGCAGCTGAAGTGGCGCCGCGTCCTCACCACCTTCGCCGGTGCCGCGCCGAACGGCTTCCCCTCCTTCCGGGACACCCTCCCCGAGTGGCTGAAGTGGAAGCGCCGCACCACGGACGTGGTCCGCGACGAGCTGGCCGCCCTGGGCCTGGGCCGGGTCCCCGAGCTGCACGTCCGGCGGCACCACGAGTCGCACGCCGCTTCGGCGTTCTACCCCAGCCCCTACGAGTCCGCCGCCGTGCTCTGCATCGACGGGGTCGGCGAATGGGCCACCACCACGCTGTGGCACGGCCGCGGCACCCGGCTGGACGCGGTCTCCGAGATCCGCTTCCCGCACTCCCTCGGGCTGCTGTACTCGGCGTTCACCTACTTCTGCGGATTCAAGGTCGACTCGGGCGAGTACAAGCTGATGGGCCTCGCCCCCTACGGCAAGCCCCGCTACGCCCAGCTCATCCGCGAGAAGCTGATCGACATCAAGCCGGACGGCTCGTTCCGGCTGAACATGGAGTACTTCGAGTACCTGCGCGGCCAGGTGATGACGGGCCGCGGCTTCGAGCAGCTCTTCGGCGGCCCCCGCCGCCGCCCGGAAGGCCAGCTCACCGAGCGGGAGTTCGACCTCGCGGCCTCGGTGCAGCAGGTCACCGAGGAGGTCGTGCTGCTGCTGGCGAAGCACGCCCGCAAGGTCACGGGCGAGAGCAAGCTGGTGATGGCCGGCGGGGTGGCGCTGAACTGCGTCTCCAACGGCAAGGTCATCAACGCCGGCATCTTCGACGAGGTGTGGGTCCAGCCCGCGGCCGGTGACGCGGGCGGCGCGCTCGGCGCGGCCCTCGCCGTCGCCTCGGACCGCGGCGCCCGGCGCAGCCACCTGGGCAACGGCACGGACGGCATGTCCGGCTCGCTGCTCGGCCCCGAGTTCAGCGACGAGGAGATCGCCGCCTACCTGGACGGCGAGAACATCCCGTACACCCGCCTCACCCCCGAGGAGCTGGCCCGCCAGACCGCGGTGGAGCTGGCCCAGGGGAAGATCGTCGGCTGGTTCCAGGGCCGGATGGAGTTCGGGCCCCGGGCACTGGGTGCCCGGTCGATCATCGGCGACCCGCGCGACCCGGTCATGCAGTCCGCCATGAACCTCAAGATCAAGTTCCGGGAGTCGTTCCGGCCCTTCGCCCCCTCGGTGCTCGCCGAGGACGCCAAGGAGTACTTCGACCTCCACCAGGAGAGCCCCTACATGCTGGTGGTCACCGGGGTCTCGCCCGCCCAGCGGCTGGAGACGGACCAGAGCGCCGACGTCTCCGGACTCGACCTGCTCAAGGTGCAGCGCTCCACCATTCCGGCCGTCACCCACGTCGACCACTCGGCCCGGGTGCAGACCGTCACCCCCGAGCGGAACGCCCCGTACCACCGCCTGCTCACCCAGTTCAAGGAGCAGACCGGCTGCCCCGTGCTGGTCAACACCTCCTTCAACGTGCGCGGCGAGCCGATCGTCGCCAGCCCCGCCGAGGCGTACGCCTGCTTCATGCGGACCAACATCGACCGTCTCGCCGTCGGCAACTTCCTGCTGCGCAAGGAGGACCAGCCGGTCTGGCAGGAGGAGACCGACTGGCGCGACGAGATCCCCCTCGACTAATCGGTCAATCGACAGAAAGGACGTACGAGCCGTGCGTACCGTACTACTGGCCATCGTCTACTACCTGGTGATCACCCCGATCGGCCTGATCACGAGAGCGGTCCGCGACCCGCTCGCCCGCGGCGCGGATCCGAAGGCCACCAGTTACTGGACGGCCTCCACCCCGACAGCGGTCTGAGTCCCGCCGGCGGCCGGGGGGAGAGGGCCCGCCACCCCCTCTTCCCCCGGCCGCCCGGGCCTACACGAACACGAACTTGCAGGAGAGATCATGCGCGCATCGCCGCCACCGACGGAACGGACAGACCAGCAGGATCCCAAGGGAGGAGCCGGAGAGGCGGTCCGGCTCACCGTGCCCGTCGCCATGGCGTACATCCCGCTGGGGGTGGCGTTCGGCGTGCTGCTGACCGCGAGCGGCATCAACTGGTACTGGGCACCGCTCTCCACCCTGCTGATCTACGCGGGATCCATCGAATTCCTCGCCGTCGGCTTCATGGTGGCCGGACTGCCGCTCTACCAGGTGGCGTTCACCTCGCTGATCGTGAACTTCCGACACATCTTCTACGGCCTGTCCTTCCCGATCGACCGGCTGCGCGGGCGCGTCCAGAAGGCCTACGGCGTCTTCGCCCTGACCGACGAGACCTACGGCATCACCACGGCCGGCCCCGGCATGCACCTGACCGGCCGTCAGATCACCATCGTGCAGGTGGTCAGCCACGTGTGGTGGTTCCTCGGCGCGCTGCTCGGCGCCCTGCTCGGCCAGGTGATCCCGGAGAGCGTCAAGGGCTTCGAGTTCGCCCTCACCGCCATGTTCCTGACCCTCGCGGTCAACGCGGTGCGCACCAGCCGGAGCGCGACCCTCGTCCTGCTCGCCCTGGGCGCCGGAGTGATCGGTTACCTCGTGGACCGCTATGTGGTCGAGGAATCCTTCCTCATCGTGAGCCTGCTGCTCTACGTGGCCGTCATCAGCGGCATGTACCAGAAGGAAAAGGAGCGGGCGAAGTGAACCACCTGTCCGACCTGCACGCGTTCGCCGTCGTCGCCGTGATCTCCCTGGTGACCGTGGCGCTCCGGGCGGCGCCCTTCGTCGTCCTGGGGAAACTGGCCGCGAACGGCTATCTGCGCTACCTCGGCGAAAAGATGCCGACCGGGGTGATGGTGCTGCTGGTGGCGTACACCATCAAGGACCTCGACGTGACCGCCTATCCGTACGGGCTGCCGAAGCTGGTCTCCCTCTCCTTGGCGGCGGTCATGTACTGGAAGACGGACAACGCGCTGCTGTCCATCGGCGGCGGCGTCGCGCTGTACATGATTCTTGTCAATGGAGTGATTTGACGTGGGGACGTGGAAAGGGAATGGCGGGACCGCGACCGCGGTACTCGTCCTGGAGGACGGGCGCAGTTTTCGTGGACGTGCTTACGGCGCGGTGGGGGAGACGTTCGGCGAAGCGGTCTTCAACACCGGAATGACCGGTTATCAGGAGACCTTGACCGACCCCTCCTACCACCGCCAGGTCGTCGTCATGACGGCCCCGCACGTCGGCAACACCGGCGTCAACGACGAGGACCCGGAATCGGGCCGTTTCTGGGTGGCGGGCTATGTGGTGCGCGACCCCGCCCGGGTGCCGTCGAGCTGGCGGGCGAAACGCTCCCTCGACGAGGAGTTGGAGCGGCAGGGGGTTGTGGGGATCAGTGGCATCGACACCCGGGCGTTGACCCGGCACCTGCGGGAGCGGGGTGCGATGCGGGTGGGGATCTTCTCCGGTGATGCCGTCGCCGGTGATGCCGAGATGCTTGCGAAGGTTCAGGCGCAGCCGCAGATGAAGGGTGCTGACCTTTCCGCTGAGGTGGCGACCGAGGAGTCGTATGTCGTTCCCGCGGTGGGTGAGAAGAGGTTCACCGTTGCCGCCGTGGATTTGGGGATCAAGGGGATGACGCCGCAGCGGATGGCGGAGCGGGGCATCGAGGTGCACGTTCTGCCCGCGACGGCGAGCGTGGAGGAGGTGTACGCGGTCGAGCCGGACGGGGTGTTCTTCTCCAACGGTCCCGGTGATCCCGCCACCGCCGACCACCCGGTGGCGCTGATGCGTGCGGTGCTGGAGCGCAGGACGCCGCTGTTCGGCATCTGCTTCGGCAACCAGATCCTGGGCCGGGCGCTGGGCTTTGGCACCTACAAGCTCAAGTACGGCCACCGCGGCATCAACCAGCCGGTCATGGACCGGACCACCGGCAAGGTGGAGGTGACCGCGCACAACCACGGCTTCGCCGTCGACGCCCCGTTGGACGGCCCGGTGGACACGCCGTTCGGCCGGGCCGAGGTCACCCACGTCTGTCTGAACGACCAGGTGGTGGAGGGGCTGCGGCTGCTGGACCAGCCGGTGTTCTCCGTGCAGTACCACCCGGAGGCGGCCGCGGGTCCGCATGACGCCGCATACCTGTTCGATCGTTTTGTGGAGCTGATGGAGGCCGAGCGTGCCTAAGCGCACCGATATTCAGTCCGTCCTGGTCATCGGCTCCGGTCCGATCGTCATCGGGCAGGCCGCCGAGTTCGACTATTCGGGCACCCAGGCGTGCCGGGTCCTCAAGGCCGAGGGTCTGCGGGTGATCCTGGTGAATTCCAATCCGGCGACGATCATGACCGACCCGGAGATCGCCGACGCCACCTACGTCGAGCCGATCACCCCCGAGTTCGTCGAGAAGATCATCGCCAAGGAGCGCCCCGACGCGCTCCTGCCCACCCTGGGCGGCCAGACGGCCCTGAACACCGCGATCTCCCTGCACGAGAACGGTGTCCTCGAGAAGTACGGCGTCGAGCTGATCGGCGCCAACGTCGAGGCCATCCACAAGGGCGAGGACCGCGAGCAGTTCAAGGAGGTCGTGGAGGAGGTCCGCAAGAAGATCGGGCACGGCGAGTCCGCCCGTTCGGTGATCTGCCACTCCATGGACGACGTCCTCAAGGGCGTGGAGACGCTGGGTGGCTATCCCGTCGTGGTCCGCCCGTCCTTCACCATGGGTGGTGCGGGTTCTGGTTTCGCGCACGACGAGGAGGAGCTGCGCCGCATCGCCGGCCAGGGCCTCACGCTCTCCCCGACCACCGAGGTGCTCCTGGAGGAGTCCATCCTGGGCTGGAAGGAGTACGAGCTGGAGCTGATGCGCGACAAGCACGACAACGTCGTGGTCGTCTGCTCCATCGAGAACTTCGACCCCATGGGCGTGCACACGGGTGATTCGATCACCGTGGCGCCGGCGATGACGCTCACGGACCGCGAGTATCAGATCCTGCGTGATGTGGGGATCGCGGTCATCCGTGAGGTGGGGGTCGACACGGGTGGCTGCAACATCCAGTTCGCGGTGAATCCCGAGGACGGTCGGGTCATCGTCATCGAGATGAATCCGCGGGTGTCGCGTTCTTCCGCTTTGGCGTCGAAGGCGACGGGTTTCCCGATCGCCAAGATCGCCGCGAAGCTCGCCGTCGGCTACACGCTGGACGAGATCCCGAACGACATCACCCAGGAGACCCCGGCGTCCTTCGAGCCCACGCTCGACTACGTCGTGGTCAAGGTACCGCGGTTCGCGTTCGAGAAGTTCCCCTCCGCCGACTCCACCCTCACCACGACGATGAAGTCGGTCGGCGAGGCCATGGCCATCGGCCGCAACTTCACCGAAGCCCTCCAAAAGGCCCTGCGTTCGGTGGAGCAGAAGGGCTCGCAGTTCGCCTTCACCGGTGAGCCGGGTGACAAGGCGGAACTGCTCGACGTGTCGAGCACGCCCACGGACGGCCGGCTCCAGACGGTCATGCGGGCCATCCGGGCCGGGGCGACGCAGCAGGAGGTCTTCGACGCGACGAAGATCGACCCGTGGTTCGTCGACCAGCTCTTCCTGATCCACGAGGTGGCCGAGGAGCTCGCTGCCGCGAGCGAGTTCACCCCGGAGCTGCTGGCGCACGCGAAGCGTCACGGTTTCTCCGACCAGCAGATCGGGGAGATTCGCGGGTTGCGTGAGGACGTCGTGCGTGAGGTGCGGCATGCGTTGGGTGTGCGGCCGGTGTACAAGACGGTCGACACGTGTGCGGCGGAGTTCGCG
>NZ_JBWKJG010000004.1:0-487796 GCF_056432325.1 Streptomyces sp. NPDC045287
GACGGACACCAGCCCTACACCCCCGACGAAGTACGCGAAGCACTCCAGATCGGCCCCGACACCCCCATCATCACCACCGACGCCCGCCACCGCGCGGACGCCAAAAGCGCCCTCATCACCCTCGTCGAACACGCCCTCATGGCACGACTGCGGTAGCACGTCCCACGGTTCTCCTCGCGGGGCCCGCCGCACCGGTCGTCGGTGCGGCGGGCCCCCGCCGTTCGTCCGCGGCGGTGCCGCGCGCCCCGCGCCCACGCCGAAGGGCCCCGCACCCGTCACGGGTGCGGGGCCCTTCGGCACGTACGGGCGGCGGGGTGTCAGCCCTGCCAGGAGTGCGGCGCCCGGAAGCCGGACTGCCACTGCGGGCGGCGCCAGCCGACCGTGGTGCGGGCGCGGTGCGCCGGGGCGGCCTCCGCCGCGGCGGTGCGGGCGCCCGCGCGGGCCAGGAGGACGGCGGTGAGGGCGGCGAGTTCCTCGGGGGCGGCGTGGCCCTTCTCGACCCGGAGGAGGGAGGCGTCTGCCAGGGGCGTGGTCACGGGTTCTCCTCGTTACTGCGGCGGGTTGCCGTGCTTGCGGGACGGCAGGTCGGCGTGCTTGGTGCGGAGCATGGCGAGGGACCGGATGAGCACCTCGCGGGTCTCGGCCGGGTCGATGACGTCGTCGACCAGGCCGCGCTCCGCGGCGTAGTACGGGTGCATCAGCTCGGCCTTGTACTCCTTGACCATGCGGGCGCGCATGGCCTCGGGGTCCTCGGCGTCGGCGATCTGCCGGCGGAAGATGACGTTGGCGGCGCCCTCGGCGCCCATGACGGCGATCTCGTTGGTCGGCCAGGCGTAGGTGAGGTCGGCACCGATGGACTGGGAGTCCATGACGATGTACGCGCCGCCGTACGCCTTGCGCAGGATCAGCGAAATGCGCGGCACGGTGGCGTTGCAGTACGCGTACAGCAGCTTGGCGCCGTGGCGGATGATGCCGCCGTGCTCCTGGTCGACGCCGGGCAGGAAGCCGGGCACGTCGAGGAACGTGATGATCGGGATGTTGAACGCGTCGCACATCTGGACGAAGCGGGCGGCCTTCTCGGACGCCTCGATGTCCAGGACGCCGGCGAGGGTCTGCGGCTGGTTCGCGACGATGCCGACGACCTGGCCGTCGAGGCGGGCGAGGGCGCAGACGATGTTGCGGGCCCAGCGCTCGTGGACCTCCAGGTAGTCGCCGTCGTCGACGATCTCCTCGATGACCTTGTGCATGTCGTACGGCCGGTTGCCGTCGGCGGGCACGAGGTCCAGCAGGACGTCGCCGCGCCGGTCGGCGGGGTCGTCGCTGGGGTGGACCGGCGGGGTCTCGCGGTTGTTCTGCGGGAGCATCGACAGGAGGTAGCGGACCTCGGCGATGCAGGTCTCCTCGTCGTCGTACGCGAAGTGCGCGACGCCGGAGGTCTCGGCGTGGACGTCGGCGCCGCCGAGCCCGTTCTGCGTGATCTCCTCACCGGTGACGGCCTTGACGACGTCGGGGCCGGTGATGAACATCTGCGAGGTGTCGCGGACCATGAAGACGAAGTCCGTGAGGGCGGGGCTGTAGGCCGCACCGCCGGCGCAGGGGCCGAGCATCACGGAGATCTGCGGGATGACCCCGGACGCCTTGGTGTTGCGCTGGAAGATGCCGCCGTACCCGGCGAGGGCGGAGACGCCCTCCTGGATGCGGGCGCCGGCGCCGTCGTTCAGCGACACGAGCGGGGCGCCGGCCGCGATGGCCATGTCCATGATCTTGTGGATCTTGGTGGCGTGGGCCTCGCCGAGGGCGCCGCCGAAGATCCGGAAGTCGTGCGCGTAGACGAAGACCGTACGGCCGTCGACCGTGCCCCACCCGGTGATGACACCGTCGGTGTAGGGCTTCTTGGCCTCCAGGCCGAATCCGGTCGCCCGGTGCCGGCGCAACTGCTCGACCTCCCGGAACGACCCCTCGTCCAGCAGGAGTTCGATGCGCTCGCGGGCGGTCAGCTTGCCCTTGGCGTGCTGCGCCTCGGTGGCGCGCTCACTCGGGCCGCGCCGGGCCTCCTCGCGCAGGGCGAGCAGCTCGGCCACCCGTCCGCGGGCGTCGGCGGGCTCTCCCTGGTTTTCGTCCACAACGGTCATGTACTGACCCTACGGAGCCGACCGAGCAAATCCCGCCGTTGACTCCGTACAGTCTCCGGACTGTTCTGCTGTGCGCCCTGAACAGAACCGGGTCGGGGGGCAGGCGAAGTACCAGCATTCGGCCCTGTCGTCTTGTGGGTTTCCCACAACGCCCTGGCGGTGGTACGGGCTGGGGGCCGTCGGATCAGGCGAGGAGCGCCTCGCAGCGGTGCGCGGCGCAGGCGGTGCCGGGGGCGATCCGCAGCCGTAGGGCGGGCCCGGTGGAGAGTACCCGGACGGACGGGTCGTGCGTGAGGACCCGGCGGACCGGGCGGTGCCAGGTGATCTCCAGGGGGCGGCCGGTGCGGGGCGGCTCGCCGACGTGGAGGGTGGCGGTGCGGCCGTGCCGCCGCACGAGGACGGCGGCCGGGGCGGTGGTGGTGAGGGGGCCGGTGGTGCCGGGCCGCCAGAAGGTGGCGAAGGTGAGGCCCAGGGCGCGGACGCGGACGGCCTGGCGGGCGGCGGTGTTGTCGAGGACCTCCAGCCAGTGCGGGTCGGCGGCGCGGGCGGCGACGGCGCGGCGGGTGGCGCCGGGCATCACCAGATAGGCGTACACCGTGTCGGCGGGGTCGGTGCCGTGGTCGAGCCAGAGGGTCTGGTAGCGGCGGGTGCGGCGCTCGGCGCTGGAGGCGGTGTTGATGTCGCGCCAGGCGCCGGCGCGGTCCTCGCGCAGGGTGCGCAGGCGGGCGGGTCCGGGGGGCAGGACCCAGCCGCCGTGGCCTTCGAGGTGGGCCCAGCCGGGGCCGGTGGTGAACCGGGCGTCGCCGGCCTCGCCGAGGTTGCGGTTGTCGACGACGGTCTCGACGGGGACGCCGTCGGCGCAGGTGATGCCCGCGCCGAGGCAGATGACGGCGTCGGCGGCGCAGAACCAGGACTTGCGGGCCTCCAGGGTGGAGCCGAGGCCGCGCAGGTGCTGGCCGATCGCGGCGTACTCGCCGTCCGTCACCCCTCCGACCCAGCGGACGTCCGGCCGGGGGGCGCCCCATTCGCCGCCTTCCCGGTCGCGCAGGCGCCGGGTGGAGACGGTGGTGCCGGGGAGCCGGTAGAGGTCGACGGTGGGCCAGAACCAGTCGGTGTACTGGCCGTCGCCGGCGGTGCCGGGGCCGGGCCCCCACCAGGAGAGCATGCCGGCCCCGGTGTGCCAGCCGCGCGGGTTCTCGCCGTTGCCGCACTCGTAGTGGGCGATGCGGTCGGAGGCCATGGCGACGCAGGCGGCCCAGCCGGGGCGGCGGTGGACGGCCCGGTCCATGGCGGCGAACAGGGTGTGGCCGGTGGGTTCGGGGGCGGCGGGCACGGGCGAGGCGGCGACGGCGTGGAGCCGGGCGAGGTCCGCGACGCCGAAGCGCGGGGCGGTCAGGACGGGGCTGACCGTGTCGCGCGCGATCCAGCCCTTGACGAGGGAGTGCCAGCGCTCGCGCCGGGCGGGGGCGGCGCCGTCCGCGAGGAGGGCGATCGCGGCGATGACGCCGTGGCCGTGGTAGTGGTCGCCGCGCAGGACGCCGGGGTCGCCGCGCAGGACGCCGCGGCTGATGGCGCGGCCGTTGACGGCGTCCATCATCAGGCCGTTGCGCAGGAGGGGGGCGTACGCGCGCTCGACGGCGTCGAGGACGGTGTGCCGGGCCGGGTCGGTGACCTCCCAGGGGGAGCCGGCGAGGAGCGCGAAGAGGCGGGCGAGGCCGTCGAGGAGGACCTGGCCGTACGTGCCGGTGTACGGGACCGCGCCGTGCTGGACGAAGCTGCCGTCCTCGTACAGCCCGTCGCCACGGGTCACGTGGGGGAAGACGGGTGACAGCGCGTCGCGGGCGAGGGCCAGCCTGTCGGGGCGGCGGCCGAGGACGCCGCGCAGGGCGACGGAGCGGCACAGGTCGACGCGGTTGGCGCCGGTGGAGGTGCCGGAGTAGTCGAGGAGGGCGGTGTCCGGGACGAAGTGGTCGACGGCGGCGCACGCGGCGTCGATGTGACCGGGTGTCAGGTGGTCGTGGAGGGCGGCGACCGTGTCGAGGAGGAGGTGGGGGACGCCGATCTGCCATTCCCACCAGTTGCCGTAGGGGGTGGTGGCGGGGTGGTAGACGCGGGCGGCGAGGTGGTCGAGGCCGGTGCGGACGGCGTCGAGGAGGGCGGGGTCGCCGGTGCGGCCGGTGCCGGGCTGGACGTACGCCTGGGCCATGGTCCAGAGGCGGCGGTACGAGCGGGTGATGCCGGCGGGCGGGTCGAAGGGGTCGGCGGGCCAGAGGGAGCCGGCGGCGGGGGCCATGGTGGCCCGGTGGCGGGCGGCGAGGGCGCCGGTCGCGGCGAGGCGGGTGGCGTAGGGCTCGGCGGCGGGGTCGTAGCCGGTGCCGAGCTGGAGGGTGAGCCAGCGGAGGCGGAGGGCGTCGCAGGCGAGGGTCCGGGGGTCGCCGCCGGCGGCGGCGAGGGCGGGGACCGGGAGGGCGGTGGCGGCCGCGGTGGCGGCGGCGAGGAAGGCGCGGCGGGAGCGGGCGGGCACGGTCGGATTGTGGCGGCGAGGGGGCGCGGGGAGGGCGAGCCACGCGGAGGGGGACGCCCCGGAAGAAGTTGTTGAAGATTGAACGGAATGGGGCTATGGTCGAGATAGTTCAATCTTCAACGAAGGCACGAATCTTCTCGAAGGAGCACGTCATGGGCCTGTTCAACCGCAACACCGGCACGCGGACCGCCACCCCCACCGCCCCGGCCGTCGACCCGTCGCTGGCCGCGCTGACCGGCACGTACACGATCGACGCCGCGCACAGCACGATCGGCTTCACCGCGCGCCACGCGATGGTCACGAACGTCCGCGGCGCCTTCACCGACTACGACGGCACCCTGGTCCTCGACGGCGCGGACCCGTCGGCCTCCTCCGCCTCGCTCGACATCCGGATGGCCTCCGTCGACACCGGCAGCGCCGACCGCGACGGGCACCTGCGCGGCGCCGACTTCTTCGACGCCGAGCAGTTCCCGGAGATGACGTTCCGCTCCACCTCCGCGGAGGCGCTGGGCGGCACGGACTACCGCGTCACCGGCGACCTGACGATCAAGGGCGTGACCCGCCCGGTCGCCATCGACCTGGAGTTCAACGGCGCCGCGAAGGACCCGTTCGGCAACGAGCGCGTCGGCTTCGAGGGCAAGGCCGAGATCCTGCGCTCCGACTGGGGCCTGACCTGGAACGCGGCGCTGGAGACGGGCGGCGTGCTGGTCAGCGACAAGATCAAGCTGACGTTCGAGATCTCCGCGATCCGCACGGCGTGACCCCCGCCCGCTTCTCCGGGCTCCCCCACACAGCGCCCGCCCACCGCCGACCGGCGGCCGGGGCGGGCGCTGGGCCGTCGCGGTCGCGGCGTGCGCGGCCGGGCTCGCCGTGGCGCGCGGCTGGCGGCCGCCGGTCTCCCTGGGCGCGGCCGTCACGCTGGTCGCCGTCTGGCACCTGGCGCTGGTCCCCTGGTCGCGGGCGGTGCCGGACGCTCTTTGGTACAGCCCGTACCAGGCGTCGCAGTTGCTCTCCACCCCCCTCTTCGCCCTCCTGGTCGCCGCCGCCGCGCACGCGGACCGCGAAGGGCGCCGAACCGGTCTGGGCGGGCGGTGGGCGATTCGGCTGGGGCACTGGTCGTTCGCCTGGTACCTGGTCCACGAGATCGTGATCCGCGTGTGGGTCGGCGTGCACGGGCGCCCGGAGGGCCTGGTGGCCACGGCCCTCCTCTGGCTCCTGGTGATCGCCGTGAGTCTGGCGCTGGCAGCCGCCGCGTACCACTGCGTGGAGCACCCCCTGGAACGCCGCCTGCGCAGGGCGGGCCCGCAGCCCCGGGCCTCCGGGGAGCGGGCTCCCCGCGTCCCCGTCGCCTGACGGCGTCCCCCTCTCCGGCCGTGCCGCGGGCGGGGAGGGGTCAGAACCCGCCGCCGAAGTCGCCGCCTCCCCCGCCGCCGCCGAATCCGCCTCCCCCGCCGAAGTCGCCGCCGAAGTCCGAGGCGTCGTAGTCGCCGCCGGAGAAGTCGCCGCCTGCGAAGGAGTCGTAGCCCTCGCCGCCGTACTCGCCCGCGTACGCGGGGGTCGCGAGGGTGCTGCCGAGCATCGTGCCGATCAGGAGGCCGGGCAGGAGCGCGCCGCCGTAGTAGCCGCCCGCCCAGGGGCCGTACACCGGTCCCGCCTCCCAGTACGGGCGGGGACCCCACTCGGTGGTGACCTGGCGGGCCGCCGGGTCCTGGCCCGCCCGGACGCGGGCCTCGTCCGCCGCGCAGACCGGTACGTCGCGGGGGGTGCCGCCGTGCGGGGTCCAGGACACGTCCGCCACCGAGGGGCCGTGGCGGGGGTCGAAGAAGCAGGGTGCCCGCCGCTCGGGAAGCGGGCGGCCCTCGCGGCGGGCGGAGAGGACGGCCAGCGCGTGGCGGCCGTCCGCGAGGGCCTCGGTCACGCCCCGGACGTCATGGGGGTGGCGGGCCCCGGCCATGAGCTGCTTCGCCTCGTCGTACGCGTCCAGGGCGCGTTCGTAGTCGCGGCGCATCGCGTCGTCGGCGGTCGGGTCCGCCGGGTGGAAGTCCAGGCGGTCCAGTTCCTCGCCGTACGCGGTGATGTCCTCGTCGACGACGACGCGGAGCTTCTCCAGGGCCTCGCGCTCCTCGGACCGGCTGCGGTTGCGGCTGCGGACGGTCATCAGCGACACGCCCGCCGCCATCGCCGCGAGCAGTACGCCGATGGTCACCAGACCGCCGACCGGCGCGCCGTCGGTTGGCACGCCCGCCCAGGAGGACGGCGCCGAGCCGCGCGTCTGCGGCAGGGCCTGGTCGACGAAGGCGTTCAGCTCCGTCGCCGCGTCCACGCCGGGCTGGCGGACCGCCGACACGAGGTTGTCCACCGCCCGGGGGGAGAGCACCGCCCGGTCGGCACCCGCGTCGAAGGCGTCGCCCAGGCGGACGGCGTACACGCCGGTCACGCCCGTGAGGGTGCGCAGGTCGCGCAGGAGGGTCTCCTCCGGGAACGCGTCCGTGTCCGGCAGGACGGCCACCATCAGGGGCTTGTCCGCGTCGAGGATCTTGCGCTCCAACGCCTCGGCCTCGGGCGGCGGCAGTTCGCCGGCCGCCGCCGGGTGCACGTAGACGGGGCCCTGCCGGAGCGCGGCGGCGGCCTCCCGCACCCCGTCCGACGCCTTGCCGGCCGCAGCGGGGGCCAGGGCCAGGAGGAGCAGGAGCACCAGGCCCGCCACGGCCGACACGAGGGAGAGGGGGTTTCTCCTCATACCATCGAAGCTACCCCATATGGGGGGATTTGAGCCCTCCGGTGGCGCTACTTCTCCGTCGGCTCCACGCCCGCCCTCAGCAGGCCGTACGTGTACGCGTCCACCAGCGCCTGCCACGACGCCGCGATCACGTTCTCGCCGACGCCGACCGTCGACCACTCGGCGTCGCCGTCGCTGGTCGTGATCAGGACGCGGGTCGTGGACTCGGTGCCGTGGCGGCCCTCCAGGATGCGCACCTTGTAGTCGACCAGCTCGAACTTGGCCATCTGCGGGTGGATCCGCTCCAGGGCCGCCAGCAGCGCCCGGTCCAGGGCGTTCACCGGACCGTTGCCCTCCGCCGTGGCGACGATGCGCTCGCCGGCCGCCCACACCTTCACCGTCGCCTCGTTGGCGTGGGTGCCGTCGGGGCGGTCCTCGACGATGGCCCGCCACGACTCCGTGCGGAAGAAGCGCAGGGGGCGGCCCTCGACCTCCTCGCGGAGGAGGAGCTCGAACGACGCGTCCGCCGCCTCGTACGTGTAGCCGCGCAGCTCCCGGTCCTTGACGCGGTCGACGACGCGGCCGACCAGCTCGCGGTCGTCGCCCAGGTCGATGCCCAGTTCCTTGCCCTTGAGCTCGACCGACGCGCGGCCGGCCATGTCGGAGACCAGCATGCGCATCGTGTTGCCGACGTGCTCGGGGTCGATGTGCTGGTACAGGTCCGGGTCGACCTTGATCGCGGAGGCGTGGAGGCCCGCCTTGTGGGCGAAGGCGGAGACGCCGACGTACGGCTGGTGGGTGGAGGGGGTGAGGTTGACGACCTCCGCGATGGCGTGGGAGATCCGCGTCATCTCCGCCAGGGAGCCCTCGGGCAGG
The DNA here is from genome assembly GCF_056432325.1 of Streptomyces sp. NPDC045287. NCBI lineage: Bacteria > Bacillati > Actinomycetota > Actinomycetes > Kitasatosporales > Streptomycetaceae > Streptomyces > Streptomyces sp. NPDC045287. Next base: position 8,252 of record NZ_JBWKJG010000004.1, read on the forward strand.
ACGCGGCGGCCGTACTTCAGCTCCAGGGCCGCGACCACGGGGAAGAGGTTCGCGTTGCCGACGCGCTCGCCGTAGCCGTTGGCGGTGCACTGGACGTGGGTGGCGCCGCCGTCGACGGCCGCGAGGGTGTTGGCGACGGCGCAGCCGGTGTCGTCCTGGGCGTGGATGCCGAGGCGGGCGCCGGTGTCGGCGAGGACGGCGGCGACGACGTCCCGCACCTGCGGCGGGAGCATGCCGCCGTTGGTGTCGCACAGGACGACCACGTCGGCGCCCGCCTCGTGGGCGGCGCGGACGACGGCCTTGGCGTACTCGGGGTTCGCCCGGTAGCCGTCGAAGAAGTGCTCGCAGTCGACGAAGACGCGGCGGCCCTGCTCGCGAAGGTGGGCGACGGTGTCGCGGATCATGGCGAGGTTCTCGTCGAGCGTGGTGCGCAGCGCCAGCTCGACGTGGCGGTCGTGGGACTTGGCGACCAGCGTGATCACCGGGGCGCCGGAGTCGAGGAGCGCCTTGACCTGCGGGTCGTCGGCGGCCTGGATGCCGGCGCGGCGGGTGGCGCCGAAGGCGACGAGCTGGGCGTGCTTGAAGTCGATCTCGGCGAGCGCGCGGGCGAAGAACTCCGTGTCGCGCGGGTTGGCGCCGGGCCAGCCGCCCTCGATGAAGCCCACACCGAAGTCGTCCAGGTGCCGGGCGATGGTCAGCTTGTCGGCGACGGTGAGGTTGATGCCCTCGCGCTGGGCGCCGTCGCGCAGTGTCGTGTCGAAGACGTGGAAGCCGTCGTCGACGGGCTGATCCGTGGTCATGGCTGTCCTGCTCCTGTCGGATGTGGCTCCGGTGGGGTTCCCGCCCGCGCCGGCCCGCGGGGCGGGGCCCGGACGGGGAATGGCCGGTTCCGCCCGCCCCATTGTCGCGCGCTCGCCGCGGGCCCTCGGGTGGGGCCCGGAAAACGAAAAGACCCCTCGCGGGTGCGAGAGGTCTGCGCGCGGGTCTGGGACACGGTGTCCGCCGCCGCGACGGGGTTGCCGTCGGGCTCAGCGGTCACTGCGGACCGGCGCGCCGCTGCCGATAATCATCGGGTTCGCGAGCACGGGGGCAGTGTGCCACAGGAGGGCCGCTTCCTGGGCAGGGGTCTCACGATGCGGTCAAGCCCTCCGGAGCAGCGTCTCCTCGATGTGCTCGCGCACGTGGGCGAGCACCTGGTCGCGGCCGGTGCCCGGGATGCCCACGGCGACGTGGACGCTGAACCCGTCGAGCAGGGCGCGCAGCCGGGCCGCGTACCGGTCGGGGTCGACCCGGCGCAGTTCGCCGCGCGAGATGCCCTCGGCGATGAGCGCGACGAGATCGCGGTGCCAGGCCCCCTCGATGGCCGCCTGCCGGTCGCGCGCCGAGGCGTCGGCGCCCTGCGAGCGGTTCCACACCTCCAGCCAGAGCGTCCAGTGCGGGTCGCGGGGCCCGCCGGGGACGTACAGCTCGACGTACGCGGTGAGGCGGCCGGCGACCGGGAGGTCCTGCCGCGACAGCAGGGCGCTGCGCTGCGCGCCGAGGCGGCCCTCGCTCCACTCCAGGGTCCGCAGGAGCAGCTCGTCCTTGGTGCGGAAGTAATAGAGGAGGTGGCCGCTGCTCATGCCGACCTCCCGGCCGAGCCCGGCCATGGTGAGGCCCTCCAGCCCCCGCTCGGCGATGGTCGCCATGGCGGCGGCGAGCACCTCCTCACGGGGCGGCGCGGTGTTGCGGCGCCGGGCGGCGCGGGCTTTGACGTCGTTCACCCGTCCGTTGTACCCGATCTCCAGCCGGCCCCGGCCATCCGCTCCCGGAGCGCGGCGACCGCGCCGGGGGCAGGCGGGCGGCCGGCCAGGGCGGTCGTGTCGGCGCTCAGGACCTCCAGGACGACGGCGGCCACCTGGTCGGCGGGCAGGACGCCGGAGAGCAGGGCGAGCAGCGCCGGGCCGTCCTCGTCGTCCCAGCCGTCGGCGACCACCTCGCGCAGGGCCACCACCGTGTCGACGGCGGCGGGCGGCAGTTCGGTCCAGCCGCGGACCCGCCGGATCTCCTCGGCCACCTCGTCCATGAACCAGCGCATCACCGCGTGGGGCACGTGGTGGTCCCCGGCGGGTGCGGCGAGGCAGAACGACGGCTCCCGCGCCGGGTCCTCGTCGGGGACGATCGCGGTGATCAGGCAGCGGGTGTCGCGGTGGTCGAGTTCGAGGTGCCAGGCGTCCTCGGACAGGACGTAGATGCGGGTGATCCGGTGGTCGGGGTGCGGCGTGGGGTCGGCCATGGGCGCAGGGTGACAGCCGCGCCCATGGCGTGACCAGCGGTTTTCTCAGACCTTCGGCTGCTGTTGGGTGATGCAGTGGATGCCGCCGCCGTTCGCGAAGACGGGGCGGGCGTCGACGAGGGTGACCGTGCGGTCGGGGAAGAGGCGACGGAAGACGCCGGCCGCGAGTTCGTCGCGGGGGTCGTCGAAGGCGCACAGGACGACGCCGCCGTTGCAGAGGTAGTGGTTGATGTACGAGTAGTCGACCCACTCGCCGTCCTCCTGGAGGACGGTGGGCGCCGGGACCTCGACGACCTCCAGGGCGCGCCCGCGGGCGTCGGTCTGGGAGCGGAGGAGGGCGGCGTTCTCCTTGCACGGCTCGTGGTCGGGGTGGGCCGGATCGGGCTGGGTGTGGACGACGACGACGCCGGGACGGGCGAAGGCGGCGACGATGTCGACGTGGCCGCGCGTGCCGTACGTGCCGTAGTCGGCGGTCAGCCCGCGGGGCAGCCAGATCGCCTTGGTGGTGCCGAGCCTCGCGTGGACCTCCGCCTCGACCTGGGCGCGGGTCCAGCCGGGGTTGCGTTCGGGGCCGAGCTGGACCGTGTCGGTGAGGAGGACCGTGCCCTCGCCATCGACGTGGATCGCGCCGCCCTCGTTGACGAGGGGGCTGCTCTGCACGGGCGCCCCGGCGAGGTCCGCGACGTGGCGGGCGATCTTCGCGTCGTGCTCCCAGCGGGCCCAGTCGGCGGCGCCCCACCCGTTGAACACCCAGTCGACGGCGGCGAGCCGGGTGCCGTCGGTGACGAACGTCGGGCCGATGTCCCGCATCCAGGCGTCGTCCAGGTCCCGCTCCACCAGGTCGACGCCGTCGCCGAGGAGGGCGCGGGCCGAACCGGCGTCGCCGGGGGCCACCACCATGGTCACCGGTTCGAAGCGGCGCACGGCGCGGGCGACGTCCGCCCAGGCCGTCCGGGCCGCGGCCAGTTCCTCCGGGGTGGCGAAGGTGGGGTTGGCGGTGGGCCACGCCATCCAGGTGCGCTCGTGGGGCGCCCACTCGGCGGGCATGCGGAAGCTCATGGGGGTGGTCCTCAGAGGAAGTAGAGGCGGTTGAGGGACACGGAGTCGGCGGGCTCCGAGCGGACCGGTTCGCCGTCCAGCGTGACCAGGCCCGTGCGGGCGTCCACGGCGACCTCTCCGATGCGGGAGTTGAGGCGCAGGTCGCCGGGGCCGATCCCGCGGGTGCCGCGCACGGCGACGCGCCGGCGGCGGGTGGGCATCAGGTCGGCGCCGAGCTGGGCCGCCGCACCGGAGACGAACGCGACGGAGATGTCCGCGGCCGTCGCGCCGTGCGCGCCGAACTGCGGGCCCAGCACGAGCGGTTCGCACGTGTCGGTGGCGGCGTTCGGGTCGCCCACGACCCCGTACGCGGGGAAGCCGGACTTCAGGACGAGCTGCGGCTTGGCGCCGAAGAACTCGGGCCGCCACAGCACGATGTCGGCGAGCTTGCCGATCTCGATCGAGCCGACCTCGTGGGCGAGGCCGTGGGCGATGGCCGGGTTGATGGTGAGCTTGGCGACGTACCGCAGGACGCGGGCGTTGTCGTCGCCGTCGCCGTCGCCGTCGAGCGGGCCCAGCTCGGCCTTCATCTTGCCGGCCATGGCGAAGGTCCGGCGCACGGTCTCGCCGGCCCTCCCCATGCCCTGCGCGTCCGACGACGTGATGCCGATCGCGCCGAGGTCGTGCAGGACGTCCTCCGCGCCCATCGTCCCGGCCCGGATGCGGTCGCGGGCCATGGCGGCGTCGCCGGGCAGGTCGGTCTTCAGGTCGTGGACGGAGACGATCATCCCGTAGTGCTCGGCGACCGCGTCCCGCCCGAAGGGCAGGGTGGGGTTGGTGGAGGAGCCGATGACGTTGGGGACGCCCGCCATCTTCAGGACGTTGGGGACGTGGCCGCCGCCGCAGCCCTCGATGTGGAAGGCGTGGATCGTCCGGCCTTCCAGGACCTTGAGGGTGTCCTCCACGGACAGGCACTCGTTGAGTCCGTCGCTGTGCAGGGCGACCTGCACGTCGTGCTCCTCGGCGACCCGCAGGGCGGTGTCGAGGGCGCGGGTGTGGGCGCCCATGTCCTCGTGGACCTTGAAGCCGGAGGCGCCGCCCTCGGCCAGGGCCTCCACCAGCGGGGCGGCGTCGGACGACGACCCGCGGGCGAGGAAGCCGATGTTGACGGGCCAGGCGTCGAAGGCGCCGAAGGCGTGGCGCAGGGCCCACGGCGAGTTGACGCCGACGCCCCAGACCGGGCCGAACTCCTGGCCGATGATCGTGGTCACGCCGGAGGCCAGCGACGCCTCCATGATGCGGGGCGACAGCAGGTGGACGTGGGTGTCGACGGCGCCGGCGGTGGCGATCAGGCCCTCGCCGGAGACGATGGACGTGCCGGTCCCGACGACGACGTCGACCCCGTCGAGGGTGTCGGGGTTGCCCGCCCGGCCGATGGCGTGGATCCGGCCCTCGCGGATGCCGATCGACACCTTGCGGATGCCCTGCACGGCGTCGATGACCAGGACGTTGCTGATGACGAGGTCGCAGGTCTCGCGGACGGCGGCGGCCTTCAGGTGCAGCCCGTCGCGGGCGGTCTTGCCGAAGCCGGCCAGGAACTCGTCGCCGGGCTCCTGGGAGTCGGACTCGACCCGTACGGTCAGCCCGGAGTCGCCCAGGCGGACGCGGTCGCCGGCGCGGGGGCCGTGCACGGAGGCGTACTCGTAGGGGTCCATCAGGCGTTCTCCTCCACTCCGGTGCCGGGCTCGCGGTCCCGTGCGGGGTCGGCGCCGAGGTAGCCGCAGGCGACCGCCCTGCGCAGGGCCTCCTCCTTCGCGCCGGGCGCGTCCAGCGGCCCGTCGACCAGGCCGGCGAACCCGATCGCGACCCGATCGCCGCCGATGGGGACGAGCCCCACCTCGGCCTCGCCGCCCGGGTCGAACCGCACCGACGAGCCGGCCGGGACGCACAGCCGCATCCCGTACGCCGCCGCGCGGTCGAACCGCAGGCGCGGGTTGGCCTCGAAGAAGTGGAAGTGCGAGGTGACGCTGATCGGCACGGCCGCGGTGTTGCGCACGGTGAGCGTCGTCCGCGCGGCCGGCTCCCGGTAGCCGGGGCCCGGCAGCAGCGCGCCGGGCGCGTCCGGGCCCGCGGAGGGGCCGCCGATCGGGTCGGTGACGACGGCCAGGCGGGAGCCGTCGTCGAAGACCGCCTCCACGTGGACCTCGGTGACCACGTCGGCGACCCCGGGCAGCACGTCGTCCGGGCCGAGGACCGCGCGGGCCGCCGCGACGGCCTCCGCGAGGCGCCGGCCGTCGCGGGCGGCCTCGCAGACGGTGTCGGCGATGAGCGCCGTGGCCTCGGGGACGTTGAGCCGCAGTCCACGGGCGCGGCGGGCCCGGGCGAGTTCGGCGGCCCCGAAGAGCAGCAGCCGGTCGCGTTCGGTGGGGGTCAGGCGCACGTCCCTCGCACCTCCTGGCGTGTACGACAAGATTTAGAGCATCACTCTAAACGGCTGCCACGAGAAAAGAAAACGGCAGGTTTCGCGGCGATCTTCTGATTGGAGCAGCGCTCTAAGGGTGATCGGAAGCGCATGCGGTCGCGGAGAGAGGCGGCGCGGGGCGGGACGCTGGGACGGCGCGGGGCATGACGCGAGGGTGACGCGAGGCACGAGGCGGGGCAGCGCAGGGCGGTGCGAGGCGGGAGACGGCGCGGCGCGCGGCGACGTGAGACGAGGCGCGGGGCGGCGCGGCGCAAGGCCCAGGAGGTGGCGAGGCGGGGCGCGAGGCGGCGTGAGACGAGACGAGGCGCAAGGCGCGGCGAGGCAGGGCGCGAGGTGGCGCGGCGCGTGAGCCGCGAGGCGAGGCGCGCGGATGCGCGTGGGAGCACCCGTGCGGAACGGGGGCGCCCGCCGGGCCCGCGGGCCGCGCGAGGCGGGACGCGGGCCGCGGCGGGCGCGGCTCCCGAGGGGGTCAGGCGACCGGGTGGGTCCAGCCGTGGGTGTCCTCCGCGGCACCCGTCTGGATGTCGAGCAGGGCCTTGCGGAGCTTCAGGGTGACCTCGCCCGGCTGCCCGTCGCCCTGCGTCCACTCGCCGCCGGCGGACTTGACCGTGCCGACCGGCGTGATCACCGCGGCCGTGCCGCAGGCGAAGACCTCCGTGAGGGTGCCGTTCTCCGTGTCGCGGCGCCACTGGTCGGTGGAGACGCGGCCCTCCTCCGACTCGTAGCCGAGGTCGTGGGCGACCTGGAGCAGGGAGTCGCGGGTGATGCCCGCCAGGAGGGAGCCGGTCAGCTCAGGGGTGACGATCTTGTTCCCGTACACGAAGTACAGGTTCATGCCGCCCATCTCCTCGACCCACTTGTGCTCCAGCGCGTCGAGCCAGACGACCTGGTCGCAGCCCTTCTCCGCGGCCTCGGCCTGGGCGAGCAGGGACGCGGCGTAGTTGCCGCCGGTCTTGGCGAAGCCCATGCCGCCGGGGACGGCGCGGACGTAGTTCTCCGACAGCCAGACGGAGACCGGCTTGACGCCGCCCGGGAAGTACGCGCCGGCGGGCGACGCGATGACGATGAACAGGTACTCGTTGGCCGGCCGGACGCCCAGCCCGACCTCCGTGGCGATCATGAAGGGCCGCAGGTACAAGGACTCCTCGCCGCCGTGCGGCGGGACCCACTCCACGTCCTGCCGGACCAGCGCGTCGCACGCGGCGACGAACGTCTCGACGGGGAGCTCGGGCATGGCCAGGCGGCGGGCGGAGCGCTGGAAGCGCTCGGCGTTGGCCTCGGGGCGGAACAGCGAGACCGAGCCGTCGGGGCGGCGGTACGCCTTCAGGCCCTCGAAGATCTCCTGCGCGTAGTGCAGGGTCATGTTGGCGGGGTCGAGGGAGAGCGGCGCGTACGGCGTGAGCTGCGCGTCGTGCCACCCCCGGCCCTCCGTCCACTTGATCGTCACCATGTGGTCGGTGAAGTGGCGGCCGAAGCCGGGGCTGGCCAGGATCGCCTCGCGCTGAACGGCGGACAGCGGGTTCGAGGAGGGCTTGAGCTCGATCGTCGTGGGCGTCGTCATGAGTGCTGTGTCCTTCACCGGTGTGTGTGGGTCGGACCGCGCTCACGCCGCCGCTCCAGCCGCTGACGCTGCTGCTGTTAGGACGTCCGAGCAATACCGCATGCCGCGGCCCCGCGTTCGATTATCGCTCGGGGGGTCGTGGCGGGGAAACGGGTGTGGTCGCGGTCCGGGGTTCGATGGTGGCACCCCGCGGCCGCACAGGAGAAGCCGCCGGGCGCTGCTGCGACCCGGCGGCTGTGTCTGGTGGTCCCAGTCGGCGGGTCAGTTCGCTACGCGTACCGCGAGCGCGTCGCCGATCTCGTCCGTGGTGCGCGCGGCGGCGCCGGCCCGCTCGGTGAGGTCGGCGGCGACCGCCTCCTCGACGCGGGCGGCCTCGGTCTCGTACCCGAGGTGGCGGAGGAGCAGCGCGACGGAGAGGACGGTCGCGGTGGGGTCGGCCTTGCCCTGGCCCGCGATGTCGGGTGCGGAACCGTGGACGGGCTCGAACATCGACGGGAACGCGCCCGTCGGGTTGATGTTGCCGGACGCGGCCAGGCCGATGCCGCCGGTCACGGCGGCGGCGAGGTCGGTGAGGATGTCGCCGAAGAGGTTGTCGGTGACGATGACGTCGAAGCGCTCGGGTTGCGTGACGAAGAAGATCGTCGCGGCGTCGACGTGCAGGTAGTCGGTGGTGACCTCGGGGTACTCCTCGCCGACCTTGTCGAAGATCTTCTTCCACATGTGGCCGGCGTGGACGAGGACGTTGTTCTTGTGGACGAGCGTCAGCTTCTTGCGGGGGCGGGCCTTGGCCCGCTCGTACGCGTCGCGGACGACCCGCTCGACGCCGTACGCCGTGTTGACGCTGACCTCCGTGGCGACCTCGGCCGGCGTGCCGGTGCGCAGGCTGCCGCCGTTGCCCGTGTACGGGCCCTCGGTGCCCTCGCGCACGACGACGAAGTCGATGTCGGGGCGGCCCGCGAGCGGGGTCGCGGTCTGCGGGAAGAGCTTCGACGGGCGCAGGTTCACGTAGTGGTCGAAGGCGAAGCGCAGCTTCAGCAGCAGGCCCCGCTCCAGTACGCCGGGCGGCACGGACGGGTCGCCGATCGCGCCGAGGAGGATGGCGTCGTGGCCCTTGAGGGACTCCAGCTCCGCGTCGGGGAGGATCTCCCCCGTGCGGTGCCAGCGCCGGGCGCCGAGGTCGTACTCCCGGGTCTCCAGCTTCACGTCCTGCGGGAGGACCGCGCGAAGGACCTTGAGTCCCTGGGACACGACCTCCTGGCCGATGCCGTCACCGGGGATCACTGCGAGATTGATGCTGCGAGACATGGCGGCACCCTACTCCTCGTCCCATTGCCTGACACGAACCGTCCACCATGCGGACGGGTGGTGCATCGGACGGCGCCCGGACGGGCGGTGGCGCAGGGGCCGCGCGGCCGTCCGGGCGGGCCGGTCAGTGGCCGGTGGAGCCGCCGTTGTCACGGCGGTCCAGGGCGCGCTGGAGGGCGGCGGCGGCGTTCTTGCGCTCGGTCTCGGTGGGCCGGGTGCCCGTGTGGCGGACGCGGCGGGCGGCGGTGGCAGCGGTCATGGCGGGGCTCCTCTACAGGGCGGATGCTCGGGAGGCGCCGGAAGGGGCGGGGAGCGCTGCCGCAGGGGTGGCCTGCCGGGGGCACCGCGCTCTCGTCCGCCGTTCGCTGATGGAGCGAGACGTTCGGCTCCTACAAAGCTAAGCGAGCGCGCCGCCACTGTCTCCACAATTACTCGGACTTCCTACTATCTGAGACGGCGCACCCGCCCGGGCGCGCCGCGGCGGGGTCACAGCACGTCGCCGTCCCGCCAGTCGAACTGCAGGGGTCCGGCCTCGGGCACGGGCAGCGGCCGTCCGGCGGCGGGGCGCAGGAACGTGCAGTCCTCCTCGTCCGCCAGGTGGACCACGCCCCCCGGGCCGTACCCCTCGACGCGGCCGTTCCACAACTGCCAGCCGCGCGAGCGGTAGAGCGACGCGCCCTCGTCGGAGGCGGACAGGGCGCCGAAGTCGTACGCGCCGTCGACGACCTCCTCCAGCGCCGCCATCACACGGGCGCCCAGCCCCTGGCGGCGGCGCTCCGCCCGTACGCCCACGGCCTCGACGTACCCGACGCGGTGGGCGCGCCCGGCGTGGACGACGCGGCGCATGACGACGCTGCCGTGCGCCACGATCCGCCCGTCGTCGTCCTCGACGTAGGCGTGGACGCCGCCGAGGCCGTGCTCCCAGTCCTCCTCGCTCAGGTCGCCGTCGAAGGCGTCCTCCAGCGCGGCGCGGATCGCGGCGAGCACGGCCGGCCTCACCTCGTAGGTGTGGGCGGTATGGAGACGATCGTTCATACCGCCCACTGTGGCACCGCTCCCGTCGCGGCTCAGTACACGTTCACGCCATAGGCGGCGAGGGCCTCGCGCACCGGCTGGTGGATGGCCGAGCCACTGGTGCCCGTGCAGCCGGAGCTGCCGGAGTGGATGCCCAGGGCGACGGAGCCGGCGAAGTGGGCGCCGCCGCTGTCGCCGCCGGCGGAGCACGCCGTCGTGCGGACCATGCCGTAGACGGGGCCGTCGCTGTAGTTGACGGTGACGTTCACGGCGGTGACGGTGCCGCTGGTGACCTTGGTGGTGGAGCCGCTCTTGCGGATGGCCTGGCCGACGACCGCGTCGGCGGCGGAGGAGATGTCCTGGAGGCTTCCGTTGTGGAGGTTGACGCTGCCGGGCGTGTTCGCCGTGTCGGTGTAGCGCACGAGTCCGTAGTCGTTCGTCGGGAAGCTGGTGCCCTCGCGGACCCCGATGGAGGCGCCGCCGGAGGTGGCCGACCAGGTCGAGGAGATGTTGGTGCAGTGCCCGGCGGTCACGAAGTACCGGACGTTGTTCTTGGTGACGTTGAAGGCGGCCGAGCAGCGCGAGCCGCCGCCGTAGACGGCGTCGCCGCCCGCCACCTCGCGCGTGAGGACGCCGGGGACGCAGGTGACGCGCACGGCGCCGTCCAGGGACGCGGCGACCTCGCGGAGCCGGGCCATGTCGCGGGCGGAGACCGACGCGTCGGCCTCGACGGCGATCTGGTTGGTGCGCGGGTCCAGGCCCCAGGAGGTGCCGGGGATCCCGGCCCGCGCCTCCAGGGCGGCCATGGCGGCGTTCAACTGGGCGGCGCCGCGCCGGACGCGCTGGGGGACGGCGCCGGCGGCGCGGACCTTCGCGGCGGCCGCTTCGGTGGTGACGGTGACGACGAGCGCGCCGGTCTCGGCGTCGACGTAGGTGCCGGCGCTGTCGTCGCCGAGGGCCCGCTCGACGGCGGCGTCGAGGGCGTGGAGGGCCGCGGCGTCGGCGGCTCGGGGGGCGTCGGCGGTTCGGGGGGCGTCGGCGGTTCGGGGGGCGAGGGGGGCGTCCGAGGCTCCGGCCGGGGTGGCGCCGAGGCCGAGGGAGGCGGCGACGAGCAGGGCGGACAGGCCGGTGCGCGCACGGGTGGTGCGTCTCATGCCGGGGGCTCCTTCGTCGGTGGCGGGTGGGGCGTACCGAGGAAGGAATTTGACATGAACGCTTCATTGCCACAAGGGCGCGAACCCGCCGTCCCGCCCCGCCGGGCGGGCAAAAGGGGCCGCCCCCGTCCGGCGTGGGGGCCGGAGGGGGGCGGCGTCAGGGGCGGCCCTGCGGGCCGGGGCTCGGGTCAGCCCATGTGCGGGTAGCCGTACTCGGTCGGCGGGACCAGCGTCTCCTTGATCGCACGGGTCAGGGTCCAGCGCGACAGGTTCTGCGGGGCGCCGGCCTTGTCGTTGGTGCCGGAGGCGCGACCGCCGCCGAAGGGCTGCTGGCCGACGACGGCGCCGGTCGACTTGTCGTTGATGTAGAAGTTGCCCGCGGCGTACCGCAGCTTCTCCATCGCGTGCGCGACGGCGGCGCGGTCCTTGGCGATGACCGAACCGGTCAGCGCGTAGGCGGAGACCGACTCCATCTGGTCGAGCATGGCCTCGTACTGGTCGTCCTCGTACACGTGCACGGCGAGGATCGGGCCGAAGTACTCGTCCCGGAAGACCTCGTTCTCGGGGTCGGAGCACTCGATGACGGTCGGGCGGACGAAGTAGCCGACCGAGTCGTCGTACCTTCCGCCGGCGACGATCGTGCAGGCCGGGTCGGCCGCGGCGCGGTCGATCGCGGCCTTGTTCTTGGCGAACGCGCGCGCGTCGATGACGGCGCCGATGAAGTTCGTCAGGTCGGTGACGTCACCCATCCGGATGCCGTCGACCTCGGCCGCGAACTCCTCCTTGAAGCCGGAGTTCCAGAGGGAGGCCGGGATGTACGCGCGCGAGGTGGCCGAGCACTTCTGGCCCTGGTACTCGAAGGCGCCGCGGGTCAGCGCGGTCTTCAGGACGGCGCGGTCGGCGCTCGGGTGCGCGACGACGAAGTCCTTGCCGCCGGTCTCGCCGACGATCCGCGGGTAGGAGCGGTACTTCTCGATGTTGTTGCCGACGGTCTTCCACAGGTGCTGGAAGGTCTTCGTCGAACCGGTGAAGTGGATGCCGGCGAGCATCGGGTGCTCCAGGGCCACCTCGGAGACGGCGATGCCGTCGCCGGTCACCAGGTTGATGACGCCGGCGGGCAGGCCGGCCTCCTCCAGCAGCTCCATGAGCAGCACGGCGGCGTGGGTCTGCGTGGGGGACGGCTTCCACACGACGACGTTGCCCATGAGGGCGGGGGCGGTCGGCAGGTTGCCGGCGATCGCGGTGAAGTTGAACGGCGTGATCGCGTAGACGAAGCCCTCCAGCGGGCGGTGGTCCAGGCGGTTCCACACGCCGGGCGCGTTCGCCGGGGGCTGCTCGGCGAGCAGGTCACGGGCGTACTTGACGTTGAAGCGCCAGAAGTCGACGAGCTCGCACGGCGTGTCGATCTCCGCCTGCTGGGCGGTCTTCGACTGACCGAGCATGGTGGAGGCGGCCAGCGTCTCGCGCCACGGGCCGGACAGCAGCTCGGCGGCGCGCAGGAAGATCGCGGCACGGTCGTCGAAGGACATCGCGCGCCAGGCGGGGGCGGCGGCCAGGGCGGCGTCGACGGCGTCCTGGGCGTCCTGCTGGGTGGCGGCGGCGAAGGTGCCGATGACGGCCCGGTGGTTGTGCGGCTGGACGACGTCCACCCGCTCGCCGCCGCCCATGCGCTTGACGCCGCCGATGGTCATCGGCAGGTCGATCGGGTTCTCGGCCAGCTCCTTGAGCTTGGCCTCCAGCCGGGTCCGCTCGGCGGAGCCGGGGGCGTAGCCGTGCACCGGCTCGTTGACCGGGGCGGGAACCTGGGTCACAGCGTCCATGGGTCTCGTAACTCCTTGGGTGAGGGGTGTCGGGGGCGGGGCGCCCACGGGCTCCGGATCAGTTCTTGGTGATCATCGAGCGGACGAAGAACAGCAGGTTGGCCGGCTTCTCGGCGAGGCGGCGCATGAAGTAGCCGTACCAGTCGGTCCCGTACGCGGTGTAGACCCGCATCCGGTGGCCCTCGGCGGCCAGCCGGACGTGCTCCTCGCTGCGGATGCCGTACAGCATCTGGAACTCGTACTCGTCCAGTTTGCGCCCGTGGCGGCGCGCGAGCTCCTGCGTGATGGCGATGAGCCGCGGGTCGTGCGAGCCGATCATGGGGTAGCCCTCGCCCGCCATGAGGGTCTTCAGCACGCGGACGTAGGCCCGGTCGATCTCCGCCTTGTCCTGGTGGGCGACGGAGGCGGGCTCCTTGTAGGCGCCCTTCACCAGGCGGACGCGGCTGCCGTTCGCGGCGAGGCGGCGGGCGTCCTCCTCGGTGCGGAAGAGGTACGCCTGGATGACGCAGCCGGTCTGCGGGAAGTCCTTCCGCAGCTCCTCGTGGATGGCGAACATCGAGTCGAGGGTGGTGTGGTCCTCGGCGTCCAGCGTGACGGTGGTGCCGATCGAGGCGGCCGCCTCGACGACGGGCCGGACATTGGCGAGGGCCAGCTCGTGGCCGCCCTCCAGCGCCTGGCCGAACATCGACAGCTTGACGGACATCTCGGCCTTCTCGCCCAGGCCCAGCGGCTCCAGGTGCCGGATGAGCTCCAGGTAGGCGTCGCGGGCGGCGGTGGCCTGCTCGGGGGTGGTGATGTCCTCGCCGACCACGTCGAGGGTGACTTCGAGGCCCTTGTCCGCGAGGTCCGTGACGATCGGGACGACCTGGTCGACCGTCTCGCCGGGGATGAACCGGTCGACGACCGGCTTGGTCACCGGGGCCGCCGACACAATGCGGCGCATCTTGTCGCTGCGCGAAGCGGCGAGGATCACGGGACCCAGCACGGGGCACCTCCACGAACAGGGGTTGACAACAGGACCGGACGGCCGGAATCCGACATTGCGGAAACGGCACGGAGAACCACCGTGAAACCTAAGGATCTCCCCGGGCGCGGGCCATCGACACCTGTCACGCATCCGTGCCGCGGATCTCAGACAACTGTCTGAAGCGGTGGCAGAATGTCCGGGTGAAGGGCGACTACCAGGAACTGGTCGACGAGGTCTCGGCGCTCCTCGGCGCCCCGGCCACGCTGGAGAACCGGGATTTCGGGCTGATCGCCTTCGGCGCGCACGACAGCGACGACGCCTCCGCGATGGACCCGGTCCGTACGCGGTCGATCCTCACCCGCAGGTCCACGCCCGCCGTGCGGGCCTGGTTCGAGGGGTTCGGCATCGCCCGCGCCACCGGCCCCGTGCGCATCCCCGCCGCGCCGGACGCGGGCGTGTACCGCGACCGCCTCTGCCTCCCCGTACGCCACCGGGGCGTCGTCCTCGGGTACGTGTGGCTGCTGGACACCCCGCCCGGCCCCGCGCCGGAGCGGCTGGACGCGGCCATGGAGGTGACCGCGCGGATCGGGGCGCTGCTCGCCGACGAGGAGCGGGCCGGCGCCGACCTGGCGCGGGAGCTGCGGGCCGCGCTGACCGCGGAGCGGGAGTGGCAGTACGACCTGGCGCTGGCCGCGCTGCGCTCGGCGCTGGGCCCGGGCGCGGACGGGCTGCACGCCCTCGTGTGCGTCGCCCCGTGGCCGGGCGGCGACAGCCCTTCGGTCCGCACGGCCCCGGGCGCGGCGGCCCTGTGCACGGCGCCGTGGCCGGACACGGGCGCGGCGGGGCCGGGCTCGCCGTCGCCGGGTGCGTCGGGGCCGGACGCGGCGGGGCCGGGCGGCAGGGTCCTGGGCGCCCTGGTCCGCCTCCGCTCCGCCGAGGCCCTCTCCCCCGCGCTGACGGCCGGCGCCCGGCTGTGCGACGCGGCGGGGCCGGGCGCCGTCGCCGGGGTGGCCGCGCCGCGGCGCGGCCTGTCGGAGCTGGGCGCGGCCTGGGCACAGGCCGCGTCGGCGGCGCGCGCGGCGCTGGCCGAGCCGCACCTGGGGCCGGTCGCGCCCTGGACCTCCATCGGCCCGTACCGGCTGCTCACCGCCCTGCCCGCGGGGGCCGCGCGGGACCCGGCGGTACGGCCGCTGCTGGGCGGCGCGCACACCGAGCTGGTCCGCACCGCCGAGGTGTTCCTCGACCACGCGGGGCAGGCCGGCCGCACCGCCGCGGCGCTGGGCATCCACCGGCAGACCCTGTACTACCGCCTCTCCCGGGTCGAGCAGCTCACCGGCCTGGACCTCGACAGCGGCGAGGACCGGCTGCTGCTGCACATGGCGCTGAAGGCCCACCGCCTGCGCGGCGGGGCCGGGTGAGCGGCGCACGCCCCAGTTATTGAAAATAATAATCATTATGTTAGCGTCCGGGCACCGCGATCGACCTCTGCCCGGAAGGGTGCTCCCGTGCGCCACCAGCCTGTCCGCCGTCTCCTGCCCGCCGCCGCGCTCGTCTCGGCGTCCCTGCTGCTCGCCGGGTGCTTCGCCGCCCCCGGCGGTGCCGACGACGGCGGGGCGGGCGGCGGGAAGCGGATACGCGTCGCGATGATGAACCCGCCCCGCTCCGGGCTGTCGCCGCTCTCCGACGACGCGTTCAAGCTGTCCCGCTGGTCGACCGCCGAGACCCTCGTCACCCTCGACGCGGACGGCGACGCCCGTCCCGCCCTCGCCACCGCCTGGAAGCAGCACGGCACCCGCTGGACCTTCACCGTCCGCGACGGCGTCACCTTCCACGACGGCACGCCGCTCACCGCGCGGGACGTCGTCCGCTCCCTCACCCGCGCCGCGACCGCCTCCCCCAAGCCGCGGATCCTCGACGGCGTCGACCTCACCGCGACCGCCTCCGGGAAGACCGTCACCGTCACCACCGCCGCCCCCGACCCGCTGGTCCCCCAGCGGCTCAGCTCCCCGCAGCTGTCGATCCTGTCCGCCGGGGCGTACCGGGGGAAGACCGTCGACCCCGTCGGCACCGGCACCGGCGCCTTCCGCCTCACCAGGGTCGACGGCGCCTCCTCCGCCTCCCTCGACCGCTACGACGGCTACTGGGGCGGCAGGGCCAAGGCGCCCGGCATCGACGTCGTGTTCGTCCCCGACGGCACCGCCCGTGCCGCCGCGCTGCGCGCCGGCGAGGCCGACATCGTCGAGGCCGTGCCCGTCTCGCAGGCCGCCCTCCTCGACCCGGACCTCGTCACCGAGGTCCCCATGCCGCGCACCAACACGCTCTACCTCAACACCGCCGAGGGCCCCTTCAAGGACCCCGCGCTGCGGGCCGCCGCCCGCCGCGCCATCGACGCCGAGACGATCGTGAAGGGCGTGTACGAGGGCCGCGCCGACACCGCCGAGGGGCTGCTCGGCCCCGCCGTCGCCTGGGCGGACGACCTGCGCGCGCCCCGCCGGCCCGCCCCCGCCGCCGCCCCGCGGGGCGCCGTGATCACCATCGGCACCTTCACCGACCGCGCGGAGCTGCCCGAGGTCGCCCAGACCCTCCAGCAACAGTTGCGGAAGGCCGGCTTCGACGTGCGGCTGGAGGTGCGCGAGTACGCCGCCATCGAGGCGGACGCCCTGGCCGGCGCGTTCGACGCGTTCCTCCTGTCCCGCGCGACCGTCCTCGACTCCGGCGACCCCGCCGCGTACCTCTACAGCGACTTCGCCTCCCGCGGCTCCTTCAACCTCTCCCAGCTCGCCGACCCCGCCGTCGACGCCGCGCTCGGCAAGGCCGCCGCCGCCCCGGCCGGCGACGCCCGCCGCAGGGCCGTGATGGCCGCGGAGGCCGCCGTCCTCGCCACCGACGCCGCCGTGCCGCTCCTCCACGAGCGGGTCGTCCAGGGCGACGCCGCCGCCGTGTCGGGCGTCGCGCACGACCCGCGCGAGCGCCTGCTCGTCACGCCCGACACGTACGTCAAGTGACCGCCCCCGCCGCCGCGGGCGTCCGGGCCGGGGCGACCCGGGCCCTCGCGCTCGCCGCCGTCCTCGCCGGCGTCGGCCTGCTGCCCTGGTACTCCGGCCGCGACCCCGCCCTGACCGTCCTGCGCGCCCGGTCTGCCGAGCAGGAGCCCACCGCCGAGGCGCTCGCCGCGATCCGCGCCGACCTCGGTCTGGACGCCGGGCCGGCCGCGCTCCTCGCCGACTGGGCGTCCGGGCTGCTCCGCGGCGACCTGGGCACCTCGTGGGTGTCCGGTGCCGACGTCCTCCCGGCCGTCACCGCGGGCCTGGAGGTGTCGCTCGGCCTCATGGGCGCCGCGCTCGCCGTGGCGCTGCCCGTCGCCGCCGCCCTCGTCGCGCCCGTCCTGGTGCGCGGCCGGGGCACCGCCGGGGCGGTCGCCGCGATGCTCGCCGCCGTACCGGAGTTCCTCCTCGCGACGGTCGCCCTCGTCGTCGGCGGGGTGTGGCTCGGCTGGTTCCCGACGGCGGGCTGGGCGGGCCCGGCCCACCTGGTGCTGCCCGCCGTCGCGCTGGGCGTCCCGGCGGGCGGGCTGCTGGGGCGGCTCGCCGCCGACGCGCTGCCCGCCGTCCTCGACGAGCGGTGGGCCGAACTGTGGCGGGCCGCGGGCGTCACCCGGGCCCGCGTCGCGCGCGCCGCGCTGCGGCGCGTCCTGCCCCCGCTGGTCCCGCAGTTCGGGCTGGTCGTCGTGGGGCTGACGGGCGGCGCGGTCGCCGTCGAGACGGTCTTCGCCGTGCCGGGCATCGGCCGTACGGCGCTGGGCGCGGCCCGGTCGCAGGACCTGCCGCTGCTCCAGGGCGCCGTGCTGGCGCTGCTGCTGCTCGGCCTCGCGGTGGGCGGCGCGGCGGCGCTCGTACGGCACCGGATGCTCGGGCCCGGCCTGCGTGCCGCGGGGCTGACGCTGCCGGCGCCGCGCCCGCCGCGGGTCGAACCGGCCGTCCCGGTGGCGCTGGCCGTCCTGCTGCTCGGGGTGATCGGCTGGGGCCTGCTGCGCGACCCGTACGCCGTGGACACCGCCACCCGGCTCGCCCCGCCGTCGTACGCGCACCCCCTCGGCACCGACGGTCTCGGCCGGGACGTGCTGGCCCGCCTCGGGCACGGCGCGGCGGCGACGGTCGGCACGGCCGCCGCGGTGTGCGCGCTGAGCTTCCTGCTGGCGCTGGCGCTGGGGTTCGCGCCGAACCTCGCCGCGGGCACCTCCGACATCGCGAACGCGCTGCCGCCGGTGATCACCGGCATCCTCGTCGCCGCGGCGTACGGGCCGGGCACCGGCGGGGCGGCCCTCGCCGTGGCGCTCGTCTCCTGGCCGCCGCTCGCCGCGCACGCCGCCGCCCTGGTGCAGGAGGTGCGGGCGTCCGGCTTCCTGCTGGCCCAGCGGGCCATCGGCGCCGGACCGGGGTGGGTGCTGACCCGGCACGTCCTGCCGTCCGTGGCGGGCCCGGTGGCCCGGCACGCCCTGCTGCGGCTGCCCGGCACGGCCCTGGCGCTCGCGTCGTTGGGGTTCCTCGGCCTGGGCGCGCAGCCGCCCGCGCCCGAGTGGGGGCTGCTGCTGGACGAGTCGCGGGCGTACGTGGAGCGGGCCCCCTGGGCCGCCCTCGCGCCCGCCGCCGCCCTCGCCGTGCTCGCCGCCCTGGCCGTGTCCGCCGCCGCGTACGGCGCCTCCGCCCGCCCCCGTGCCCGCTCCGGGAAAGTCCCCTCTCGTGCCCGCTGACGAGCCGCTCCTGACCGTCCGCGCCCCGCGGATCTCCCTCGACGACGCCGAAGCCGTACGCGGGCCGTCCTTCGACGGCGCCGAGACCGTACGCGGACTGCCCTTCGACGCCCCCACCCGCTCTCCCCGCTCCCCCCCCCGCTCCTGGAAGGCCCCCTCCCGTGCCCGCTGACGAGCCGCTCCTGACCGTCCGCGACCTGCGGATCTCCCTCGACGGCGCCGAAGCCGTACGCGGGCTGTCCTTCGACGTCCGCGCCGGGGAGGTCCTCGCGTTGGCCGGGGAGTCCGGCGCGGGCAAGTCCCTGACCGCGCGGGCGCTGCTCGGCCTGGTGCCGCGCGGCGCCGAGGTGCGGGGCGGCGTACGGCTGCGCGGCGGGACGGAACTGGTCGGCGCGAAGCCCCGCGCGCTCGCCGCTCTGTGGGGCCGGCGCATCGCCCTCGTCCCGCAGGACGCGCTGTCCGCCCTCTCCCCCGTGCACCCGGTCGGCGACCAGCTCGCCGCCGCCGTACGGTCCCTGCGGGGCGTCTCCCGCCGCGAGGCGCGCGCCCGCGCCGCCGCGGCACTGGACCGGGTCGGCATCCCCGCCGCCCGCTGCGGCGCGTACCCGCACGAGCTGTCCGGCGGCATGCGCCAGCGGGCCGTCATCGCGCTGGCGACGGTCGGCGGACCCGACCTGGTCGTCGCCGACGAGCCCACCACCGCCCTCGACCCGGACCTGCGCGACCAGGTGCTGCGCCTGCTGGCCGAGCGGCGGGAGGAGACCGGCGCGGCGCTCGTCCTCGTCACCCACGACCTGGAGGCCGTCCGCGACCACGCCGACCGCGTCCTCGTCCTGTACGCGGGCCGGCACGTCGAGTCGGGTCCGGCACCGCTCGTCCTCGACCGCCCCCGCGCCCCGTACACGGCCGGGCTCCTCGCCTCCCTCCCGCCCGCCGTGCCGGTCCCCGGCCGGGGCCGGCGGCTGCCCGCGATCGGCGGGGCACCGCCCGGGCCCGGCGAGCCGGCCGCCGGGTGCGCGTTCGCGCCGCGCTGTCCGCTGGCCGAGGACCGCTGCCGCGCCGACGTGCCCGGGCCACGCCGCGTGGGCGCGGCGGCGGACGGCCGGGAGGTCTCCTGCCACCGCGCGGCCGAGCTGCCCGACCCGCTCGGCGAGCTGTTCCCGGAGGCGGTGTGAGCGCGCTGCTGGAAGTGCGCGACCTGGTCGTCCGGTACGGGACGACGGTCGCCGTGGACCGCGTGTCGTTCGAGGTGCGCGCCGGCGAGACCCTCGCGCTGGTGGGCCCGTCCGGCTGCGGCAAGTCGTCCACGGCGGCGGCCGCGCTGCTGCTGCGCCGCCCGGACGGCGGCGAGGTGTGGTTCGAGGGCCGCGAGCTGACCCGGCTGCCCGAACGGGAGCTGCGGGGGCTGCGGCCCGCGATGCAGCCGGTGTTCCAGGACCCGTACGGCTCGCTCAGCCCCCGGCAGCGCGTCCGCGACGCGGTCGCCGAGCCGCTGCGCGTCCAGGGCCGCTGGGACGCGGCGACCGGGCCGGCGCGGGTCGCCGAACTGCTGGCGCTGGTCGGCCTCGACGCCGCGCACGGTGAGCGGCGGCCGCACGAGCTGTCGGGCGGCCAGTGCCAGCGCGTCGGCATCGCCCGCGCCCTGGCGAGCGGGCCGCGGCTGCTGGTGCTCGACGAGCCGGTGTCCGCCCTCGACCCGAGCGTCCGGGCGGGCGTGCTGAACCTGCTGGCGCGGCTCCAGGAGACCCTGGGGCTGGGCTACCTGTTCATCTGCCACGACATGGCGCTGGTACGGCACTTCGCGGACCGTACGGCCGAGATGCGGGCCGGCCGTCTGGTGCGGGTCTCGTGAGCGCCCTCGCCCGGCTGCTGATCGGCAGCCAGTTCGCGTTCAACACCGGTTTCTTCGCCGTACTGCCGTACCTGGCGGGCCACTTGAGCGGCACGCTCGGGCTGGGCGGCTGGCTGGTCGGCCTCGTCCTGGGGCTGCGGACCTTCAGCCAGCAGGGGTTGTTCGTGGTGGGCGGCGCGCTGACCGACCGGTTCGGGCCGCGCCCGGTGGTGCTGGCGGGGTGCGCGCTGCGCGTGGCGGGCTTCGCGTGGCTCGCACGGGCGGAGGCGGTGTGGGCGGTGGTCGCCGCGGTGGTCCTGGTCGGTTTCGCCGCGGCCCTGTTCTCGCCGGCCGTCGAGTCGGAGGTGGCGCGGGAGGCGGTACGGCTGGAGGAGGCCGTGGGCCTGCCGCGCACCCGGGTCCTGGCCCGGTTCTCCGCGGCGGGCCAGGCCGGCGCGCTGCTCGGGCCGGCGCTGGGCGCGGTGCTGCTGGCCGGTGACTTCCGGGTGGCGTGCGGGGCGGGGGCGGTGGTCTTCCTGCTGGTGCTGGCCGGGCACGCGCGGCTCATGCCCCGCCGGGCGGGCACGGTGGGCCCGACGCGCACGCCGCCGGGGCTGGGCGGGGCGCTGCGCCACCGCCGTTTCCTGGCGCTGACGGCCGCGTACGCGGCGTACCTGCTGGCGTACAACCAGCTCTACCTGGCGCTGCCCGCCGAAGTGGACCGGACGGCGGGCTCGCAGGCCGCGCTGGGATGGCTGTTCGCGCTGTCGTCGGCGCTCGTGGTGGCGGGGCAGCTACCGCTGGAGCGGTGGGCCGCGCGGCGGCTGTCCTGGGGCGCGTCGGTCCGGGTCGGCCTGGTCGTGGTCGCGGCGGCGTTCGCGGCGGGCGGGGCGCTGCGGGGCACGGGCGGCCCGTGGTCGGCGGTGGTGTTCGTGGTGCTGCTGGCGGCGGG
Source organism: Streptomyces sp. NPDC045287 (assembly GCF_056432325.1). Taxonomy (NCBI): domain Bacteria; kingdom Bacillati; phylum Actinomycetota; class Actinomycetes; order Kitasatosporales; family Streptomycetaceae; genus Streptomyces; species Streptomyces sp. NPDC045287. The sequence continues at coordinate 29,401 of NZ_JBWKJG010000004.1, forward strand.
CCAGATGCTCGTGTCCCCGGCCGTGCGGGCGTGGCTGCCGGACCTGGTGGACGAGCGGCGGCTGGGGCTGTACACGGGGGCGATGTCGTCGCTGGCGGGCCTGGTGGTCCTGGTGGGCGGCGCCCCGGCGGGCGCCCTGGTGGAGACGGGCTGGTACTGGCCGGTCCTGGCGGCGGTCGCGCTGCTGGGGGCCGCGGTGGTGCCGCGCGGCGCGGCCCGGGGCCGTACCGGAGCGGACCGCGCCGCCGCCAGGGACGGGGCCGGCGCCTAGGGCGGGCGCGGGCCGCGGTGGACGCGCGGCGCCCCCGCGCCCCCGCGCGCACGGGGTGCGGGCGGGGGCGCCGGGTGGTGCGGAGGGGCCGTCAGGTCAGGTTGACGGAGCGGACGGAGGTGGCGCCCACCTCTTCGCCCAGCTCCGTGAGGACCGGCGGCGGCACCGTGTCGTCGACGGTCAGGACCGCCAGGGCCTCGCCGCCCTCCTCGGCGCGGGAGACCTGCATGCCGGCGATGTTCAGGCCGGCCTCGCCGAGGATGCGGCCGACCGTGCCGACGACACCCGGGCGGTCCTCGTAGCGCAGGACGACCATGTGGTCGGCGAGGGCGAGGTCCACGTCGTAGTCACCGACGGCGACGATCTTCTGGAGGTGCTTGGGGCCGACCAGCGTGCCGGACACGGCGACCTCCTCACCGTTGCCGAGCGTGCCCCGGACGGTGATGACGTTGCGGTGGTCGGGGGACTCGCTGCTCGTGGTGAGCCGCACCTCGACGCCGCGCTCCTGCGCGAACAGCGGGGCGTTCACGTACGAGACGGTCTCGTCGACGACGTCCTCGAAGACGCCCTTGAGGGCGGACAGCTCCAGCACCTTGACGTCGTGCTGGGTGATCTCGCCGTAGACCTCGACGTCGAGGCGGACCGCGACCTCGCCGGAGAGGGCCGTGAAGATCCGGCCGAGGCGCTCGGCCAGCGGCAGGCCCGGCTTGACGTCCTCCGCGATGACGCCGCCCTGGACGTTCACCGCGTCGGGGACCAGCTCGCCGGCGAGGGCGAGGCGCACCGAGCGGGCGACGGCGATGCCGGCCTTCTCCTGCGCCTCGTCCGTGGACGCGCCGAGGTGCGGCGTGCAGACGACCTGGTCGAACTGGAACAGCGGCGAGTCCGTGCACGGCTCCTTCGCGTACACGTCGAGGCCGGCGCCGGCGACGCGGCCCTCCTTCAGCGCCGAGTACAGCGCCTCCTCGTCGACGATGCCGCCGCGCGCGGCGTTGACGATGCGGACGGTCGGCTTGACCTTGTGCAGCGCGTCGTCCCCGATGAGGCCGATCGTCTCGGGCGTCTTCGGCAGGTGGACGGTGATGAAGTCGGAGACCTCCAGCAGCTCGTCCAGGGAGAGCAGCTTGACGCCCATCTGCGCGGCGCGGGCCGGCTGGACGTACGGGTCGTAGGCGACGACCTTCATGCCGAACGCGGACATGCGCTGGGCGACCAGGACGCCGATGCGGCCGAGGCCGACGACGCCGAGGGTCTTCTCGCTCAGCTCGACGCCGGTGTACTTGCTGCGCTTCCACTCGCCGTTCTTCAGGGCGGTGTTGGCCTGCGGGATGTTGCGGGCCGTGGCGATCAGCAGGCCGCAGGCGAGCTCGGCGGCGGTGACGATGTTGGACGTCGGGGCGTTGACGACCATCACGCCGGCCTTGGTGGCGGCGGAGACGTCGACGTTGTCCAGACCCACGCCCGCGCGGGCGACGACCTTGAGCTTGTTCGCGGCGGCGATGGCCTCGGCGTCGACCTTGGTGGCGGAGCGGATCAGGATCGCGTCGACGTCGGCGATGGCGGGGAGCAGCTCCTCGCGGTTCGCGCCGTTGCAGTGCCGGATCTCGAAATCGGGGCCGAGGGCGTCGACGGTGGCGGGCGACAGCTCTTCAGCGATGAGTACGACGGGTTTCGAGCTCACGTGAGGTCCTCACAAGTCCAGTGCGGACGGCCGTCCCGACGGCCGCAGGCGGTGGAGGGGGGCTTGCCGCGTGGAAGACGCACGACGCTGTGGGCCTGACGCGTATTGCTGTGCAGTGTAGTAGCGGCGGAAGCCGATTTCTGCGCCTCGTTGGCAGGATCACCCACACGAGGCTGGACGCCGTGGACAAGCCCCACGCGGACGGGGCGGGGAAGGCGGGGAAAGACGGCGGGGCCGGGCGCTTCGCCCGGCCCCGCCGCCGAGAGGCTCAGGCCTCGTCGTTGTCCACCCAGCTCATGAGCTTGCGCAGCTCCTTGCCGGTGGTCTCCAGCAGGTGCTCGGCGTCCTGCGTCTTGTACTCCTGGTACTTCTTCAGGCCGCCGTGGTACTCGTCCATCCAGTTCTTGGCGAACGTGCCGTCCTGGATCTCGGCGAGGACCTTCTTCATCTCGGCCTTGGTGGCGTCGGTGATGATGCGCGGGCCCGTGACGTAGTCGCCCCACTCGGCGGTCTCGGAGACCGACCAGCGCATCTTCTCCAGGCCGCCCTCGTACATGAGGTCGACGATCAGCTTCAGCTCGTGGAGGCACTCGAAGTAGGCGATCTCCGGCTGGTAGCCGGCCTCGACCAGGGTCTCGAAGCCCGCCTTGACCAGCGCGGAGGTGCCGCCGCAGAGCACGGCCTGCTCGCCGAACAGGTCGGTCTCGGTCTCCTCGGTGAAGGTCGTCTTGATGACGCCCGCACGCGTGCCGCCGATGGCCTTGGCGTACGAGAGGGCGAGGGCGAAGGCGTTGCCGGTGGCATCCTGCTCGACGGCGGCGATCGCCGGGACGCCGCGGCCCTCCTCGTACTGGCGGCGGACCAGGTGGCCCGGGCCCTTCGGGGCGACCAGGGCGACGTCCACGCCGGCCGGGGGCTTGATGAAGCCGAAGCGGACGTTGAAGCCGTGGGCGAAGAACAGCGCGTCGCCGTCCTTCAGGTTGCCCTTGATGGAGTCCTCGTAGACCTGGGCCTGGATCGGGTCCGGGATGAGGATCATGATCACGTCGGCCTCGGCCGCGGCCTCCGCCGGGGTGACGACGCGCAGGCCCTGCTCCTCGGCCTTGGCCTTGGACTTGGAGCCCTCGTGCAGACCGACGCGGACGTCGACACCGGAGTCGCGGAGGGACAGCGCGTGGGCGTGGCCCTGACTGCCGTAACCGATCACCGCGACCTTGCGGCCCTGGATGATGGACAGGTCGGCGTCGTCGTCGTAGAACAGCTCGGCCACTGGGTTTCTCCTTGGGTGTTCTGGTGGTGCGTCCCACCGTACGGTGGGGAGGGATGAGGACGTTGGGGGGTCTCGCTACGCGGACTACGCCGAGCGGTCGAGGGCGCGCAGCGACCGGTCCGTGATGGACCGGGCACCACGCCCTATGGCGATCGTGCCGGACTGGACGAGCTCCTTGATGCCGAACTGCTCCAGCATCTTCAGCATCGCTTCGAGCTTGTCACTCGATCCGGTGGCCTCGATGGTCACCGCCTCGGGCGAGACGTCGACGGTCTTGGCGCGGAACAGCTGGACGATCTCGACGATCTGGGAGCGGGTCTCGTTGTCGGCGCGGACCTTCACCAGGACGAGCTCGCGCTGGATCGCGGCGCCGGGCTCGAGTTCGACGATCTTCAGGACGTTGACCAGCTTGTTGAGCTGCTTGGTCACCTGCTCCAGCGGCAGGTCCTCGACATTGACCACGATGGTGATGCGGGAGATGTCGGGGTGCTCGGTGACGCCGACGGCGAGCGAGTCGATGTTGAAGCCGCGGCGGGAGAACAGGGCGGCGATCCGGGCCAGGATGCCGGGGGTGTTCTCCACCAGGACGGAGAGCGTGTGCTTGGACATGGTTTCTTGACTCAGCTCTCTCTCAGTCGTCTTCGCTGTCGCCGAAGTCGGGGCGGACGCCGCGGGCGGCCATGACCTCGTCGTTGGAGGTGCCGGCGGCGACCATGGGCCACACCTGGGCGTCCTCGTGGACGATGAAGTCGATGACGACGGGGCGGTCGTCGATGGCGTTGGCCTCGGCGATGACCTTGTCCAGGTCCTCGGGGCGCTCGCAGCGCATCGCGACGCAGCCCATCGCCTCGGACAGCTTCACGAAGTCCGGGATGCGGGTGCCGGCGCTGGGCTCCTTGCCCGACGCCTCCGGGCCGGAGTGCAGGACGGTGTTGGAGTAGCGCTGGTTGTAGAACAGCGTCTGCCACTGGCGGACCATGCCGAGGGCGCCGTTGTTGATGATGGCGACCTTGATCGGGATGTTGTTCAGCGCGCAGGTGACCAGTTCCTGGTTGGTCATCTGGAAGCAGCCGTCGCCGTCGATGGCCCAGACGGTGCGGTGCGGGGCGCCGGCCTTGGCGCCCATCGCGGCCGGGACGGCGTAGCCCATGGTCCCGGCGCCGCCGGAGTTGAGCCAGGTGGCCGGCTCGTCGTAGTCGATGAAGTGGGCGGCCCACATCTGGTGCTGGCCGACGCCCGCCGCGAAGATCGTGCCCTCGGGGGCCAACTGCCCGATGCGCTGGATGACCTGCTGGGGGGCGAGGCTGCCGTCCTCCGGCTGGTCGTAGCCGAGGGGGTAGGTCTCGCGCCAGCGGTTGAGGTCCTTCCACCAGGCGCTGTAGTCCCCGGTGTGGCCGGCGGTGTGCTCGGCCTGGACGGCCTGGACGAGGTCGGCGATGACCTCGCGGGCGTCGCCGACGATCGGCACGTCGGCGGTGCGGTTCTTGCCGATCTCGGCCGGGTCGATGTCGGCGTGGACGACCTTGGCGTACGGGGCGAAGCTGTCCAGCTTCCCGGTGACGCGGTCGTCGAAGCGGGCGCCCAGCGCGACGATCAGGTCGGCCTTCTGCAGGGCGGTGACGGCGGTGACGGAGCCGTGCATGCCGGGCATGCCGACGTGCTGCGGGTGCGTGTCGGGGAAGGCGCCGAGGGCCATCAGCGTGGTGGTGACGGGGGCGCCGGTCAGCTCGGCGAGGACCTTCAGCTCGGCGGTGGCGCCGGCCTTCAGGACGCCGCCGCCGACGTACAGGACGGGGCGCTTGGCGGAGGTGATCAGCTTGGCGGCCTCGCGGATCTGCTTGGCGTGCGGCTTGGTGACCGGGCGGTAGCCGGGCAGGTCCGTCTGCGGGGGCCAACTGAACGTGGTCTTCGCCTGGAGGGCGTCCTTGGCGATGTCGACGAGGACGGGGCCGGGGCGGCCGGTGGAGGCGATGTGGAAGGCCTCGGCGATGGTCCTCGGGATGTCCTCGGCCTTGGTGACCAGGAAGTTGTGCTTGGTGATCGGCATGGTGATGCCGCAGATGTCGGCCTCCTGGAAGGCGTCGGTGCCGATCGCCTTGGAGGAGACCTGGCCGGTGATCGCGACGAGCGGGACGGAGTCCATGTGGGCGTCGGCGATCGGGGTGACCAGGTTGGTGGCGCCGGGGCCGGAGGTGGCCATGCAGACGCCGACCTTGCCGGTGGCCTGGGCGTAACCGGTCGCGGCGTGGCCGGCTCCCTGCTCGTGGCGGACCAGGATGTGGCGGACCTTGGTGGAGTCCATCATCGGGTCGTAGGCGGGCAGGATCGCGCCGCCGGGGATGCCGAACACCGTGTCGGCCCCGACTTCCTCGAGAGAGCGGATGAGGGACTGGGCGCCCGTGACGTGCTCAACGGTGGCGGAGGGCTGTCCGCCGGAACGGGGCCGTGGCTGCGGGTGGTGGGCCCCGGTGGCCTGCTCGGTCATCGGCAATCTCTTCTCGAAGCTGAGGGTGGTGACGAGAGTTCTCGGCGGGTCTGTCGGTGTCTGTCAGGGTGTGTCGCGAGGCGCCGGTGCAACAAAAAACCCCTCGTGCCGTGAGGCAAGCGAGGGGAGCGCGCCGGTGGAAGTCCGCAGGGCCGTGGTGGACCTGCTCAGCCGACGCGCTTTCCAAGTACGAGAATTCGGGTGCGCATGGCAATGACCCTCTACCCGGCGCACCGTCAGTGTCAAGTGGGTGGGACGCGAGTCTCATTATGTGAGCACATCGAGGGAAGCGGGCGGGCCGGGAGCGCCTGGACGGAGACCGCGCCGCCGGTGAGGGCGGGCAGGGAGACCGCGCCGGGCACCGGGAAGGTGTCGCGCACCAGGGCCCGGCGGAGCCGGTGTTCGTCGAGCGGCCCGGAGAAGGCCGCCCCCTGCGCGTGCGTGCAGCCCATGGCCCGCAGGGCGAGGACCTGCTCCGGTACGTCGACGCCCTCGGCGACGGACTGGAGGCCGAGGTCGCCGGCGATCCTGAGCAGCCCGCCGGTGATCTTGTGGAGCCTGGCGGACTCGACCACGCCCTCCACGAGGCCCCGGTCCAGTTTCAGGATGTCGACGGGGAGCCTGCGGAGGGCGTTGATCGCGGCGTACCCGCTGCCGAAGCCGTCGAGGGCGATGCGGACGCCGAGCCGCCGGAGGGCGACGAGGCGCTGCTCCAGTTCGTCGAAGGGGAGGCGCGGGTCGCTGTCGGCCAGCTCGACGACGAGGGCGCCGGCGGGCAGGCCGTGCCGGGTGAGCAGCGCCTCGATCGTGCCGAGCGGTACGGACCGGTCGAGGAGGCGGCGGGCGGGCACGCGGACGGAGACGGGGGCGCGGTGGCCCTGGCGGCGGCGTTCGGCGGCCTGCCCGATGGCCTCCTCCAGCATCCAGTGGCTGAGCTCGGCGGTGCGCTCCCCGGCGTCGTCCGTGACGCGGAGGAACTCCGCGGGGGTGAACAGGATGCCCTGGGCGGAGCGCCAGCGGGCCTGCGCGGCGACGGCGGCGACCCGGCCCGTGGCCAGCTCCACGACGGGCTGGTGGAGGAGGGCGAACTCGCCGTCGTGCAGCGCGGTGCGCAGCCGGGCGGTCAGCTCCGTGCGGCGGACGGCCTCGGCCTGCATCTGGGGCGCGTACAGCTCGACGCGGTTCTTGCCGCCGGCCTTGGCGCGGTACATGGCCAGGTCGGCGTTGCGCAGGAGGTCGCCGGCGGTGATGCCGGGCTCGGCGAAGGCGACGCCGATGGACGCGGCGACGCGGACCTCGGCGCCCTCGACCTGGTACGGCTGGGAGAGCGTGAGGCGGAGCCGGTCGGCGATCTCGTGGACCTGGAACTCACGGGCGGCGGGGTCGTGGCCGGCGTCCCCGGCGATGAGCGCGGCGAACTCGTCGCCGCCGAGCCGGGCGGCCGTGTCCCCTGCCCGTACGGACTCCTGGAGGCGGCGGGCGGCCTGGATCAGCAGCTCGTCGCCGGCCTGGTGGCCGAGGCGGTCGTTGACGCCCTTGAAGCCGTCGAGGTCGATGAAGAGCACGGCCGTGCCCGAGTCGCCGGAGCGGCGGCCGCTGAGGGCCTGCCGGACGCGCCGGGTGAACAGCGCGCGGTTGGGCAGGTCGGTGAGCGGGTCGTGTTCGGCGCTGTGCTGGAGCTGGGCCTGGAGGCGGACGCGCTCGGTGACGTCGCGGCTGTTGAAGATCAGGCCGCCCTCGTGGCGGTTGACGGTGGACTCGACGTTGAGCCACTCGCCCGCGCCGGACCGGAAGCGGCACTCGATGCGCGTGGTGGGCTCCTCGGACGGCGGTGCGGCGAGGAACCTGCGCACCTCGTGGACGACGCCGCCGAGGTCGTCGGGGTGGATGAGCGCGGCCAGCTCCGTGCCCACGAGCTCGTCGGCGTCCCGTCCGTACACGCCGGACGCGGCGGGGCTGACGTAGCGGAGGACGCCGCTGGGGGCGGCGATCATGATGACGTCGCTGGAGCTCTGGACCAGGGACCGGAAGTGGTTCTCCTTCTCGGCCAGCTCCTGGGTGAGGGCGATGTTGTCGAGCAGCATGATGCCCTGCCGGACGACCAGGGCGAGCACGACCGCGCAGCCGGTGAAGACGACGAAGCGGTCCACGCGGCGGCCTTCGACGAAGAAGTACAGGATGCTGAGGGTGCAGACCCCGGCCGCGAGGTACGGCGTGAGCGCGGCGAGCGAGCCGGCGATGGGGCGGCCGGGATGCCGCTGCGGGCGCTGCTCGCGCTCCGGGGAGGGCGGCTCGGCTCCCCTGCGCGCGCCCCAGGGGGCGTACGCGAGGAGCAGGGAGCCCGCGAACCAGCCGGCGTCGAGGAGCTGCCCCGAGCGGTACGCGTCCCGCAGCAGCGGGGACGTGAACAGGGCGTCGCACAGCACCGTGAGGGCCAGGGCGGCGACGGCGGTGTGGACCGCCGAGCGGTTCCCCTTGGAGCGGCGGAAGTGCAGGGCGAGGAGCATGCTCACGAGAACGATGTCGAGCAGCGGGTAGGCCAGGGCGAGGGCCGCGCGGGCGACGCTCTCGCCGTCGACGCGCGCCGTGTGCGCGAGGGCGAGGCTCCAGGAGAGCGTGAGCAGCGAGCCGGCGATCAGCCAGGAGTCCAGCGCGAGGCAGACCCAGCCGGCGCGGGTGACGGGGCGTTTGGCGAGGACGAGCAGCCCGACGATCGCGGGCGGCGCGAACAGCAGGAAGAAGAGGTCGGCGAGCGACGAGTCGGGCACCGGTTGGTCCAGCACCACCTCATACCACCCCCAGACGGCGTTGCCGCAGGCGGCCATGGCGGAGGAGAACGCGAACAGCAGCCAGGCCGGACGGAAGGGGCTGCCGTGGGCGCGGGCGTAGCGGAAGCACGAGACCGCGGCGGCCAGGGCGGCGGCGCTCAGGCCGAAATCACCCATGATCAGGGCCAGTTCCTCGGACCCCCAGCCGAACAGCGCGCCCGTCGCGTAGCCGCCGCAGAGGAGGGCGAGGAGCAGTTGTCCTCTCGCGCCACCCGCGCCGCCACCCGCTCCGCCGCCGGGAGGGCCGCCGGGCGCCTCTTCTTCGGTCACCGGCCGGCGGTCGGTGACGAGGCCGGGGGCGCTCATCGGAACGCCCCCATCCGGAGGATCTCCGTCCGGAAAGTTTCGGTCCGGAGGGGTCCGGCCCGGAAGGTCCGGCCGCCCCGCCGCTTCGGATCGTCGCTGTATCGACCGCGCATCGCCCGTCGCCCCCCTCGGATTGTGATCGGCAATCACGTCGGCATCACGTCTTCCCCGGTGCCGGTTCTCATGCTCGACGTGCCCCCAAGTCGTGACGATACACCAGGATCGTCACACAGCGACAGGGCTCCTATACGCTCCGTAACGATCAAGTCGGTTATACGCACGCACTGCACTCGAAACGATCCGGATCGTATAGGTCCGGACGTACCGGTTGCAGACAAAGCGCATCGGTACGTTCCCCCGGAACGGGCGGAAGGAACATGCCGCCGGTACGGGACGCGGGCAAAGGCGCGCGGAACGTGCCGGACGGCGTGATCTAGCCGGTGGTCAGGACGACGTTGCGCAGCGGCTCCCCGGTCGCGAACCGGGTGAGCTGATCGACGATCAGCCGCTTGGCGCGCGGCATGAACGCCGAGGTGGAACCACCCACATGGGGGCTGATCAGCACGCCCGGCGCATGCCAGAGGGGGTGCCCGGCCGGCAGCGGCTCGGGGTCGGTGACGTCGAGCGCGGCGGTGACGCGGCCGCTCTCGACCTCCGCGAGGAGGGCCTCGGTGTCCACGACGGGGCCCCGGGCGACGTTGACGAGCAGCGCGCCGTCCTTCATGCGGGACAGGAAGGCGGCGTCGGCGAGGTGGCGGGTGTCCTCGGTGAGCGGGGTCGAGAGGATCACCACGTCGGCTTCGGGGAGGAGGGTGCGCAGATCGGTGAGTGAGTGCACGGGACCGCGCGCTGTGGTGCGGGCGGAGCGCGCGACGCGCATGACCCGCGCGCACTCGAAGGGTGCGAGCCGGTCCTCGATGGCCGCGCCGATGGAGCCGTACCCGACGATCAACACGGACTTGTCGGCGAGCGCCGGGAAGAAACCGCCCCGCCACTCCTCCCGGTCCTGGCGGCGGACGAACCCGGGGATGCCGCGCAGCGACGCCAGCACCAGCGCCAGGGCGAGCTCCGCCGTACTCGCCTCGTGAACGCCCCTGGCGTTGCACAGCGCCACGCCGGGCGGCATGGCGGAGAGGCCCGGCGTCACGTGGTCCACGCCGGCGGACAGGGTCTGGACGACCCGCAGCGAGGTCATCGCGGCGAGCGGGCGCACCGCGACCTCCGTGCTCTTCATGTACGGGACGACGTAGAAGGCGCAGTCGGCCGGGTCGGCCGGGAGGTCGGCGCCGCCGTCCCAGAAGCGGTAGGTGAACCCGGTCGCGGACGGGTCCGGAAGGCCCTCGACGTCGTCGGCGGGGAGGGGCAGCCACACATCGGTGGTCACGTCAGCAGTCATGCCCTGGAGGCTAAGCGAAGGGAACGGCCCGCCATTGGTTAGTTTTGGTGGGCCGCACAGGGAGGTACGGGGAGTTGGAGCGCAGGACACTCGGGGCGACCGGGTTCGAGGTGGGGGCGGTCGGCCTCGGCTGCATGCCGATGAGTTGGGCGTACAGCACCTCCCAGCAGCGCGGCGACCGCTCGCTGCGCGCCGTGCACGCCGCGCTCGACGCGGGGGTGAGCCTGCTCGACACCGCCGACATGTACGGGCCGTTCACCAACGAGCTGCTGCTGGGCCGGGTGCTGAAGGAGCGGCGCGCGGACGCGTTCGTCGCGACCAAGTGCGGGCTGCTGGTGGGCGACGGGCACATCGTGGCCAACGGGCGGCCCGCGTACGTGCGCCGGGCGTGCGACGCGTCGCTGCGGCGGCTCCAGACGGACGTGATCGACCTGTACCAGCTGCACCGGGCCGATCCGGAGGTGCCGGTCGAGGAGACCTGGGGCGCCATGGCGGAGCTGGTGGCCGCCGGGAAGGTGCGCGCGCTGGGATGGTGCGCCGTGGGGGTGGGCGGCGCGCGGCGCGGGGGCCCGTACGGGCGGTACGACGGAACGGTTCGCCAGTTGGAGCGCGTCCAGCAGGTGTTCCCGGTGAGCACCGTGCAGGCGGAGCTGTCCGTGTGGTCGCCGGAGGCGCTGGCGCGGCTGCTGCCCTGGTGCGCGGCGCGCGGCGTGGGGTTCCTCGCGGCGATGCCGCTGGGCAGCGGTTTCCTGACCGGGACGCTGACGCCGGGCGGCGGGTTCGAGCCGGACGACCCGCGGGCCCGGCACCCGCGGTTCACCGCGGAGATGATGGCCGCGAACCAGCCGCTGGTCGCCGGGCTGCGCCGGGTGGCCGAGCGGCACGGCGGCGCGGCGGCCGGGGTGACTCCGGCTCAGGTGGCGCTGGCGTGGACGCTGGCGCAGGGCCGGCACGTCGTCCCCGTGCCGGGCACGAAGCGGGAGCGCTGGGCGGTGGAGAACGCGCGGGCGGCCGGACTGGCGCTGACCGCGCGGGACCTGGCGGAGATCGCGGCGCTCCCGCCGGCGCGGGGCTCCTGGGACTGAGGTGCCCGGCCCGCGGACCGGAGCGGTGCGCCGGGAGCGCCTAGGCTGGGCGGGACGGGCTCCACTCCGCCGCGGGGAAGGAACGAAGAACCGTGCGACGTCCTGCTGTGACGGCCGTGTCGGCCGCTGCCGCTCTGCTGCTGGCGACCGGGTGCGCGGCGGACGGGGGCGGCGGCCCGGCGGGCCCCGCGGCCGGCACGCCGACCCGCTCCGCCGCGTCCGCCCCGCCGTCCGCATCGCCCTCCCCCTCCGCGCCCCCCGCCAAGGGCTCCGTGCGCGTCGTGTCCACGGTCGCCCGGGGGCTGAAGTCGCCGTGGGGGCTGGCCGCGCTCCCCGGCGGCGACCTGCTGGTCTCCTCCCGCGACGAGGGGACCGTCACGCGCGTGGACGCCGAGAGCGGCGAACTGACGGTGCTCGGCGAGGTGCCGGGCGTGGCGCCCGGCGGGGAGGGCGGTCTGCTCGGCCTGGCGCTGTCCCCGAAGTTCGCCGAGGACCACCTGGTCTACGCGTACTTCACCACCGAGTCCGACAACCGCATCGCCCGCATGCTGTACGACGAGAGCCGGCCGCCCGGGCAGCAGTTGGGCGCGCCCGACACGGTCCTGCGGAACATCCCGAAGGGCGTCGTCCACAACGGCGGCCGGATCGCGTTCGGCCCCGACGGGATGCTGTACGCGGGCACCGGCGAGACGGGCGACACGGGGCTGGCGCAGGACAGGGAGTCGCTGGGCGGCAAGATCCTGCGGATGACCCCGGACGGGCAGCCCGTGCACGGGAACCCGGAGGCGGACTCGGTCGTGTACTCGTACGGGCACCGCAACGTGCAGGGCCTCGCGTGGGACGCGGACAAGCGGCTGTGGGCGGCCGAGTTCGGGCAGAACACCTGGGACGAGCTGAACCTGATCAGGCCGGGCGGCAACTACGGCTGGCCGGAGGCCGAGGGCAAGGGCGGCGGGGGCGGCTTCACCGATCCGGTCGCCCAGTGGCCGGTGGCCGACGCGTCACCGAGCGGCATCGCCGTCGCGCGGGGCTCGGTGTGGATGGCGGGACTGCGCGGCGAGCGGCTGTGGCGGGTCCCGCTGGCGGGCGGGAAGCCCTCGGCGGCGCCCCAGGCGTTCCTGGAGGGCGACCACGGCCGGCTGCGCACGGTGGCGGCGGCCGGCGGGAACCGGCTGTGGCTGGTCACCAGCGAGACCGACACGCGCGGCACCCCGGAGTCCGGCGACGACCGGATCCTCCTGCTGGAGGTGGAGTGAGGGCGCCCCGGAGCCCCGCCCCGCCTCCCGCGGCGGGGCGGGGCGCGTCCTACGCGCCGCCCTCGCCCGCGCGCAGGGCGTGCCACTCGGGGGCGAGGACGGACCACACCTCGATGTCCTGGCGCGCTCCCCGGTAGAGGTGGCTCTCGCGCAGGACGCCGTCCCTGGTCATGCCGAGCCGCTTGGCGACGTTGACGCTGGCGGTGTTGCCGGCGGCGACCAGCCACTCGACGCGGTGGATGCCGCGCACGTCGACCGCCCAGTCGATGATGGCGCGGGCGGCGCGGGTCACCAGGCCGCGCCCCACGGCGGCCGGCTCCAGCCAGCAGCCCGCCTCGCAGGTGCCGGCGGCGACGTCCATGGTGCGGAACAGGACGCCGCCGACGAGGGTGCCGTCCTGGCGGATGCCGAAGATGCGGCCCGTGTCGGCGGCGGTCTTGTCGGCGTACGACTGGAGGAAGGCCCGGGCGGACGGCAGGTCCGGGGCGACGTCGGCGAGCGCGATGTACCGTCCGATGTACGCGCGGCCCCGGTCGATGTGGGCCAGGTACTCCTCGGCCTGCCAGGGCTCCAGCGGGCCCAGTTCGGCCCCGTCCCCCAGGGACAGGCTGAATACGCTCACGGTGCTCCCCCTCCCCCACCGGTCCGGCGGGACTACGGCACGAGCTCCCCTTCGCCGCTCGTGCGCTTCCCCGGGATCTTCGCACGCGCGGGCGCGCCGCACTCCGGGGCCTCGATGCTGATCCGGGGCAGCCAGCGGTCGAGGGAGCGGGGCAGCCACCAGTTGGCGCCGCCGAGCAGGTGCATCAGGGCCGGGACGAGCAGGGTCCGCAGGACGAACGCGTCGAGGGCGACGGCGGCGGCGAGGCCGATGCCGAACATCGCGATGACGCGGTCGCCGGAGAGGACGAACGCCAGGAAGACGGCGATCATGATCACGGCGGCGGAGTTGATCACGCGGCTGGTCTCGGCGAGACCGACGCGGACGGCCCGCCGGTTGTCCCCGGTCTCCAGCCACTCCTCGTACATCCGGCTCACCAGGAACACCTGGTAGTCCATGGAGAGGCCGAAGAGCACGGAGACGGCTATCACCGGCAGGAACGGTTCGACGGGCCCGGCGCGGCCGAGGCCGAGGAGTTCGCTGCCCCATCCCCACTGGAAGACCGCCACGACGACCCCGAGCGCCGAGGCGACGGCGGCGACGTTCATCGCGGCGGCCTTCAGCGGGATGCCGACGGACCGGAACGCGAGCAGGAGGAGCAGGCAGCCCAGCGCGATCACGATGCCGACGAACAGCGGCAGCTTGCCGACGATCACCCGCGCGAAGTCGTCGTACGACGCCGTGACACCGCCGACGTGCACGTCGAGCGAGGAGCCGGCCTCGGCGGCGGGCAGCACCTCGGCGCGCAGCCGGTCCACCAGGTCGCTGGTCCGCTGCGACTGGGGCGCGGAGTCCGGCACGACGGTGACGACGGCGGTGTTGCCGCTGCCGCTGTACGTGACGGGGCCGACCGACTCGACGCCGGCCGTGGCGCGGAGTTGGGCGGGCAACTGGTTCGCGGCGAGGCGGTCGCCGGCGCCGTCGAGCCGCGCGACGAGGGTGAGCGGCCCGTTGACGCCGGGCCCGAAGCCGTCGGCGAGCAGGTCGTACGCCTGCCGGGTGGTGGCCGCGGCGGGGTCGTTGCCCTGGTCGGAGGTGCCCAGGCGCAGGGAGAACGTCGGCAGGGCGAGGACGGTCACGACGACGACGGCGACGGCGCCCAGCTTCTTCGGGTGGCGCTCGACCAGCGCGGACCAGCGGGCGGCGAACCCGGTGGGCGTCTGGGGCTCGGGGCCGTGCTCGGCGAGGCGGCGGCGCTCGCGGCGGGACAGGGCCCGCATGCCGATGAGGGAGAGCAGGGCGGGCAGCAGCGTGACGGACGCGGCGACCGTGAGGACGACGGTGAGGGAGGCCGCTATGGCGACGCCGTTGAGGAAGCCCAGCCGCAGTATGAGCATGCCGAGCAGGGCGATGCAGACGGTGGCGCCGGCGAAGACGACGGCCCGGCCGGTGGTGGCGACGGCGTTCTGGGCGGCCTCGGGGACGCCGAGGCCGCGCTTGAGGCCCTTGCGGTGGCGCGTGACGATGAACAGCGCGTAGTCGATGCCGACGCCGAGGCCGATGAGCGTGCCGAGCATCGGGGCGAAGTCGGCCACGGTCATGAGGTGGCCGAGCAGGGTGATGCCGAAGTAGGCGGTGCCCACGCTGACCAGGGCCGTGGCGATGGGCAGGAGGCTGGCGGCGAGGGAGCCGAAGGCGAGGAAGAGGACGACCGCCGCGACGGCGACGCCGACGATCTCCGCGGTGTGGGAGCCGCCCCCCTGGGTGAGGGCGGCGACGGTGCCGCCGACCTCGACCCGCAGGCCGTCGCCGGCGGCGGCGCGGGCGGTGTCGACGAGGGCGCGGGCCTGCTCCTCGGGGATGTCGTCGGCGGGCCGGTCGAAGGTGACGGTGGCGTAGGCGGTGCGGCCGTCCTCGCTGATCTGCCCCTCGCCCGCCTCGACCGCGCCGGCCTCCCGGGCGGCGGCCTGTGCGGCCCGGGCCTCGCCCGCCGTGGCCTCGGGGAGTTCCGCGGGGCCGTACGGCGTGGTGACGGCGGCGACTCCGGGCAGATCGGCGACCTCGTCGAGCATGGCGGCGATCCGGTGCTCGACGGTCCCGCCGCGTACGTCGCCGTGCTCGGTGTGCCAGACGACGGTGCCGCTGTCGCCGCTCCGGCCGGGGAACGCCTCCTGGAGCAGGGCCGTGGCGCGGCCGGACTCGGTGCCCGGGACCTCGTAGTCGTCGGAGTACGCGGAACCGGCGACCCCGGCGGCCACCGTGACGCCGCAGAGCGCGGCGAGCCAGAGCAGGACGGCGACGAGTCGGTGGCGCACGCACCACCGGGCGATGGCTGCCAAGGGCTTCGCTCCCTGATCGGGGGTTCTGGTCCTGGCGCCGGGACCCTCCCCGGGAGAACGCATGACCGTAGGGGAGCCACTCTGGCATCGAAAAAAGATCGTTTGCCCGTTTCGTGGGGTTGCTCACAGCGCACGCAGCACGAAGGGCGGTGCACCGACCCGCGGTGCACCGCCCTCGTACGCGTACCGGCGCCGGCTCAGCCCTCGGCGACGCCCAGCTTCTCCAGGATCAGCTCCCGTACCCGGGCCGCGTCGGCCTGGCCGCGCGTGGCCTTCATGACCGCGCCGACCAGCGCGCCGGCCGCGGCGACCTTGCCGCCGCGGATCTTGTCGGCGATCGCGGCGTTCGAGGCGATGGCCTCGTCGACGGCCGCGCCCAGGGCGCCCTCGTCGGAGACGACCTTCAGGCCGCGCTTCTCGACGACGGTGTCCGGGTCGCCCTCGCCGCCGAGGACGCCCTCGATGACCTGGCGGGCCAGCTTGTCGTTGAGGTCGCCGCAGGAGACGAGCTCCGCCACCCGGGCGACCTGCGCCGGGGTGATCGCCAGCTCGTCCAGGGACGTACCGGTCTCGTTGGCGTGCCGGGACAGCTCGCCCATCCACCACTTGCGGGCCTGGTCGGCCGGGGCGCCCGCGTCGATCGTGGCGACGATCAGGTCGAGCGCGCCGGCGTTGAGGATGGCCTGCATGTCCAGCGCGGAGACGCCCCACTCCTCGCGCAGCCGGTTGCGGCGCACGCGCGGCAGCTCGGGCAGCCCGGCGCGGATCTCCTCCACCCACGCGCGGGACGGGGCGACCGGGACGAGGTCGGGCTCCGGGAAGTAGCGGTAGTCCTCCGCCTCCTCCTTCACCCGGCCGGACGTCGTGGAGCCGTCGTCCTCGTGGAAGTGGCGGGTCTCCTGCACGATCGTGCCGCCGCCGATGAGGACCGCGGCGTGCCGCTGGACCTCGTAGCGGACGGCCCGCTCGACGGACCGGAGCGAGTTGACGTTCTTGGTCTCGCTTCGGGTGCCGAACTTCTCCGTGCCGATGGGGCGCAGCGACAGGTTCACGTCGCAGCGCATCTGGCCCATCTCCATGCGCGCCTCGGAGACGCCCAGGGCGCGGATCAGGGCGCGCAGCTCGGCGACGTACGCCTTGGCGACCTCGGGGGCGCGGTCGCCGGCCCCGACGATCGGCTTGGTGACGATCTCGATCAGCGGGATGCCGGCGCGGTTGTAGTCGAGCAGCGAGTGGGACGCGCCGTGGATGCGGCCGGTGGCGCCGCCGACGTGCGTCGACTTGCCGGTGTCCTCCTCCATGTGGGCGCGCTCGATCTCGACGCGGAAGACCTCGCCGTCCTCCAGTTGGACGTCCAGGTAGCCGTTGTAGGCGATCGGCTCGTCGTACTGGGAGGTCTGGAAGTTCTTCGGCATGTCCGGATAGAAGTAGTTCTTCCGGGCGAAGCGGCACCACTCGGCGATCTCGCAGTTCAGCGCGAGGCCGATCTTGATGGCGGACTCGACGCCGGTCGCGTTGACCACGGGCAGCGCGCCGGGCAGGCCGAGGCAGACCGGGCAGGTCTGGGTGTTCGGTTCCGCGCCCAACTCGGTGGAGCAGCCGCAGAACATCTTGGTCTTGGTGCCGAGTTCGACGTGCACCTCCAGGCCCATGACGGGCTCGAAGGTGGCGAGGGCGTCCTCGTACGACACCAGGTCAGTCGTGACGGTCACAGTGGAAACATTCCCTCTCAGCCGAACAGGACGTCGTCGTCACCGATGCGCTTCAGCTCGCGCACCAGGATGGCGAGGCCGGTCGCGATGGCGGCGGCGGACACGACGGCGTCCAGCAGCAGAAGCGTGTCGCTCTCGGTGCGGGCCTTGCGGGCCTGCTTGACCACGCTCAGCGCGCCGAACGCGGTGGTGCTGATCGACAGGTACATGCCGGCCTTCGACTTCTTGAAGCCCTTGGCCTTGGTCAGTGCGCTCACTGTGCTTCTCCGTTCGCTTCTCCGCCCACGCGGCGCAGAGGTGCGGCTTCCGTCGTCGTCTGCGGCCCGGCGGCCGCGTGTGCGTCGCTCACAGCGACGGAGCCTCCTCCAGCAGCGGGTGGCCCCAGCGTGCCACGAAGGCGGCCTCGACCGCGGCGCCCACCTTGTACAGGCGGTCGTCCTTCATGGCCGGGGCGATGATCTGCAGACCGACCGGCAGGCCGTCCTCCGGCGCCAGGCCGCAGGGCAGCGACATGGCGGCGTTGCCCGCGAGGTTGGTCGGGATGGTGCACAGGTCGGCCAGGTACATGGCCATCGGGTCGTCGGCGCGCTCGCCGATCGGGAAGGCGGTGGTCGGCGTCGTCGGGGAGACGATCACGTCGACCTGCTCGAAGGCCCTCTCGAAGTCGCGCGTGATGAGCGTGCGGACCTTCTGCGCGGAGCCGTAGTACGCGTCGTAGTAGCCGGAGCTGAGCGCGTACGTGCCGAGCACGATGCGGCGCTTGACCTCGTCGCCGAAGCCGGCCTCGCGGGTGAGGGACGTGACCTCCTCCGCCGAGCGCGTGCCGTCGTCGCCGGTCCGCAGGCCGTAGCGCAGGCCGTCGAAGCGGGCGAGGTTGGACGAGCACTCGGAGGGCGCGATCAGGTAGTACGCGGAGAGCGCCAGGTCGAAGGAGGGGCAGTCCAGCTCGACGATCTCGGCGCCGAGCTCCTTCAGCAGCTCGACGGACTCGTCGAACCGCTGGAGGACGCCGGGCTGGTAGCCCTCGCCGCGGAACTGCTTGACGACGCCGACGCGCATGCCCCGGACGCTGCCGCTGCGGGCGGCCTCGACGACCGGCGGGACGGGCGCGTCGATGGACGTGGAGTCCATCGGGTCGTGGCCGGCGATCACCTCGTGGAGGAGGGCCGCGTCGAGGACCGTGCGCGCGCAGGGGCCGCCCTGGTCGAGGGAGGACGAGAACGCGACCATGCCGTACCGGGACACCGCGCCGTACGTCGGCTTGACGCCGACCGTGCCGGTGACGGCGGCGGGCTGGCGGATCGAGCCGCCCGTGTCCGTACCGATGGCGAGCGGGGCCTCGTACGAGGCGAGGGCGGCCGACGAGCCGCCGCCGGAGCCGCCGGGGATCCGGGTGAGGTCCCAGGGGTTGCCGGTCGGGCCGTAGGCGCTGTTCTCGGTGGAGGAGCCCATGGCGAACTCGTCCATGTTGGTCTTGCCGAGGATGACGACGTCGGCGGCGCGCAGCTTCGAGACGAGCGTCGCGTCGTACGGCGGAAGCCAGCCCTCCAGCATCCGGGAGCCGACGGTGGTCGGCATGTCCCGCGTGGTGAAGATGTCCTTCAGGGCGAGCGGGACGCCCGCGAGCGGGCCGAGTTCCTCGCCGCGCTCGCGCTTCTCGTCGACGGCGCGGGCCTGCGCGAGGGCGCCCTCGCGGTCGACGTGGAGGAAGGCGTGGACCTTCTCGTCGACCGCGCCGATGCGCGCGAGGTGCGCCTCGGTGACCTCGACGGCGGTGAGCTCGCCGGAGGCGATCTTCGCCGCGATCTCGGCGGCGGTGAGCTTGATGATGGTGCTGTCCGTCATGTCGGTCAGTCCTCCCCGAGGATCTGCGGCACCTTGAAACGCTGCTGCTCCTGGGCCGGGGCCCCGGAGAGCGCCTGCTCGGGGGTGAGCGACGGACGGACCTCGTCCGCGCGCATGACGTTGGTCAGCGGCAGCGGGTGGGAGGTCGGCGGGACGTCTTGGTCGGCGACCTCGGAGACGCGGGCGACCGCGCCGATGATGTCGTCGAGCTGGGTGGCGAAGTGGTCGACCTCTTCGTCCTTCAGCTCCAGACGCGCCAGCCGGGCGAGGTGGGCGACCTCCTCGCGCGTGATGCCAGGCATGCAGCGATCCTCAGGGGTGAGTGAGTGGGTTTTGGCCCAATCCTATGGGGCACGCCGCGGTGCCCGTGAAACGGTTTGCCCCCTCCCTAGGTGACCGGGTGGCTCGACGGGCGGTCGGAGGAGTGGTCGGACGGGGAGGGCGGGAGCGCCGTGGTGGGGCGGTGCCAGCCGTGCACGCCGCGGGCGCGGAGCCAGGCCGTCGTCTCGTGCGGCGGCATCGCGGCGGCGACCAGCCAGCCCTGGACGGCGTCGCAGCCCAGGTCCCGCAGGCGCTCCCAGGTCTCGTCGTCCTCCACGCCCTCGGCGACGACGAGGAGGCCCAGGGAGTGGGCCAGGTCCACGGTGCAGCGGACGATCTCGGCGTCCTCCGTGTCGACGGCGAGGCGGGCGACGAACGAGCGGTCGATCTTCAGTTCGCTGACCGGGAGGCGGCGCAGGTGGACCAGGGACGAGTAGCCCGTGCCGAAGTCGTCCAGGGACATCTTCACGCCGTGGCCGGTGAGGCCGGCGAGGGTGTCGGCGGCACGCTGCGGGTCCTCCAGGAGGACGTGCTCCGTTATCTCCAGTTGCAGGGCGCCCGCGGGGACGCCGTGGCGGGCGAGGCGGGCGGCGACGGCGCCGGCGAAGCCGGGGCTGTGCACGTCGCGCGGGGAGACGTTCACCGCGACGGGCACCTCCAGTCCCTGGGCGCGCCACCGCGCGACCTGGGCGAGCGCCGTCTCCAACACGTACTCGGTGAGGTGCGGCATCAGGCCGGACGACTCGGCGATCGCGATGAACTCGTCCGGGGGAACGCTGCCGCGTTCCGGGTGGACCCAGCGGACCAGTGCCTCCAGGCCGGCGACGTGGCCGTCGAAGCGGACCTTGGGCTGGTAGTGCAGCTCCACCTCGCCCGCGTCGAGGGCACGGCGCAGGTCGCCGAGGAGGCCGAGCCGGTCCGGCGTGTTGGAGTCCCGCTTGGACTCGTACACCTCGACGCCCGTACGGTCCCGCTTCGCCTGGTACATGGCCACGTCGGCGCGCTGGAGGAGCCCCTCGGCGTCGAGGGCGTGGTCGGGGAAGACGGCGACGCCGGCGCTGGCCTCCAGGACGAGCGTGAGCCCGTCGAGGTCGAGCGGGGACGACAGGTCGGCGGCGAGGTGGCGGGCGACGCGCTGGGCGCTGGTCGTGGAGTCGGCGGTCGGCAGGAGCACGACGAACTCGTCGCCGCCGAGCCGGGCGGCCTCGGCGCCGCGCGGCAGGGCGAGGCGCAGGCGCTCCGCGATCTGCAGGAGGAGCCGGTCGCCGGCGAGGTGGCCGAGCGTGTCGTTGACGGACCGGAAGCGGTCGAGGTCGATCAGGACGAGCGCGGCGCGCTGGCCTTCGGCCTCGGCGGCCTCCAGGGCCGCCCAGGTGCGTTCGAGCAGCCACTGCCGGTTGGGGAGGCCGGTGAGCGGGTCGCGGAGCTGCTCCTCGGCACGGGCCCGGGCGATCCAGAGCGTGGAGTCGAGGGCGATTAAAGGCACGGCGAACAGCGGCAGCAGGACCGGCAGGGAGGCGGCGACGGCGCAGATGAGCGGGGCGATGCCGAGCAGGGCGACGGCGACGAGGCCCTGCCGGAGCAGCGCCGTGCGGGCGGCCGTGGGCAGGGTGCCGCCCTGCGGGGAGAGCGTGTACCACAGGACGAGGCGGGTCACCACCAGGTACGTCCCGGCGGCGAGGGCGACTTCCGGTACGGCGGCGATCCCCCATTCGAGCGGCTGCCACGGCCGTTCGACGGAGGGCACGTCGCCGAAGGCGGCGAGGACGAGCGCGGCGCCGCCGATGCCGAGCACGTCGGCGGCGCCGTGCAGCAGGCCCTGCCGCCAGCGGTGCCGGCGGGCGGCGCCGACGAGGACGACGACGGCGAGGCTGACCAGTCCGGCGGGCACCCAGCCGAACAGGAGCAGCACGGCGAGGGTGAGGGCGGCGCCGGAGCCCGTGCCGCCCCACCAGCGGTCGCGGCCGAGGGCGACGAGGTGCCCGACGACGATGCCGGTGAGGACGGCGAGGGACCAGCCGGTCGTCCCGCCGGGGAAGAGGGCGTGGCCCTGGCTCACGGCGCGGTAGAAGCCGGTGGCGAGCGCGAGGCCCGCGAGGGCCGCGACGACGGCGGGCAGCCGGGCGAGGACGCCCTCCCGGACCGCCGCGCGGCCCGCTCGCATACGCGGTCGTGTGACCGGATCGGCACTCTCGGTCGGTTTCATTCCGTCCCTCTCACAGCCGGCGGTGCCGTTGCCTCTGCCTCGTGATGGCTTGCTGTCGTGCCACGACGACTGGTCTTCCCCAACGCGGCCGTGCACGACAGGCGCACGTCACAACAGTAGGCCGCGGAGGGCGTTCACGGGCAGCGCTCTACAGCTCTTGCCCGATTGCCACCCGGCCACCCTTATCCGTCTGATATGCGCTGAACGGGTGACGTTTTCCGGCCTGTTCTGCTCGGTCGCCTCCTGCCGCTCGAACGAGGAGGTGATTACTGTTCGAGCGGGACGGCGGCCTCGCGGGCGGCGTCGGGGCCCTGTTGGAGCAGGACGGCGAAGCCGTCCTCGTCCAGCACGGGGACCTTCAGCTGCATCGCCTTGTCGTACTTGGAGCCGGGGTTCTCCCCGACCACCACGAACGACGTCTTCTTGGAGACGGCGCCGGTCACCTTCGCCCCGGCGCTCTGGAGCGCTTCCTTCGCGCCGTCCCTCGTGTGGTCGCGCAGCGTGCCGGTGACGACGACGGTGAGCCCCTCCAGCGGGCGCGGGCCCTCGTCCTCGCCGGTGCTCTCCTCCTCCATCCGGACGCCGGCGGCACGCCACTTCCGCAGGATCTCGCGGTGCCAGTCCTCCGCGAACCACTGCTTCAGGGAGGCGGCGATGGTCGGCCCGACGCCCTCGACGGCGGCCAGCTCCTCCTCGGTGGCCTGCTCGATGCGGTCGATGGAGCGGAACTCGCGGGCCAGCGCCTCGGCCGCGACGGGGCCGACGTGGCGGATCGACAGGGCCGTGATGACCCGGGCGAGCGGGCGCCGCTTGGCCTCCTCGATGTTCGCGAGCATCGCGAGCGCGTTCTTCCTGGGCTCGCCCTGCTGGTTGGCGAAGACCGTGACGACCTTCTCCTCGCCCGTCTTCGGGTCGCGCTTGGGCAGTCCGCTGTCCTGGTCCAGGACGTACGCCTTGATGGGGAGGAGCTGTTCGATCGTCAGGTCGAAGAGGTCGCCCTCGTCGACCAGCGGCGGTTCGGCCGGCTCCAGCGGGCGCGTGAGCGCGGCGGCGGCCACGTAGCCGAAGTTCTCGATGTCGAAGCAGCGGCGCCCGCCCAGGTAGAACAGCCGTTCCCGCAGCTGGGCGGGGCAGGTCCGGCCGTTCGGGCAGCGCAGGTCGACGTCGCCCTCCTTCATCGGCTTCAGCGGCGTCCCGCACTCGGGGCACGCGGTCGGCATGACGAACTCCCGCTCGCTGCCGTCCCGCAGGTCGACGACCGGGCCCAGGATCTCCGGGATGACGTCGCCGGCCTTGCGCAGCACGACCGTGTCGCCGATCAGGACGCCCTTGGCCCTCACCACGTCCTGGTTGTGCAGCGTGGCGAACTCGACCTCGGAGCCCGCGACCGTGACCGGCTCCACCTGCGCGTACGGCGTGACGCGGCCCGTGCGCCCCACGCCGACGCGGATGTCGACCAGCTTCGTGTTGACCTCCTCGGGCGCGTACTTGTACGCGATCGCCCACCTCGGGGCGCGGGAGGTGGAGCCGAGGCGGCCCTGGAGGCGGATCTCGTCCAGTTTGACGACGACGCCGTCGATCTCGTGCTCCACCGAGTGGCGGTTCTCGCCGTAGTGCGCGATGAACTCCCGGACGCCGTCGATGCCGTCCACCACCCGGTTGTGCCGGGCCGTGGGCAGGCCCCACTCGCGGAGCAGCCCGTACGCCTCGGACAGGCGGTCGAGGGTCAGGCCCTCGTGCGCGCCGATGCCGTGCACCACCATGTGCAGCGGGCGCGTGGCCGTGACCCGCGGGTCCTTCTGGCGGAGCGAACCGGCCGCCGCGTTGCGCGGGTTGGCGAACGGCTTGTCACCGGCGGCGACCAGACGGGCGTTCAGCTCCTCGAACTTCTCCATCGGGAAGTAGACCTCGCCGCGGATCTCCACCAGCTCCGGGACGCGGTCGCCCTCCAGCCGCTCGGGAACGTCGGAGATCGTGCGCACGTTCGGCGTGATGTCCTCGCCCGTGCGGCCGTCACCGCGGGTCGCCGCGCGCGTCAGCCGGCCCTTCTCGTACGTCAGGTTCACGGCGAGGCCGTCGACCTTCAGCTCGCACAGGAAGTGGTGTTCCGCCGAGCCGACGTCGCGCCCGACGCGCTCGGCCCAGGCGGCCAACCCCTCGTCGTCGAAGACGTTGTCCAGGGAGAGCATGCGCTCGCGGTGCCGGACGGCCGTGAACTCCGTCTCGTACGTCCCCGCGACCTTCTGGGTGGGCGACTCGGGCGTGCGCAGCTCCGCGTACCGCTCCTCCAACTCCTCCAGGGACCGCAGCAGCCGGTCGAACTCGGCGTCGCTGATGACCGGCTGGTCCTTCACGTAGTACCGGAAGCGGTGCTCCTCGACCTGTTCGGCCAGCCGGGCGTGCTCCTCCCGCACCTCCGCCGGCACCACGTCGCGCTGGTCGTGCTGTTCGACAGCCACGTCGATCCTTCCGTTACTCAGGGTTGTCCGCGAGGGACTTCGCCGCCTTGACACAGTGCGCCAGCGCGCGGCGGGCGTAGTCGGGCGAGGCGCCCGCGAGCCCGCACGCCGGAGTGATCACCAAGGACTCCGCGAGGGTCCCCGGATTCAGCCCCAGCCTGCGCCACAGCGTCCTGACCCCCATGACGCTACCGGCAGGGTCTGACAACGCGCGGTCGGTGGAGGGCACCACACCGGCCAACAGCTTCGTGCCGCCTTCGACGGCCTCGCCGATCGCCTCCTCGTCACGCTCCGTGAGAAGACTGAAATCGAACGAGATGGCTGCCGCGCCGGCCCGGCGCAGCAGCGCGAACGGCACGTCGGGGGCGCAGGAGTGCACGACGGCGGGGCCGTCGTGGACGGCGATCACGTCGCGCAGGGCGCCCTCGACGACCTGGCGGTCGACGGCCCGGTAGGTGCGGTAGCCGCTGGCGGTCCTGACCCGGCCGCGCAGGACGGCGGTGAGGGACGGCTCGTCGAGCTGGAGCACGACCCGGGCGCCGGGGACCCGGCGGCGCACCTCCGCGAGGTGGCCGCGGAGCCCCTCGGCGAGCGAGGCGGCGAGGTCCCGGCAGGCCCCGCCGTCGCCGAGGGCCGCCTCGCCGCCCCGCAGCTCCAGCGCGGCGGCCAGCGTCCACGGCCCGACCGCCTGGACCTTCAGGAGGCCCGCGTACCCCTGGGTGAACTCCTCCAGCGCGTCGAGGTCCTCCCCCAGCCACGCGTGGGCGCGGCGGGTGTCGCGGCCGGGCCGGTCGCTGACCCGCCACCCGCTGGGCTCCACGTGCGCGTAGACCTCGACCAGGAGCCCCAGCGTCCGGCCGATCATGTCGGCGCCGGGCCCGCGGGCGGGCAGTTCGGGCAGGTGGACGAAGTCCTCGAAGGATCCGGTCACGGTCCTGGCGGCCTCGCGCGCGTCGCCGCCCGGCATCGATCCGACCCCCGTGGCCGGACCCCAGTTGATGTCGTCGCTGTGGTTGTTCTCGCTCACCCGGGAAGGGTACGCGGACGGGGTCAGGCTCCCGGCCGGACGGTCAGGTCCTGGATCTCCGCGTCGCGCGGCAGGTCGACGGCGGTGAGGACGGTCGTCGCGACCGACTCGGCGTCCATGAGGCGGGACGTGTCGTACTCCTTGCCCTCCTGCCGGTGGACCTTGGCCTGCATGGGGCTGGCCGTGCGGCCCGGGTAGACGGAGGTGACGCGGACGCCGTGGGGGCGCTCCTCCGCCCGCAGGGCGTCGGCGAGCGCCTTGAGGCCGTGCTTGGACGCGGCGTACGCGGACCACTCGGCGTTGGCGTGGAGCCCCGCGCCGGAGTTGACGAACACGACGTGCCCCCGGGAGACCCGCAGTTGCGGCAGGAGCAGCCGGGTCAGCTCGGCGGGCGCGACCAGGTTCACGTCGAGTTGGGTGCGCCACGCCTTGGTGGTCAGCTCGCCGACCGGGCCGAGGTCGACGACGCCCGCGACGTGCAGCAGCGTGTCGAGCCGGTCGGGCAGCTCCTGGTGGGAGAACGCCCAGGACAGCCGGTCCGGGGCGGCGAGGTCCCCGACGAGCGTGCGGGCGCCCGGGTACAGGTCGGCCAGCTCCTTCGCCCGGCCGGCGTCCCGGGCCAGCAGGACCAGGTCGTCCCCGCGCGCGTGGAGGCGGCGGGCGACGGCCGCGCCGATGCCGGAGCCGGCGCCGGTGATCAGGTGTGTGGTCATGGGAGCCATGCTCGCATTGGACGGCCCACCGGACCCCGGCGGCCTCTTCCCGGTGGACGACCACCGGACCCCGGCGGCTTCTTCCCGGTGGACGACTACTGGATCCCGGCGGCCTCTTCCAGGTAGGCGAGGGCGGAGACGCCGTCCTCGGCGAAGAAGACGAGCTCCGTGAGGGGCAGCGGCAGGAAGCCCTCCTCCTCCATGCGGCGGAACTGCTGCTTCAGTCCGTCGTAGAAGCCCGCCGTGTTGAGCAGGACGACCGGCTTGGTGTGCAGGCCGTGCTTCTTCAGCTCCAGGATCTCGGTGGCCTCGTCCAGGGTGCCGGTGCCGCCGACCATGATGACGATCGCGTCGGACCGGGCGAGCATCTCCGCCTTCCGCTCCGCGAGGTCCCCGGTGGTGATCATCTCGTCGCAGCCGGGCCGCGCCTTGTGCGCGAGGAACTCCACCGACACGCCGACGAGCCGCCCGCCCGCCTGCTGGGCGGCGTCGGCGACGACCTTCATCAGACCGGTGTCCGAGCCGCCCCAGACGAGCGTGTGGCCGCCCTTGGCGAGGAGTTCGGCGAACTCGCGCGCGGGGCCGGTGTAGCGGTCGTCGAGGTCGGCGGCGGAGAGGAAGACGCAGATGTTCATGGGTCAACCGTACGGGGCCGGGCGAGACGGGGGGCCGACGCGGGGAACAGGTCCGGGCCGCCGGCCGTTGCTTCGGGTATGACCTCTTCAGGGCACCGCATCACCATCGAACCGGCGGACGGGCCGGTCCGGATCGAACGGGACGGCGAGCCGGTCGCGGAGAGCTCCCGCGCCCTGGCCCTGCGCGAGACGGGCTGTCCGGTACGGCTGTACCTGCCGCCCGAGGACGTGCGCACGGACCTGCTGGAGCCGTCCGCCACGCGCACGCACTGCCCGTTCAAGGGCACCGCGTCGTACTGGTCCCTGCCGGGCCGCCCGGACGCCGTCTGGGCGTACCCCGACCCGAAGCCGGAGGTCGCCGCGATCAAGGGGTACTTCTGCTTCTACGGCGAGGACGAGGGCTGAGCCGGGGGCGACGCGGGCGTCTCGGCCGACCAGAAGGGGGACCGGACGTTGGGGGTGGGGATCTCCTGGTCCGGCGGGTAGGACGGGCCGTTCGGCGGGGTCTTGGGGTCGGCGACCTCCGACTCCTGTACGCAGGGGCTGGCCACCTGGAAGAACGCCTGCCCCTGGTACCCAAACAGGAGCCTGATGCCGAACCCGTCGGGCGAGACGGCATAAACGGCCGGGGACTCCTTGTGGGCCCTCACTGCCGTGATCCGGTAGCCCTTCGCCTTCCACGCCCTCTCGACGAGACCGAGGAAGCTACCGCGCCGCGCCTCGGAGATGACGGTCAGCACGGTCCGGCGGCGCACGACGTCGCAGCTCCCGGTGGTCGTCGTGTCGTGCGTCCACCGCACCTCCGGCACGATGGCCTTGAAGGTTTCGTCCAGCATGGCGTCCGCGCGATCCGCCGCACCCTGCATGTCCATGGAGGCTCTCTCCCTCGGGACGTCGTGGTTTTCCCCCATAACACCGCAACCGACTGCCAGAACGGCTGCCATGACTGCGAGCAGAAGGGCTCGTACCCTGCGCGGCACCCCTTTCACCGGTACGCCTCCTTGACGACTTTGTCGGGCTGGCCGGCCACAACGGCGGCGATGTTGTCCGCCGAGACCTGATCCAGTTCCGGGGTGAAGTACTGCGAGTGGGCGTCGAAGCCGCCGAGTTCCGTGACCGGGTGCGGCCCCGGGTCCACCTTGAACCTCTGGGCGCCGAATGCCTCGCTGGACGGGTCCTTGCCGAAGTAGATGTCGTCGTCGCCCCAGTCGAAGACGTCACCGTAGATCAGTGACCCCACGGGCCCGGCCAGCAGGACCTCGTCCTTGGTCGGCAGGTGCGTGACCGGGTCGTTGTCCGCGGAACCGACGAAGACGTGCTGCTTGCCGACACCGAGGTCCTCCGCCTTGTCCACGCCGACGCCCGGGCTGCCGAGCAGGATGATGTCGTCGACGCCCGGTATGCCACCGGACTGCTTCGCCGCCGTTCCCACGGTGAGGGAGCCGTACGAGTGCCCGATGGCCGTCAGGTGCGGGTCGTCGTGCTGGTTGGCGACCTGGAGGCCGTCCATGAACCTGTTGTAGGAGGGCGCGCCGCGTTCGGCGTCCCCCGTGCCCATCACGTCCACGTGCTGCGGGGCGTCGTAGCCGAGCCAGACGATCGAGGCGCTGGACGGGTCGTTCTCCCGGGCGCCGAGGGCCGTGTCCTGGGCGCGCTTCATCGTGTCCTTGACGAACCCGTCGTCGAGCTTCGTCCCCAGTCCCGGCACGTACGCCGACACGTTCCTGGAGGTGTCCGGGTTGCCGTACGAGACGATCGCCCGGCCGTTGCCCTCGTCGCCGATGCCGAGCAGGAACATGGGCGGCCTGCTGGGTTCGCTCAGCTTGTCCTGGATCAGCCGGAGCGCGTTGAGCTTGGTCCGCGCGTCCTCGCCGCCGTCCTTGGCCAGTTCGTCCATCAGCACCGGCAGGTAGTTCCGGTTGGCCTCGTCGCGGACGGTGGCCGGGAGGCCGTCCAGGCCCCCGATCAGGTCCGGCGCGATCTTCAGGTACTCCTGGCGCTGCTCCTCGGTCAGGCCGTCCCACCACGCCTTGCGCTCCGCCGGGGACTGGCTCTCCGGGACCTTCTCCAGGTAGGAGGCGGCGGCACCGCGCACGGCGGCGGTGTCGGCGGCGACGTCCTTCATCATCGCGGACGTGACGTCGAGCCCCCTGGCCGCCCTGAGTCCGTTCAGGGTCCTGGCGTACCGGGCGTCCACCTCCTGCGCGGCCCGGACCGCACGGGCGATCCGGTCGGCCACGTCCTGCGCCTTGGACGCGTTCGGATTGACCGGCAGGAGGCCCGGTCCGTTGAAGTACGGCGCCTTGGGGCCCTGGCCCAGCGGGTACGGGTCCAGCGGGAGCCGGGCGCTGCCCAGGGCGGTGCCGCCCGGCACCTGCCGCTTGTCGCCCGCGATGTTCTCGACCTCGGCGGCCGGGTAGCCGACCGAGCCGTCCTCGTTCACCGTCAGGTTCATGCTGGCGGCGTCCGCGAGGGCGTCCTCGAGGAGGCGCTGGGGTCCGGCCAGGTCCGCCGCGAGGCCGTTCAGTGCCGTGCGGACGAGGCCGCACTCGGAGTGGACGTACTGGAAGTTCCGGCTGAGGCGCCGCAGCCGCTCGACGGCCTTCTCCGCCGACTCGCTCTCCTGCGTCTCGCGAAGCTGCTTGGTCATGGCCTGGTCGACACGCGTACGGTCCGTGGCGGCCCTGTGGGAGACCTCGTGCCACTTGTCGCCGGCGTCCTCGAACGCGGACCGCTTCAGATCCCGTAGCTGCTGCCAGGTCAGCGTGCTGCTCACTTCGCGGCACCGCCCGCCTTCACCGGTGCGATGGTGTCCTTCACCGCGACGTCCGTCTCGCCCATCTCCACGGCGACCTTCCGCAGCGCCCCCTCCAGGTGGTCGCATTCGTCGCGGACGGCGGCGAGGCGGTCCTCCCAGGACTTCAGCACGCTCTTGAGCGACGCCACGGAAGCCAGCCCGGCGGCGCCGGTGCTGATGCCGTCGTGCCCCGGGCCGAGTGCGCTGCGGCTCTTCTCCGTGCTGGTGCTCAGCTCGGCGGCGGTGCCGGACGCCCTCCCCCAGGGCCCGTCGGTGTGCTTCAACCTGCCCTGTCCGCTGGTTCCCCCGCCGCCTCCGTCCGCCGCCGCGGAGGCGAGCTCCAGACGGGCGTCCGCGCCGTCGTCGGGCGGAAGGCCGAACATCTGCTGCCAGCGCTGCGAGTACTCCATCGAAACCATCCCCCCGGTCTCGCCGTCCGCGTGAGTGTGTGCCGCGCACGCAGGCACAAGGGCACGGACAGACCTTAGCCCAGCCCGGAGTCGCTCCCGGCACACGTGGACCGTGGGGCTGACGGGGCCGCCCCTCCAGTACCGCGAAGGGCGATCCTCCGCGGACTCTCCCCGAAGGGGCGGCTCGCGGGGCCGCTCCCGTGCGGAGGGCCTGACGGCCAGGGTGCCGGCCGCGTCCGTCGTGGGGCGGGCGGCGTCCGTGGACGGCACGCCGTTCGCGTACGAGCGGCGGGGCGCGCGGCGCCGGCGCGGCCGTCGCGGTCGGTTTCCGTCGGGTGCCCCGGAGGCGCCCGACGGGCCTCAGAGGGCGGCGGCGGTCGTGCGGCGGGTGGTCGTGGCGATGGTGGCCGAGCCGACGACGCGGGTGCCGTCGTACAGGACGACCGCCTGGCCCGGCGCGACGCCGCGGACCGGCTCGGTGAAGGAGACGCGCAGCTCGCCCTCGACGAGTTCGGCCGTCACCTCCGTCTCGCCGCCGTGGGCGCGGAGCTGCGCCGTGTACGTGCCGGGGCCCTCGGGGGCGCGGCCGCACCAGCGGGGCTTGACCGCCGTGAGCGCGGTGACGTCCAGCGCCTCGGCGGGGCCGACGGTGACGGTGTTGTCCACCGGCGAGATGTCGAGGACGTAGCGGGGCTTGCCGTCCGGCGCCGGGTGGCCGATGCGCAGGCCCTTGCGCTGGCCGATGGTGAAGCCGTACGCGCCGTCGTGGCTGCCGAGCCGGTTGCCGGACTCGTCGACGATGTCGCCCTCGGCCCTGCCGAGCCGGGAGGCGAGGAAGCCCTGCGTGTCGCCGTCGGCGATGAAGCAGATGTCGTGGCTGTCGGGCTTCTTCGCGACGGCCAGGCCGCGCCGCTCGGCCTCGGCGCGGATCTCGTCCTTGGTGGTGACCGTGTCGCCCAGCGGGAACATGGCGTGGGCGAGCTGGCGCTCGTCGAGGACGCCGAGGACGTACGACTGGTCCTTGGCCGCATCGGAGGCGCGGTGGAGCTCGCGGGTGCCGTCGGCGAGGGTGACGACCTTGGCGTAGTGGCCCGTGCAGACGGCGTCGAAGCCCAGGGCGAGGGCCTTGTCGAGGAGCGCCGCGAACTTGATCTTCTCGTTGCAGCGCAGGCACGGGTTGGGCGTGCGGCCCGCCTCGTACTCGGCGATGAAGTCCTCCACGACGTCCTCGCGGAAACGCTCCGCCAGGTCCCAGACGTAGAAGGGGATGCCGATCACGTCGGCGGCGCGGCGGGCGTCGCGCGAGTCCTCGACGGTGCAGCAGCCGCGGGCGCCGGTGCGGAAGGACTGGGGGTTGGCGGAGAGCGCCAGGTGCACCCCCGTCACGTCGTGGCCCGCCTCGGCGGCGCGGGCGGCGGCGACGGCGGAGTCCACGCCGCCGGACATGGCGGCGAGGACGCGGAGGGGGCGCTGGGAGGTCTCAGTCATAGCCCTACCAGGGTACGGGGCCGCGGGAACCGTCGTCGCGGGAGTAAGCGTTCTCCGTCACATGGGCAGACACATGGGCGGGGAAGAGAACCGGCGGGTGGGGCGGCGCGCCGTGCTGATCGGCGGCGGCGCCGCGGCGGCGGGCGCGGCCGTACTGGGCTGGGACGAGCTGCGGCACCTGTGGTGGCGGCTGCCCGGCACGGAGAAGAGGCGCGTGGAGGGCGAGCTGGACCACGCGGGCGCGGAGTGGACGGCGGCGGCGCGGGCGAACTGGCGGCGGGCGGACCGACCGGACGACTTCGGCATCGACCGGGTGGTGATCCACGTGGTGCAGGGCAGCTACGCGACGGCGCTGCGCGTGTTCAAGAACCCGGGGCACGGCGCGGCGACGCACTACGTGGTGGGCAAGGACGGGCGGGTCGCACAGATGATCCGCGAGCTGGACGTGGCGTTCCACGCGGGGAACCGCGCGATGAACGAGCGGAGCATCGGCATCGAGCACGAGGGGTTCGTGGACCGCCCGCAGGACTTCACGGCGGCGATGTACGCGTCGTCGGCGCGGCTGACGGCGGGCATATGCGCCCGG
This sequence comes from Streptomyces sp. NPDC045287, assembly GCF_056432325.1. Classification (NCBI taxonomy): domain Bacteria; kingdom Bacillati; phylum Actinomycetota; class Actinomycetes; order Kitasatosporales; family Streptomycetaceae; genus Streptomyces; species Streptomyces sp. NPDC045287. The sequence goes on from NZ_JBWKJG010000004.1 coordinate 61,118, forward strand.
TACGGCATACCGGTGGACCGGGAGCACATCATCGGCCACGTCGAGGTGGAGGGCACGGACCACACCGACCCGGGGCCGCACTGGGACTGGGACCGGTACATGGAGCTGGTCCGGCGGGCCGCGGCGAACCCGTCGCCGGCCCCGTCCGCGTCGCCCACGGCGGGCGCGGCGCGGGCGGGCCGGCGGGAGGGGGCCGGGGGCGGGCAGGCGGGAGGGGCCTAGCTGAGGCCGGCCGTGCGGGCGCGTTCCACGGCGGGGCCGATCGCCTTGGCGAGGGCCTCGACGTCGGCGCGGGTGGAGGTGTGCCCGAGGGTGAAGCGGAGCGTGCCGCGGGCCAGGTCCGGGTCGGTGCCGGTGGCCAGGAGGACGTGGCTGGGCTGGGCGACCCCGGCGGTGCAGGCGGAGCCGGTGGAGCACTCGATGCCCTGCGCGTCGAGGAGGAGCAGCAGCGAGTCGCCCTCGCAGCCGGGGAAGCTGAAGTGGGCGTTGGCGGGGAGCCGGTCGTGGGGGTCGCCGCCGAGGACGGCGTCCGGGACGGCCGCGCGGACGGCGTCGACGAGTTCGTCGCGCAGGGCTCCGACGTCGCGGGCGAACCGCTCGCGGCGCTCGGTGGCGATCCGCGCGGCGACGGCGAAGGCGGCGACGGCGGGGACGTCGAGGGTGCCGGAGCGGACGTGGCGTTCCTGGCCGCCGCCGTGGAGGACGGGGACGGGGTTGTGGGCGCGGCCGAGGAGCAGCGCGCCGATGCCGTACGGGCCACCGATCTTGTGGCCGGAGAGGGTCATGGCGGCGAGCCCCGATTCGGCGAAGGCGACCGGGACCTGGCCGACGGCCTGGACCGCGTCGGAGTGCAGCGGGACGTCGAACTCGCTCGCCACGGCGGCCAGTTCGTCGATCGGCATGATCGTGCCGATCTCGTTGTTGGCCCACATGACGGTGGCGAGGGCGACGCTGCCGGGGTCGCGGGCGACGGCCTCGCGCAGCGCGTCGGGGTGCACGCGCCCGTACGCGTCGACGGGCAGGTACTCGACGGTGGCGCCCTCGTGCTCGCCGAGCCAGTGGACGGCGTCGAGCACGGCGTGGTGCTCCACGGGGCTGGTGAGGACGCGGACGCGGCGCGGGTCGGCAGCCCGGCGGGACCAGTAGAGGCCCTTGACGGCGAGGTTGTCGGCCTCCGTGCCGCCGGAGGTGAGGACGACCTCGCTGGGGCGTGCCCCGAGCGCCTCGGCGAGCGTTTCGCGGGCCTCCTCGACGGTGCGGCGGGCCCGGCGCCCGGCGGCGTGCAGGGACGAGGCGTTGCCCGTGGCGGCGAGCTGGGCGGTCATCGCCTCGATCGCCTCCGGGAGCATCGGAGTGGTCGCGGCGTGGTCGAGGTAAGCCATGGTGCCCCGATTCTACGAGCCCGGGACGGGCGCCCGGCGGCGGCGTGCCCGGCCGGTCGTTCCCGACGCCTCCGGCGGGCCGTCAGCCGAGGTTCCAGGAGACGGTGCCGTTCACGGTGACGAGGGCGGCGAGCACGGCGAGGTCGGCGATTCCGAGGGCCAGGCCGAGCAGGGCGCGACGGCGGCGCCCGGTGCCGCGCCGCAGGGCGAGGAGGGCGAGGCAGACGGCCGTGGGGCCGAGGAGGAGGTTGAGGAAGAGGAGGCCGACGAGACCGAGGACGAAGGAGGCGACGGCCATGCCGTCGGCGTCCCGGCGCTGCGACACGGCGGCGTCCCGATGCCTTGGCACGGTGGCGTCCCGGTGCGGCGACGCGGCGGCGTCCCGGTGCCCTGGCACGGCGGCGTCCCGGCGCTGCGACACGGCAGTGTCCCGATGCCCTGGCACGGCGGTGTCCTTTACGTCCCTCACACCCCTTGCACCCCCCACGCCCTTCAGCCCCCTTGCACCCCTCACGCCTTCCGCGTCCCCCGCGCCCATCGCGCGCCCTCCCTTCAGTACCGGCGCCGGCGGGCGGAGCGCTCGCGGGCGGCGAAGACGAGCAGCCACACGGCGATGGCGGCGGCGCCGGCGGCCGTGACGGACGGGGGGACGAACGCGGCCGTGCCCATGAGCGTGCCCAACAGGAGCAGGGCGGCGACGAGGAAGAGCATCGTGTTGCCTCTCGTGGAGCTGACACTTGTGCACTGACTGGTCAGTCCAGGTACGCGTACCCCTGGAGGCGCCCGACGAACGGCTGTTTACTGCATGGCATGAGTCACACCAGCGGGGGCACGGGCGTCCGGCAGGCGCGCAAGCAGAGGACCCGCCAGTCGCTGCTGGACGCGGCGCTGGCCCTGCTGGAGGAACAGAGCCTGAGCAGTCTGGGGCTGCGGGAGGTGACCCGCGCGGCGGGGATCGCGCCGACCGCGTTCTACCGGCACTTCCGCGACATGGCGGATCTGGGCGTCGCGCTCGTGGAGGAGTCGCTGGGCAGCCTGCACACGACGGTCCGGGCGAACCTCGCGGCGACCGTGGACAGCGAGCAGCGGATCGCGGGGGCGGTGGAGTTGGTCGCCCGGCTGGTGCGGGAGCACCCGGCGTACGTCCGGTTCCTGGCGCGGGAGCGGCACGGCGGGGTACGGCCGGTGCGGGACGCCATCGGCGGCGAACTCGACCGGTTCGCCGTGGAGGCTGCCGCCGAGTTGGCCCGGCTCCCGGAGGCGTCGCAGTGGCGGCGGGACGACCTGCTGATGCTGGCGCGGCTGTACGTCGACCTCATGGTGACGACCGCGTCCGCGCTCCTGGCGGCCGGGCCGGACGCGGCCGCCAGGGAGCGGGTGGAGGGGGAGGCGCGGCGGCGGCTGCGGCTGGTGGCGCTGGGCAGCCGCCACTGGCTGGACTGACCGGCCGCCCTCCCCCGGGCGCCACACCCCCCGGGGCGCCGCGTCCGGGGTCAGGACCCGCGCGGGGCGCGGGCGAGTTGGCGGGACTGGGCGACCAGGCGGTCGGCGCTGTCCCACACCTCGGCGTCCTCCTCCAGGAAGCCGCCGGCGAGGTTGCGCGTGGTGATCGAGACGCGCAGCGGCCCCGGCGCGGGACGGCAGCGGACGTGCACGGTGAGTTCGACGGTCGGCGTCCAGCCCTTGAGGCCCAGTTCGAAGGCGGTCGGCGGGAGCGCGTCGACGGTCAGGAGGAGGGACAGCGGGTCGGGGTCGCGGCCGTCCGCGAGCCCGAACCAGGCGCGGACCTCGCCCTTGCCGGAGGGGGCGCCGACCGCCCAGCCGATGGTCTCCGGGTCGAGCTTGACGTCGAGGAGCCGCGTGATCTCGGCGGAGCCGGGCAGCGGCGTCGGCGCGTCCGCCGGGCCAAAGCAGTGCTCGTACGGCGGGATGGCGGGCGGCTTGGCGCTGGTGCGCACGTCGTCGGGGAGGGCGTCGAGGTCGCCGTAGGTGGCGAGGACGCGGATCCGCTCGGTCTCGGTGCCGTCCTGCGCGTACTGGAAGAGGGACGCCTGGCCCGTCGAGAGGGTGCGTCCGGCGCGGACGGTCTCGGTGCGGATCACGGCGGGGCCGGGGAGCGAGGGCGCCAGGTAGTGGGCCGACACCGAGAAGGGGTGCGGGTGCGGCAGGGCGTCGCCGAGGGCGCGGCCCAGCAGGGCGAGCAGGTAGCCGCCGTTGACGACACCGAAGATCGTCCAGTCGGCGGAGAGGTCCGTGTCGTAGACGCCCGGCGCGCGGAGGGTCACCGCGGTGTCGCGGTCGAACTGGCTGCTGTCCATGGCCAGAACGGTACAACAGCAAAATACTAAGCGGTAGCTTTGTGTGCGGGTTCCTCGACCGCCGTGGAGCGCCGGTTCCAGGCGCGCGGCGCCCGCCAGCGGTAGCGCAGCGCGAGCAGGCGCAGGGCGAACGCGGAGAGCGCGGCGATGCCGCTGGTGAAGGGGTTCAGCGCCTCGAAGCGGATGAACAGCACGACCATGGTCGAGCCGACGATGGCCGGGACGGCGTACAGGTCGCGGTCCCAGCGCAGCAGCGAGGGGGCCTCGTTCGCCAGGACGTCGCGCAGGACGCCGCCGCCGACGGCGGTCGCCATGCCCAGGACGGCCGACTGCGTCAGGCCGAGCCCGTACTCGTACGCCTTGGTCGTCCCGGCCACGCAGAACAGCCCCAGCCCGGCGGCGTCGAAGACGTTCACCGCCGCCTGGGTGCGCTCGACGACGGGGTGGAGGAAGAAGACCAGCACCGTGGCGACCAGCGGCATGACGAAGTACCCGAGGTCGGTGAAGGCGGCGGGGGGCACCGCTCCGATGACCAGGTCGCGGAAGAGCCCGCCGCCCAGCGCGGTGACCTCGGCGAGGACGGCCATGCCGAAGACGTCGAAGTTCTTCCGCACGGCGAGGAGCGCGCCGGAGATGGCGAAGACGAAGATGCCCGCCAGTTCGAGGGCGTGGAGGACGGAGGGCGTGAACAGGTCCTGGAGCACCGCACTGTTCTACCCCGCGCGCCCCGCCGGCGGTGAACCGCCCCGCGCGGTACGCCACCGGCCCCGTACCGGCCCCGGCCCGTACCGATCCCGGCCCGTACCGGTCCCGGTCCGCGGCGGGGTCCGGTACGGGGCCGTCCGTCGCAAGGTCCAGTACGGGGCCGTCCGCGGCGGGCTACGGCGCCTTCGCGACGCCCTCCGGCGGCTCCGCCGGGGACGGGGCCGCGCCCACGACCGCCTCCACGCCCGTGGGCCGGGTCAGGGGCAGGTCGCCGGACTCGATCTCCGCGGCGAAGTGGCAGGCCACCTTGTGGCCGCCGCCCACGTCCGCCAGCACGGGGCGCTCCTCCCCGCACCGGGGCCGGGCCCAGGGGCAGCGGGTGTGGAAGCGGCAGCCCGTCGGCGGGTTGGCGGGGGACGGCAGGTCGCCGTGGAGGAGGATGCGCTCGCGGCGGTCCTCCACCTCCGGGTCCGGCACGGGGACGGCCGACATCAGGGCCTTGGTGTACGGGTGCTTCGGCGCCGCGTACAGCGCGTCGCTCGGCGCCTCCTCCACCAGGGAGCCCAGGTACATGACGCCGATGACGTCCGAGATGTGCCGGACGACGGCCAGGTCGTGGGCGATCACCAGGTAGGTGAGGCCCAACTGCTCCTGGAGCTCCTCCAGCAGGTTGATGACCTGGGCCTGGATCGACACGTCCAGGGCCGACACCGGCTCGTCGCAGATGATGACGTCCGGCTCCAGCACCAGCGCCCGGGCGATGCCGATGCGCTGGCGCTGGCCGCCGGAGAACTCGTGCGGGTACCGCGACAGGGCGTTCGCCGGGAGGCCGACCCGCTGCAGGATCGCCTTGATCTTCTCGCGGCGCTCCTCCTGGTTCGCCCCGATGCCGTGCGCGAGCATGCCCTCGGAGAGGATCGACTCGATGTTCTGGCGCGGGTTCAGGCTGCCCAGCGGGTCCTGGAAGACCATCTGGAGGCGGCGGCGGAACTTCCGCATCTCCTCCTCGGGCAGCTTCGCCAGGTCGGTGCCGTCGAAGACGACCTCGCCGTCCGTGACGTCGACCAGCCGCAGGACCGCCCGGCCCAGCGTCGTCTTGCCGCAGCCGGACTCGCCGACCAGGCCGTACGTCTGCCCTGCCTCGACCTTCAGCGAGACGCCGTCGACGGCGTACACGTGGCCGACCGTGCGGTCGAAGAGGAGGCCCTTCTTGACGGGGAAGTGGACCTTCACACCGTCCAGTTCGAGCAGGCTCATGCCGGTACCTCCTCAGCCGGTGCGTCGGGCAGGACGGGGTTGACGCAGCGCACCCGGTGGCCCTCGGCGCGCGGCTCGGTCAGCAGGGGCGTGCCGGTGAGGCACTCCAGGGTGTAGAAGTCGCAGCGCGGCGCGAACGCGCAGCCGTCCGCCCAGGCGATCTTGTCGTTGATGGAGCCGCGGATCGGGTTGAGCGGCTCCCCCCGGGGGGCGTCCAGGCGCGGGATGGAGCCGAGGAGCCCGTGCGCGTACGGGTGCGTCGGGTGGGCGAACAGCTCGCGACGGCCCGCCGACTCCACCGCCTTCCCCGCGTACAACACGTTCACCTGGTCGCACAGCCCGGCGACGACCCCCAGGTCGTGGGTGATCATCAGCAGGGCGGTGCCCTCCTCGTCCACGAGTTCCTTCAGCAGCTCCAGGATCTGCGCCTGGATCGTCACGTCGAGCGCGGTCGTCGGCTCGTCGGCGATCAGCAGCCGGGGCGCGCACGCCACGGCCATGGCGATGAGGGCGCGCTGCCGCATGCCGCCGGAGAGCTGGTGCGGGTACTCCTTGAGCCGCCGCCGCGGATCGGGGATGCCGACCCGGTCGAGCAGGTGCGCGGCCTCCTTGCGGGCGGCCTCGCCCTTCAGGCCCCGGTGCCGCTGGAGGATCTCGGTGACCTGCACGCCGATCGGGATGACCGGGTTCAGCGAGGACAGCGGGTCCTGGAAGATCATCGCGAGCTTGCTGCCGCGCATGTCCCGGATCTTCTTCGGGCCCATGGCGAGCAGGTCCTCGCCGTCGAACACGGCGCGCCCGCCGACGGTGACGCCCTTGCGCGGGAGGAGGCCCATCAGGGCGAGGGAGGTCACGGACTTGCCGCAGCCGGACTCGCCGACCAGGCCGACCACCTGGCCCTGGTCGACGGTGAAGGAGACCCCGTCGACCGCCCGGGAGGGGGTGCGTCCGCGTCCGCCGAAGGTGACGGTGAGTTCGTCCACAGAGAGCAGTGGCATGGCAGATCAGCCTCGCAGCTTCGGGTCGAGGGCTTCGCGCATGGCCTCGCCGAGCAGGGTGAAGCCGAGGGCGGTGATGATGATCCCGACCGCCGGGTAGACGGCCATCATCGGCGCGTTGTCGAAGAACCGCTGCGCCTGGGAGAGCATCACGCCCCACTCGGGGACGGCCGGGTCGGGGTTGCCGAGGCCCAGGTAGGACAGGGCGGCGGCCTCGATGATCGCGGTGGCGAGGCTGAGGGTCGCCTGGACGATCACGGGGCTGAGCGAGTTCGGCAGGATCTGCGTGAGGACGATCCGCTTCCGGCGCACGCCGAGGGCCTTGGCCGCCAGGACGTAGTCGGAGCCGCCCTGGGCGAGCATCGAGCCGCGCAGCAGCCGGGCGAAGACCGGGATCTGGACGACGCCGACGGCGATCATCACGGTGGTCAGGGACTGGCCCATGACGGCCGCGACGGAGACGGCGAGCAGCAGCGACGGCAGCGACAGCAGGATGTCGATGAAGCGCATGACGACCGTGTCGACCCGGCGGCCCGCCTTGCCGCCGAGGGTGGCGGCGGCACCGGACAGCATGCCGATCAGGGCGCCGACGACCAGGCCGATGAGCATCGACACGACACCGACGAGGAGCGTCTGGCGGGCGCCGACGAGCATCCGGGAGAAGATGTCGCGGCCCAGGTGGTCCAGGCCGAACCAGTTCTCCCCGCGGGCTCCGACGAACCTGCCCTGGTTGGGGAAGACCTCCCCGCGCCAGGACTGCGCGGTCGGGGCGTGCGGCGCGAGCCACGGGCCCACGACGGCGACGACGACGAAGAGGGCGATGATCGCGGCGCCGATGACGGCCATCTTGCTGGACTTGAGGCGGCGGAACGCCTCGCGCCACAGGCTGGCGCCGGTCGTCGTCTCGTTCGCCTGGGTGAGTTCCGCGAGGCGGTCGATCTTGTCCGTCTTGGTGGACACGTCAGTTCACCCGCACTCTCGGGTCGATGAGGCTGTACGCCAGGTCCACCAGCAGGTTGATGACGACGTACACCATCGCGATGAACATGATGAAGCCGACGAGCACCGGGTAGTCGCGGGCGTCGATCGCGTCCTTGATGAAGGAGCCGATGCCGCCGAAGGCGAAGACGGACTCGGTGAGGACCGCGCCCGACAGGAGGGAGCCGGTGAGCAGGCCGACCGCGGTCACCACCGGCAGCAGCGCGTTGCGCAGCACGTGGCGGACGCGGACGGTGTTCTTCTCCAGGCCCTTGGACTCGGCGGTGCGGACGTAGTCCTCGCCGAGGACCTCCAGGACGCTGGCGCGGGTCATCCGGACGATGACGGCGAGCGGGATGGAGGCGAGGGTGACGGCCGGCAGCGTCAGGTGGACCAGCGCGTCCCACGTCGCGTCGAACTCGCCGGTGAGGAGGCCGTCGAGGACGGCGAAGCCGGTGACCTCGGTGGCGTCGAGACCGGTCGACAGCCTCCCGTAGCTGGGGAAGAGGCCGAGGTTGACGGCGAAGATCCCCTTCAGGATGAGGGCGAGGAAGAAGACCGGGACGCAGATGCCGACCAGCGAGCCGGAGACGGAGGCCACGTCCAGCCAGCCGCCGCGGCGCCTGGCCGCGAGGTAGCCGAGCGGGATGCCGACGACGACGGCGATGAGCATCGCCGCGAGGCTCAGCTCCACGGTGGCCGGGAAGCGCAGGGCGAACTCGTCCCACACCGGCTGGCCGGTCTTGGTCGAGGTGCCCAGGTCGAGCTGGACGACACGCTTGAGGAAGCGGCCGTACTGCACCCAGACCGGCTGGTCGAGGCCCAGGGCCCGGTTGATCCGCGCCACTTCGGTGGGTGTCGCCCGTTCGCCCAGGATCGCCGAGGCGGGTCCGCCGGGCAGCCGGTTCAGCCAGAGGAAGAGGAGAACCGACAGGCCGAGCAGGGTGGGTATGAGCTGTAGCAGTCTTCGTACGACGAGTCGCAGCACCCCGCATGCCCCTTTCTTGCGTGTACGTCAGAAGCGGGTCCGCCCGGCCACGCAGTGCTGTGGCCGGGCGGACCCCGCGTGCGGATGCGGTTACTTGAAGGAGACCTCGGAGAAGTACTCCTGCGTCAGCGGGGAGACCTTCGGCGGGTTGACGTCCTTGGCGAACGCGATCGCCGGCGGGGAGGAGGAGATCGGGAGGCCCGGCAGGTACTCCATGATCGCCTCGTTGGCCTTCTTGTACGCCCCGACGCGCTGGGCCGGGTCGCCCACCTTGGAGCCCGCGTTCACCGCGTCGAAGACCTTGGCCTCCTTGAAGCCCCACTGCTTGTCGTACTTGGCGAACCAGGTGCCGATGAAGTTGTAGCCGTCGTTGAAGTCACCGGTCCAGCCGAGCATGTGCAGGGCGCAGGCGCCCGCCTCGGTGGCGTCCACGTAGTCCGGGGCCCACTTCAGGGGCTTCGGGGTGACGGTGATGCCGGCCTTCTCCAGGTCGGCCTTCATCAGCTCGAACATGTCCTGCGGGGCCGGCATGTAGGGCCGGGTGACCTCGGTCGGGTAGCAGAACTCGACCTTCAGCTTGGACTCGCCGGCGGCGGCCAGCAGCTGCTTGGCCTTGTTGGTGTCGTGCGAGTACGTCTTCACCTTGTCGGACCAGCCGGCGACCGTGTCGGGCATGAACTGCGTGGCGACCTTGCCGCCCTCGGGCAGCTGGGTCTTGACCAGGTTCTCCCGGTCGATGGCGTGCGCGATGGCCTGGCGGACCTCGAGCTTCTTCAGCGCCGGGTTCTTCTCCTGGGTCATGCCCACGTAGAAGAGGTTGAAGACGTCACGCGTCGGCACCTGGAAGCCGCCCTGCTCCAGGGTCTTCACGTCGGCGGGCGACACGAAGTCGTAGCCGTGGACGTCGCCGGCCTGCAGGGCCTGGCGGCGGCCCTCCTCGGTGGCGATCGTGCGGAAGACCAGGTTCTTCACCTTGGCCTTCTCGCCCCAGTAGTCGTCGAAGCGCTCAAGGGTGACTTCCTTGTTGCCCTTGTTCCACTTCACGATCTTGTACGGGCCGGTGCCGGCGACCGTGCCGGCCTCCTGGCTGTACTTGGGGTACGTGATGGCGTCGCCCTTGCCGCTCACGGCCTGCTTCGCGTACTCCTTGATCGCCTTCGGCGAGTGGATCGCCAGCGCCTGGAGGGAGAAGCCGCCCGGCAGGTTGGCGGAGGGCTCGTGGACCTCGATGACGGCCGTGTTCTCGTCCTTGGCGGTGCAGGACTTGTAGTTGGCCTTGGGGGTTTCCTTGTCCTCGTTCTTGGCGAAGCCGCCCATGATCTTCTGCCAGTAGTACGAGACCGCGCTGGTCTGGTAGGTGCCCTTCCAGTTGAACCAGTGGTCGTAGTTGGCACAGACGGCGGCCGCGTTGAACGGCTCGCCGTCGTGGAACTTCACCCCCTTGCGGAGGTTGAACGTCCACACCGTGCCGGCGTCGTTGCCGGACCACGACTCGGCGAGGCCGCCGACGAGCTTGGTGCCGCCCGACTCGTGCTCCAGCAGCGCCTCGAAGGCCTGGCGGGTCACGCGGAACGTTTCGCCGTCGCTGGCGAGGGCCGGGTCGAGCGACCCCGGGTCACCGGCGCCGGCGAACACGAACGTGTCCTTGTCGCCGCCCTTGTCGCCGTCCTTGCCGCGTTCGCTGGCGCAGCCCGTCGCGATCATTCCGACGGCGAGCGCCGCGGTGACCGCCCGGACCGCACGGGACTTGAGTATGCGCATGGGCCACCCCTGGTCTGGCCTAGTGAATGAGGTCTTGACCGGCCGAACACTACCCACGGGCGGCATCCCGGAGAACAGTCCGGATAGCGGTGATACCTAGTCGAGACCCGGACAGTCACCAAACCGTCCCCATCCCGGACAAGCCCCCTGTCGGAGTTAACACCCCCGTCACACGGGGGAGTTCGGCGGGAGCCGCCGGACGGCAGCTCAGCCCTGCTGCGGGTAGCCGTAGGCGGCGGTCCCGCGCCGCGGCGGGGGGAGGTGGGCCTCGCGGTCGTAGAAGGGGCGGGCGTTGGCGCGCAGCCACATCGCGACCGGGTCGTACCCGTCGGACATGGCGACCGTCGACACGGGCAGCCCGTCCGGGACGGCCGCGACGGACTGCTGCATCATCGCGCGGACCGCGTCGACGGACGCCTGGCCCGTGTCGTAGAGGTCGAGGCCGATGGCGAGGTACGGCGTGCCGAGGGCCGGCTGCACCCAGGCGCGGCGCAGGGAGCGGACGGCGGGGGTGCGGTGGGCGTTCTGGGTGAGCAGGGCGTAGAACTGCGGCAGCTCGATGGCGGGCTCGGAGAGCCGGAGCGGGCCGGCGGGCATGCGGTCCAGGCCGGTGGCGATCCGGCGCAGGTCGGGCCAGGGGATGCCGACGCCGCCGCCGGGGGCGTGCGGGTTGAGCCAGATGCCCCACCGGTCGGGGTAGAGGGCGCGGGCCACGTCGCGGACGGCGACGACCTCGTGGGCGCGGTTCCAGCCGGAGGCGGCGAGCTCCTGGGCGGAGGTGACGCACGGGGCGTAGCCGAGGCCGTCGACCTCCATGTTCCCGTACTGGGCGTCGGGGGAGCCGGCCTGGCCGTGCCAGAGCAGCATCCACACCTGGCTCCCGGCGAGGGCGTGGAGCAGCGCCTCGTAGGCGTCGTAGCGCCCGGGGGAGACCTGCCGCAGCATGTGCTCGACCTCTCCGTGAGGTCCCGGCTGCGCTCCACCAGGGGACGCCCCACTGCCCGCCGCGGTGCCTGACGCGCTCACCTGATCCCGCCCCTCGTTCGCAGACTTCCGGTCCAGCTTAAGGGCGCGCCCGGTCAGGAGCCGTGTTCGCGGCGGTAGAAGGGGCGCACCTTCTCGAGCATCCAGTCGCCGACGGGGTCCCGGGCGACGTCGAGGAGGACCAGGTTGACCGGCCACGGCACGGGGACGGCGCCCAGGGCCCGGCCGAGGGCGTCCATGGGGGCGGCGCGGTCGGCGTCCTCCCAGGAGGAGAGCTGGACGCCGACGAAGAGGGTGGGCGGCTCGCCCTCGATGCTGGCCAGGGCGCGCCGGGCGGTGAGGACCACCCCGGTCGCGCCGAACTCGGCGCTCGCGGCGGAGAGGAAGTCGACGGGGTCGTCCTGCCAGTCCGGCTCGAACAGCCGGACGCGGGCGCCGGAGGCCGGCCCTTCGAGGGGGCCGCGACCGGTGCGGCACAGCTCGGCGACGGCGGGCGGCGGGAGGGGCGCGCCGACGGTGCCGCCGGGGTTGAGGGCGAGGCCGAGCTGCGGCGGCAGGCCGCGGGCGAACTCGACGGCGGGGGCGACGGCGTACGCCATGTGGCCGCCGGCGCAGGCGCGGAACTGGCTCTCGGAGGTGAACACCGGGACGTACGGCAGGCCGTCGAGCTCCAGCGTGGGCAGGTCGAGGCCGGGGGCGCCGGGGCCGGCGCCGTCCGGGGAGCCGCCCCTGGGCAGGGGCACCCAGACGAGGCTGCGGCCGAGGACCTCGACGATGCGGGCGCCGGAGGCGCTCTGGCCGAGGGAGGCGGACAGGACCTCCTCCAGTTCGTTGGAGGGCCATGCGGTGTCGACTGCGGCGGGTGCGGTGTCCACGGTGTCCCCTGCGTCCTTCCCCGGTTCTTCCGGTGCGTGCCGCAGCACCCTAGCGCGGGCGGGGGACGGGCCGGCGCCGGCGGATCAGAGGAAGCGGATGCGGGCCAGGGCCGTGGCCGCCGCGCGGTCGAGGAGGACGGCGGAGCCGCAGCCGCCGGGCAGGACGCCCCGCTCGGCGTCGCGGACGAGCCGGCCGACGGCTCTGCGGTGCCGGGCGAAGGCGTACGCGGAGACGCCCCTCCCCCGCTCCCGCTGGCCCTCGCGGGCGGTGTCGGGGTCGACGTCGAGGAGCAGCAGGTGCAGCGTGCCGCCCCGGCGGCGGGCCTCGCGGGCGAGCCAGCGGCGCACCCAGGACTGCGTGCCGCAGTCGTGGACGACGACGCCGTGGCCGGAGCGCAGCCGGGCCCGCAGGCCGGCGTAGTGGGCGGCGCGGACGAGGGGCCGGTAGAGGGCGTACGGCAGGAGGCGCGGCACGCGGCCCTCCCAGCGCTCGCGGGTGTCCTGGGAGTCGACGGCGCGGCCGGGGGCGATCCGCCGGATGAGAGTGGACTTGCCGCTGCCGGGCAGACCGGAGACGACGACCACGTCGGCCTCGGCGAAGGCCAGCTCGCGCGGGACCCGCCCGCCGCGGGCGCGGAGGTCGCGCAGGACCGGGAGCGCGGCCGTGCGGGCGGGCAGCGCCGGCGGCGCCGGCACCCCCGCGGTCGTGGCGTACGCGCCGGACCGCTGCGACATCATGGCCCCTCCCGAGCTCGGCTCCCCCCAGCCTGCCCAAGAAGTGTAAAGAAACAGTAATGGGACACAAGCGATTTGCCGACAAGCCGAGGTTTTCCTCTCCGGGCCCCCGTGCAATGATGTGCGCGCCGACAACCGCATACAGGCCGCTCGAATCCGTGCGGGAGAGTCCCGGGCCGGCGACGGCCCGGGCGCCGAAGGAGCAAGTCCCTCCCTTGAATCTCTCAGGCCCCGCACCGCACGGATGAGGCAGATCTGAAAAGCGAGCCGCTCCCCGCACCGCCGGGGCGGGCTCCACCCAAGGTGCAAGCCGCGCCCCCGGAAGGGGTCACGGCGAACCTCTCAGGTTCCGATGACAGATGGGGAGGACCGTCCTCGCCACCCATGCCCCGGACCTGGGAGCCCTTCCATGAGCACTTCCCCCCGCCGCACGGCCCTCGATGCGCTGCATCGCGCGCTGGGCGCCACCATGACCGACTTCGCCGGCTGGGACATGCCGCTGCGGTACGGCAGCGAGCGCGACGAGCACACCGCCGTCCGCACCCGGGCCGGTCTGTTCGACCTCTCCCACATGGGTGAGATCACCGTCACCGGCGCGCAGGCGGCGGACCTCCTCGACTACGCCCTGGTCGGCGACATCGGCGGTGTCGGCGTGGGCCGCGCCCGCTACACGATGATCTGCCGGGAGGACGGCGGCATCCTCGACGACCTGATCGTGTACCGGCTCCAGGAGCACACGTACATGGTCGTCGCCAACGCCTCCAACGCCCAGGTGGTGCTGGACGCGCTGACCGGGCGCGCGGCCGGCTTCGACGCCGAGGTCCGCGACGACCGCGACGCGTACGCGCTGATCGCCGTCCAGGGCCCGGAGTCCCCCGGCGTCCTGAAGTCGCTCACCGACGCGGACCTGGACGGCCTGAAGTACTACGCGGGCCTGCCCGGCACGGTCGCCGGCGTCCCGGCGCTGATCGCCCGGACCGGCTACACCGGCGAGGACGGCTTCGAGCTGTTCGTGGCGCCCGAGCACGCCGAGGGGCTGTGGAAGGCGCTGACCGGGGCGGGCGAGGGCGTCGGGCTGATCCCGTGCGGCCTGTCCTGCCGGGACACGCTGCGCCTGGAGGCGGGCATGCCGCTGTACGGGCACGAGCTGACGACCGGGCTGACCCCCTTCGACGCGGGTCTGGGTCGGGTCGTGAAGTTCGAGAAGGCCGGCGACTTCGTGGGCCGCGCCGCGCTGGAGGAGGCCGCCGCGCGCGCCGCGACCGCGCCGCCGCGCAAGCTGGTCGGCCTGGTCGCCGAGGGCCGCCGCGTGCCGCGCGCCGGGATGGCCGTGGTCGCCGACGGCCGGGTGGTCGGCGAGGTCACCTCGGGCGCCCCGTCGCCGACCCTGGGCAAGCCGATCGCCATGGCGTACGTGGACGCGGAGCACGCCGCGCCGGGCACGCCCGGCGTGGGCGTCGACGTCCGCGGCACCCACGAGCCGTACGAAGTCGTGGCGCTGCCGTTCTACAAGCGTCGGAAGTGACACGCTCGCGAGCGGTCCGCCCGCGGCGCCGGACGTGATCCCGCACACCCCTCCCCCGTTCACCACCACGCACGCCCGTACAGGAGAATTCAGACCATGAGCAACCCCCAGCAGCTGCGCTACAGCAAGGAGCACGAGTGGCTGTCGCCCGCCGAGGACGGCGTCGCGACGGTCGGCATCACGGAGCACGCGGCGAACGCCCTGGGCGACGTCGTGTACGTCCAGCTTCCGGAGGTCGGCGCCACCGTCACCGCGGGCGAGACCTGCGGCGAGCTGGAGTCCACCAAGTCCGTCAGCGACCTGTACTCGCCGGTCACCGGCGAGGTCGTCGAGGCGAACCAGGCGGTCGTGGACGACCCCTCCCTGGTGAACAGCGCGCCGTTCGAGGACGGCTGGCTGTTCAAGGTGCGCGTCGCCCAGGAGCCGGAGGACCTGCTCTCCGCCGACGAGTACACCGAGTTCGCCGGCTGACCAGCCCGACACCCACACCCGTAGGGACCGCGTGATGTCGCTTCTGAACACCCCCCTCCACGAGCTGGACCCGGACGTCGCCGCCGCCGTCGACGCCGAGCTCCGCCGCCAGCAGAACACCCTGGAGATGATCGCCTCGGAGAACTTCGCTCCGGTCGCGGTCATGGAGGCCCAGGGCTCCGTCCTCACCAACAAGTACGCCGAGGGCTACCCCGGCCGCCGGTACTACGGCGGCTGCGAGCACGTCGACGTGGTCGAGCAGATCGCCATCGACCGCATCAAGGCGCTGTTCGGTGCCGAGCACGCCAACGTGCAGCCGCACTCCGGCGCGCAGGCCAACGCCGCGGCGATGTTCGCCCTGCTGCAGCCGGGTGACACGATCATGGGTCTGAACCTCGCCCACGGCGGGCACCTGACCCACGGCATGAAGATCAACTTCTCCGGCAAGCTCTACAACGTCGTCGCGTACCACGTCGACGACGCGACGGGCCAGGTCGACATGGCCGAGGTCGAGCGCCTCGCCAAGGAGTCCAAGCCGAAGCTGATCGTCGCCGGCTGGTCCGCGTACCCGCGCCAGCTCGACTTCGCGGCGTTCCGCCGGATCGCCGACGAGGTCGGCGCCTACCTGATGGTCGACATGGCCCACTTCGCGGGCCTCGTCGCGGCCGGGCTCCACCCGAACCCGGTGCCGCACGCCCACGTGGTCACCACGACCACCCACAAGACGCTGGGCGGCCCGCGCGGCGGCGTCATCCTGTCGACCGCCGAGCTCGCCAAGAAGATCAACTCCGCGGTCTTCCCCGGTCAGCAGGGCGGCCCGCTGGAGCACGTCATCGCGGCGAAGGCGGTCTCCTTCAAGGTCGCGGCCAGCGAGGAGTTCAAGGAGCGCCAGCAGCGCACCCTGGAGGGCGCGAAGATCCTCGCGGAGCGCCTGGTCCGCGCCGACGTCGCCGAGGCGGGCGTCTCCGTCCTGTCCGGCGGCACGGACGTGCACCTCGTCCTGGTCGACCTGCGCAACAGCGAGCTCGACGGCCAGCAGGCCGAGGACCGCCTCCACGGGATCGGCATCACGGTCAACCGGAACGCCATCCCGAACGACCCGCGGCCCCCGATGGTCACCTCGGGCCTGCGCATCGGCACCCCGGCGCTGGCCACGCGGGGCTTCGGGACCGAGGACTTCACCGAGGTCGCCGACATCATCGCCGAGGCGCTGAAGCCGTCGTACGACGCGGAGGCGCTGAAGGCCCGGGTCACGGCCCTCGCGGCCAAGCACCCGCTTTACCCCGGCCTGTAGGCATACCCGGCGCCCTGTCGGCGTTAGGTACGTTACAGACCACATTGCGGGGCACCGCGCACACTGGAGACGAGTGGGTGCGGTGCCCCGTCCCATGTCCACCGCACCACCCCAGCCCCTCCCTGCACCACCCACCGGCAGACAGCGGCGTCTACCACCAAGGAGTCCTCCCGTGGCCATCTCGGTCTTCGACCTGTTCTCGATCGGCATCGGGCCGTCCAGCTCCCACACGGTCGGCCCCATGCGGGCGGCCCGGATGTTCGCGCGCCGCCTGAAGAACGAGGGGCTGCTCGCCTCCACGGCCTCGGTGCGGTGCGAGCTGTACGGCTCGCTGGGCGCGACCGGCCACGGCCACGGCACGCCCAAGGCCGTCCTGCTGGGCCTGGAGGGGGACTCGCCCCGCACGGTCGACGTGGAGACCGCCGACGACCGGGTCGAGCGGATCAAGGCGAGCGGGCGGATCGACCTGCTCGGCACCCACGGGATCGGCTTCGACTTCGACGAGGACCTGGTCCTGCACCGCCGCAAGGCGCTCCCCTACCACGCCAACGGCATGACCCTGTGGGCGTACGACGCCGAGGGCGCGACGCTGCTGGAGAAGACGTACTACTCGGTGGGCGGCGGGTTCGTCGTCGACGAGGACGCGGTCGGCGCGGACCGGATCAAGCTCGACGACACGGTCCTGAAGTACCCGTTCCGCACGGGCGACGAGCTGCTGCGCCTCACCCGCGAGACCGGCCTGTCGATCTCCGCGCTGATGCTGGAGAACGAGAAGGCGTGGCGCACGGAGGAGGAGATCCGCGCCGGGCTGCTGGAGATCTGGCGGGTCATGCGGGAGTGCGTCGACCGCGGCATGTCCCGCGAGGGCATCCTGCCGGGCGGCCTGAAGGTCCGCCGTCGCGCCGCGACCACGGCCCGCAAGCTGCGCTCCGAGGGCGACCCGCAGGCCCTCGCCATGGAGTGGATCACCCTGTACGCGATGGCGGTCAACGAGGAGAACGCCGCCGGCGGCCGGGTCGTCACCGCCCCGACGAACGGCGCGGCGGGCATCATCCCGGCGGTGCTGCACTACTACGTGAACTTCGTGCCGGGCGCCGACGAGGACGGCGTCGTGCGGTTCCTCCTCGCGGCGGGCGCGGTCGGCATGCTGTTCAAGGAGAACGCGTCGATCTCCGGCGCCGAGGTCGGCTGCCAGGGCGAGGTCGGTTCGGCCTGCTCGATGGCGGCGGGCGCGCTCGCCGAGGTCCTGGGCGGCTCCCCCGAGCAGGTGGAGAACGCCGCCGAGATCGGCATGGAGCACAACCTGGGCCTGACCTGCGACCCGGTCGGCGGGCTCGTGCAGATCCCGTGCATCGAGCGCAACGGCATGGCCGCCGTGAAGGCCGTGACGGCGGCGCGGATGGCGATGCGCGGCGACGGCAGCCACAAGGTCTCCCTCGACAAGGTCATCAAGACGATGAAGGAGACCGGCGCGGACATGTCGGTCAAGTACAAGGAGACCGCGCGCGGCGGGCTCGCGGTGAACATCATCGAGTGCTGAGCACCCGCACCGGCACGCGCCGGGGGCGCTGCGAGGGCGCACGGGGGATCGGGGTCCTTCGAGGACACGCCGAGGAGGCGTCACCGCCGCGGGTCGCGGGTGACGCCCCCTCGGGCGTGTGCGGGCGGCTCAGGCCCTGTTGAGGTGCGCCCAGAACTCGTCCCAGCTCAGCAGGCCGTCGGCGTTGCCGTCCTGGGCGTTGATGACCGCCTGGGCGACCGGCTCGGTGACGTGGAAGTCCCCCAGCTGCGCCATGACGCTCTTGTACTCCGCGGCCGTGATGAACCCGTCGCCGTTCACGTCGTAACGGTCGAAAGCCTTGCGCGCAGACTCGATGTCCGCCATCGCTCCACCCCTTCGTCTCTCTGTACTACGGCCGCAAGGGTATCGGCAGGGGTGATCGCCGGACGCGGTGGGCCATGGGTGACGATGGGGGCATGAGCGGCGAGGTGGCACGGATCCTGGAGGCTGCGGCGCACGGCGGGTTCCCGCCGCCGGACGGTTCGACGGTGATCGTCCCGCAGCCGAGCCGGCGCGACGCGGGGGTGCTGGCCTTCACGGCGCATTCGGTGGTCTTCCTCGACGAGGACCCGGAGTGGATCCGCGCCGAGCTGGCCGCCGCCGGCGACGACCCGCTGGCCGCGTCGATGAACCCGCTGTTCCTGGCGTCGCTGATCCGCCGCACGGGCCGGTCGATGGGCACGGTCGACCTGCTGACCGTGGCGCCGGCGCTCCCGGGCGGGCCGCCCGTGCCGCTGCGGGAGATCGAGGACCCGGAGCACCCGCGGGTGGTGCGGGCCCGGAAGTACCGCGACGACGTGCGGGTGTGGCGGACGGACGGCGGGCTCCTCGTCCTGGGGCGCTCCGTCGCGGGCCGGTGGGAGGCGGCCGTCGAACTGGACGAGGAGGCGCGGGGGCGGGGCCTGGGCGTGCACCTGGCCCTGGCGGCGCGCCACCTGGTGCCGGCCGGCCACGTGTGGGCGCAGCAGTCGCCGGGCAACGCCCGCAGCGTACGGACGTTCCAGGCGGCCGGCTACCGTCCGGTGTGCGCGGAGGCCCTGCTCGTCGCGGGCTGAGGCGCCCCGGGGGGCGGAACGGACCCGGAGGTCACCGGAACACGCCGGTGTGGCCCAGGGAGTAGCGGCCGGGCTGGGGGTAGACCGCCAGGCCGTGGGGGCCGCCGCCGACGGGGATGCGGGCGAGCTGCCTGCCGGTGGTCGTGTCGATGGCGTACACCTCGGAGTCGTACCGCCCGGACAGCCACAGGACCTTGCCGTCGGCCGAGACGCCGCCCATGTCCGGGGAGCCGCCGCCCGGGAGCCACCACTTCTTCGTCAGCCGGTTCCGGGCGAAGTCGAAGACGGAGACGGAGCCCTCGCCGCGGTTGGGGATGTACATCTCCTTGGAGTCGCGGGAGACGTACAGGCCGTGGCAGCCCTTGCCGGTGGGCAGGAGGCGGGGGGCGGTGAAGGCGTCGCCGTCGAGGGCCCACATGCCGTGGGCCGTCATGTCGGCGACGTAGAAGGTCTTCCCGTCCGGTGAGAGCTTCACGTCCTGCGGCATGGCCCCGTCGAAGGGGAGCTTTCGCCGGGCGACGACCTTCATCCTCTCGGTGTCGACCTTCAGCAGTTCGCCGGAGAACTCGCAGGAGACGATGAAGTAGCGGCCGTCGGCGGAGAAGTCGGCGTGGTTGACCCCGTAGCAGGGGACGGGTTCGGTGTGGCGGCGCTCCATCGTGTGCGGGTCGCGGAAGACGAGCTCCCGGTCGAGGGAGGCCATGACGACGGCGTACCTGCCGTTGGGCGTGAAGTAGAGGTTGTACGGGTCGTGGACCTCGACGTCCTTGCCGCGCTTCCCCGTGCGGGGGTCGATGGGGGTGAGGGTGTGGCCCTGGTTGTTGTTGACCCAGAGGGTCTTGAGGTCCCAGGAGGGGACAACGTGCTGGGGGTGCTTGCCGACCGGGATCGTGTCGACGACCCGGTACGTCTCGGGGTCGATGACGGAGACCGTGTCGGAGAGGGTGTTGGGGACGTACACGCGGGAGGGGAAGTCCCTGACCACCGGGGAGAGCCGGTTGGGGCGGTCGGCCGCGTAGACGTCGCGGGGGTCGAGCGGGGGCGGCATCCCGGGCAGGGCGGCCGGCCCGGCGGGGGCCGTGCTCACCGGTGCGGTCCGGCGCGGTGTGGCGGCCTCCGTCGCGGCGGGCCCGCCGGAGCAGCCGGCGAGGGCGGCCAGCAGGGCGGCCGCGGCGAGACCGAGGGAGCGTCTACGCGGGAGCACGGTCACGCGACCATTTAAGGGCGGTGTGCGGCAAAAGATGATGATTGACGCACCTCACGCCTTCCGCACGTCAGACAGGGGAACGGAAGCGGAAGCCCCGAGGGCGGGAAGTACTCAATCGATTCAATATTTATTCATGGTTTTGCAGGTGAGTGGCCGATCTCACCTTGGAATCATCGAGCAATTGTCTGAATTGTATGCCCATATTCCCCTTTGGGGTTTTGGTGGCAAGGCCCCCCGTCTGCCATAGTCAAGGCACACGACCCCCTTGACCCGGGCCAGGTCGTCGACGGCGCCGCCGGACACACCCCTCCCCGTCCGCGGCGCCCCACCCAGAAGCCCCCCGCGGCGCCCCACGACGGCGCGCAGGGGGGCTTCTGTGCGTTCAGCGGTCGGTGACCCGCATCTCGAACCAGGTGTTCTTGCCGCGCGGCAGGAGGTCGACGCCCCAGCGGTCGGAGAGCTTGTCGACGACGGTCAGCCCGCGTCCGTTGACGTCCAGGCCCCGCACGGGCAGCAGGCAGGGCAGGCCGCGCGACGGGTCGCGCACCTCCACTCGGATCCGGCCACCCCGGCGGCGGTGCATGCGCAGCCCGAACGCGCGCGCGCCCGTGTGCCGCACGGCGTTGCCGACGAGTTCGGAGACGAGGAGGACGACGTCCTCGGCGATCTGCGGGCCCAGCGACCAGGTGCGCAGGACGACGCACCGGGCGAGCCGGCGGGCGATCGCGGCGGACTCGGGGCGGGACGGCAGCCGCACCTCTTCCACGGTCGGATCGCCGTACAGTTCAAGGGCCTTGAGGGCCTGTTCGTCATCCGCGGAGGGCACCCGTCTCGCCGCGGTGACACCGCCGTGCTGCCACGGTTGCTCCACACCATCCAGCCCCGCCATGCCCACCATCATGGCCGTCCGGCGGGGTCCGCGGGGCGGTTCCGCGGGAACGGCCTTCGCGGAACCGGCGTCCCCGCGGTCCGCCGAAGGCATATGACAAGGGCAAGGAGGACCCCCCACACCCCCGCTGACCTGCGGTGACGCTGTGCGCCGCCGCAGGCGCGGAGATGGCCGAGTCAGGGCGTCCCAACGGTTCCCTCAGAAGACCTTAAACCACCCGGACGGTGGAATTCCCGGTGGGCGGACCCTCCCCCGCCGAGCCACCGTCCGGCCGGCTTCGCCCCCAACGGGGCCGCGGTCAGAGGAACTTGGCCTTGCCCGGGCCCTCCTCCACGAAGCTGCGCATGCCGCGCTCCCGGTCCTCGGTGGCGAACAGGCCGGCGAACCAGTTGCGTTCGACGGCCAGACCCGTCTCCAGGTCCGTCTCCAGGCCGGCGTCCACGGACTCCTTGGCGGCGCGCAGCGCGAGCGCCGGGCCCTGGGCGAGCTTCGCGGCCCAGGCGTGTGCCTGCTCGTACACCTCGGCGGCGGGGACGACCCGGTCGACCAGGCCGATCGCCAGGGCCTCGTCGGCCTTGACGTGACGGCCGGTGAAGATGAGGTCCTTGGCCTTGGAGGGGCCGATGAGCCGGGCGAGCCGCTGGGTGCCGCCCGCGCCGGGGATGAGGCCGAGCAGGATCTCGGGCTGGCCCAGCTTCGCGTTGTCGGCGGCGACGCGGAAGTCGGCGCACAGCGCGAGCTCGCAGCCGCCGCCCAGCGCGTAGCCGGTGACGGCGGCGACGACGGGCTTGGGGATGCGGGCGACGGCGGTGAAGGAGTCCTGGAGGGCCTTGCCGCGCAGCACCATGGCCGTGTGGTCCATGACCTGCATCTCCTTGATGTCCGCGCCGGCGGCGAACACCTTCTCGCCGCCGTAGACGACGACGGCGCGGACGTCGTCGCGGCCCGCGGCCTCCTCGGCGAGTTCCTTGAGCCGGTCCTGCGTGGCGATGTCCAGCGCGTTCATCGGGGGGCGGTCCAGGCGGAGGGTGCCGACGCCCGCGGAAACTTCGAGAGTCACTGTCATACGGGGCAGGTTAGCCGCCGTTAACGCCGTGGGGACCGGTGCGGTTCGTCACAGCACCGGTCCCCACGGGCGGAATTCGCCGTTCGACTACTTGGTCCACTCCGACCACGGCATGTTCCAGCCGTTGAGGCCGTTGTCCGGCTGGATCTGCTTGTCCTTGGAGTTCTTCACGACGACCACGTCACCGACGAGCGAGTTGTCGAAGAACCAGGCGGCGGGCATCGAGCCGTCGTACGCGCCGCGCACGTCGCGCAGGCCGACGCAGCCGTGGCTGACGTTGGCCGAGCCGAAGGTGCCCGGCGACGCCCAGTAGTTGCCGTGGACGAAGGTGCCCGAGGTGGACAGGCGCATCGCGTGCGGTACGTCCTTGATGTCGTACTCGCCGCCGAAGCCGACGGTCGCGCCGTTCATCCGGGTCACCTCGTACTTCTCGCTGATGACCATCTGGCCGTTGTACGTGGTGGTGGACGGGGCGCCCGCGGTGATCGGGAGGGTCTTGATCGTCTTCCCGTCGCGGACGACCGTCATGGTCTTGGCGCTCGCGTCGACGGTGGAGACCTGGCTGCGGCCGATGGTGAAGCTGAACTTCTTGGCCTGCTTGCCGTAGACGCCGGGGCGGCCCTCGACGCCGTCCAGGTTCAGCTCGACGGTCACCTTGGTGCCGGGCGCCCAGTACTTCTCCGGGCGGAAGTCGAGCCGGTCGTTGCCGAACCAGTGGCCCTCGATCGGCACGGCCGGCACGGCGGTCACCTTGATGCCGGCCTCGACGGCCTCCGGGTCGGTGATGCCGCGGGAGAAGTTGATGGACACCGGCATGCCGACGCCGACCGTCTGGCCGTCCTCGGGCGTGTAGTGGCCGATGAACGTGTTCTTCGGGACGAGCGTCGTGAACGTCGTGTCCTTGGCGGACTCGCGGCCCGCCGCGTCCTTGGCGACCGCGTGCACCTTGTACCTGGTGGCCGCCGCCAGGTGCCTGACCGGCTGCCAACTGGTGGCGTCCGCGGACAGGGCGCCCTCCACGGGCCGGCCCTTGGAGTCGGTGACGTTGACCGTGGTCAGCTTGCCGCCCTCCGCGGTGACCTTCAGGGCCCCGCTGGTCGCGACCGCGTCGGCGCCGTCCTTCGGCGCGACGGTGACGACCGCCTGCGAGGCGGCGTTCTCCACCTGTCCCGAGCCGTTCTTGTCCGGCGCGCCGCCCTTCGCGCCGTCCGCCGGGCCCTCGCCACCGCACGCGGTGACGAGCAGCAGCAACGTTCCGGCAACGACGGCCAGCGACCCCCTGCCCCGACCGCGCCGGCCCCGCGACACGGCCCCGGCCGATGCCCCCGATATCGGCTGCCCCTTCACGATGAACTCTCCCCTCGCACGGCCCCGGCACCGCCGTGGCCTGCACCCCCGCGCGCTGCACCCGCGCGCACCGCGTTAGATAATCACACCGCGAGCGCCGCCGAGCACACCGGATTGTCACTGTTCGGTCCCAGCCCGTTCACATGACGGCTTTTCCGGTCCGGGGTGTGCCCGGGGCGCGCCCGGCGGGGCGGACGGGGCGCGGGTCAGCGCAGGGCGGAGCCGGCCTTCCACCGCTTCCAGCCCATGTTCCAGCCGCCCAGCCCGTTGTCGGGAGCGACCGTCCGGTCACGCGAGTTGACCACCTCGACGACGTCGCCGACGAGGGTCCGGTCGAAGAACCAGCCCGCCGGGGACGCGGCGCTGCCGCCCTTGACGTCGCGCAGCCCGACGCAGCCGTGGCTGACGTTGGCCGAGCCGAACACCGACGGCTCCGCCCAGTAGTTGCCGTGCAGGAAGGTGCCCGAGTCGGTCAGCCGCATCGCGTGCGGGACGTCCTTGATGTCGTACTCGCCCTTGCCCCGGGCGTCCGTGAAGCCGACCGTGGCACCGTTCATCCGGGTCACCTCGAACAGTTCGGTCACCACCATCTTCCCGTTGTACGTGGTGGTCTTCGACGCCCCGGCGGTGACGGGCAGCCTCGCGAGGAGGCGGCCGTCGCGGCGCACCTCCATCGTGTGGGCCGCGGCGTCGACGCGGGAGACCTGCGAGCGGCCGACCGTGAACCGCACGGTCCGGCGCTGGACGCCGTACACGCCGGGCGCCGCCTCCACGTCCCGCAGCCGCAGGTCGACGGTGACCCGCGTGCCGGTCCGCCAGTACCGCTCGGGGCGCAGGTCGAGCCGGTCGGCACCGAACCAGTGGCCTGCGACCTCGACGGGCGGGTCGGCGGTGACGCGGATCGCCCGCTCCACGGCGGCGCGGTTGCGCACGGGACGGTTGAAGCGGAAGGAGACGATCATGCCGGTGCCGACCGTGGCGCGGTCCTCCGGAGCGAAGTAGCCGATGAAGCGGCGCCCGGGGACCAGCGTGGTGAACGTGGTGTGCCGGGCGGAGCGGCGGCCGTGCCCGTCCAGGGCGACGGCGTCGACCGCGTACTTGGCGGCGAGCGCCAGCCGCGTCCCGGGCTTCGGCCGCCAGCGCAGCCCGTCGGGCGTCACCGCGCCGGGCACGTCGGACGGCTCCGCGTCCTCGACCCGGCGGACCCGGACGCTCTCCAGCCGGCCGCTGGGCACCCGCACCTCCAGCCGGCCGTCCGGCGGCACGCCCCGCGCCCCGTCGTCCGGGCTCACCCGGATGGTGTCGCCCCCGCGGGCGGCCCCGCCCTTCCCGCCGCTCCCGAAGGTCCCCTCGCCGCCCGTCGCGCACCCGGCCAGCCCGGCCGCCACTGCTGCCCAGGCCATCGCCGCGGCGACACCGAGCCCTGTCCGTTTCCATACGTTTCTCACGGTTTGCCCAACGACTGGCCCCCGGCGGGGGAAACGTCTGTACGGGTCGTGTTCGGAGCGGCCCATGTTGGGAGCGGGAGAGTCCGGGCAGAACACGGGGAGGACCGGAGCGGGGCTGTCGGGTGCCCCGGCCCGGTCGCGGACGAGCCGCGGGAGGCCGGCAAGTGTCGAGCGCAGCCGAACAGAGGCCAGTTCAGGGGGCGGTTCCGGGGGCGCCGGACACACCCTTCGAGGCGCGCCGCGCCGGGCCGAACGGGTTACGCCGCGCGGCGCGGGCGGTCACCCACACCGGCCCCGGGGCCGGTGTGGGCCCGGCCGGGGCCGCGCCGGCGCCGCCCCCCGCCTGGCCGGGGGCGCCGACGCCGCTGGGCGCCCGCTTCCGCGCCGGACCCGACGGGGTGGCCGGCACCAACTTCGCGCTGTGGGCGGGCGGCGCCGAGGCCGTCGAGGTGTGCCTGTTCGCACCGGACGGCACGGAGACCCGGGTGCCGCTGGCGGAGCTGACGCACGGGATCTGGCACGGCTTCGTGCCGGGCGTGCGACCGGGCCAGCGGTACGGGTACCGGGTGCACGGCCGGTGGGACCCGTGGACCGGCGCCCGCTGGAACCCGGCGAAACTGCTCCTCGACCCGTACGCGCGCGCGGTGGACGGCGACTTCGGCGCGCTGCCGCCGGAGGTGTACGGGCACGTGCGGGACTGGCCGGACCAGCACGTCGCGGACACCGTGCGCGACGACCGCGACTCGGCGCCGTACGTGCCGAAGGGCGTCGTGGTGCACGACGACGCGGCCGGCGACGAGTGGGCCGACGACCGCAGGCCCAAGACCCCGTGGGCGGACTCCGTCATCTACGAGCTCCACGTGCGGGGCTTCACCAAGCGGCACCCCGGCGTCCCGGAGGAGCTGCGCGGCACGTACGCGGGGCTGGCGCACCCGGCGGCGATCGACCACCTCGTGCGCCTCGGGGTGACGGCGGTGGAGCTCCTGCCGGTGCACCAGTTCGCCCACGAGGACCACCTGCTGCGGCGCGGGCTGCGCAACCACTGGGGCTACAACTCGATCGGCTACTTCGCGCCGCACGCCGCGTACGCCGCGACCGGGACGGGCGGGCAGCAGGTCGGGGAGTTCCGGCGGATGGTGCGGGCGCTGCACGAGGCCGGCATCGAGGTGATCCTCGACGTGGTCTACAACCACACGGCGGAGGCCGGCGAGCTGGGCCCGATGCTGTCGCTGCGCGGCATCGACAACCGGGGCTACTACCGCCTCCAGCCGGACGCCCGCCGGTACGCGGACTACACGGGCTGCGGCAACACGCTGCACGTCGTCCAGCCGCAGGTGCTGCGGCTCATCACCGACTCGCTGCGCTACTGGGTCACGGAGATGGGCGTGGACGGCTTCCGCTTCGACCTGGCGGCGGCGCTGGCCCGGTCGATGCACGACGTCGACATGCTGTCGCCGTTCCTCGCGGTGATCGCGCAGGACCCGGTGCTGCGGCGGGTGAAGCTGATCGCCGAGCCGTGGGACGTGGGCAGCGGCGGCTACCAGGTGGGCGCCTTCCCGCCGCTGTGGACGGAGTGGAACGACCGGTACCGGGACGCGGTGCGGGACTTCTGGCGGGGCGCCCTGCCCGACGTCCGGGACCTCGGCTACCGGCTGTCGGGGTCGAGCGACCTGTACGCCTGGGGCGGGCGCCGCCCGTACGCGTCGGTCAACTTCGTCACCGCGCACGACGGGTTCACGCTGCGGGACCTCGTGTCGTACGAGCGGAAGCACAACGAGGCGAACGGCGAGGACAACCGGGACGGCACGAACGACAACCGCTCGTGGAACTGCGGCGCCGAGGGCGAGACCGGCGACGAGGCCGTGACCGCGCTGCGCCGCCGCCAGATCCGCAACCTGCTGACCACCCTGCTGCTGTCCACGGGGGTGCCGATGCTGGTCGCCGGGGACGAGATGGGGCGCACGCAGGGCGGCAACAACAACGCCTACTGCCAGGACAACGAGATCGGCTGGGTCGACTGGTCGCTGCTCGACGAGCCGTGGGCGCGGGAGCTGCTCGCGCTGGCCCGGCGCCTGCTGGCGCTGCGCCACGCGCACCCGGTGCTGCGGCGCCGGGCGTTCTTCTCCGGCCGCCCGCAGGGCGCCGACGGGCTGCGGGACCTGGCGTGGTTCACGGCGGCGGGGACGGAGATGACCGAGGGCGACTGGTACGCGCCGGCCCGGGCGATCACCTTCTACCTGTCGGGGCGGGACATCCCGGGGCGCGACGAGCGCGGCCGGGCGGTCGTGGACGACAGCTTCCTGGTGGTCCTCCACGCGGGTGACGGACCGGTCGGGCACCGGCTGCCGGGGCCGCCCTGGGCGGAGGAGTACGAACTGGTCGTCGACACCTCCCGGGAGAAGCAGGCGGAGGCACCGGGCACGGTGTGCCGGGGCGGGGAGGAGGTGACGGTGCCGGCGAGGTCCGCGCTGCTGTGGCGGGTGGTCTCGTGAGCGGCGGACGGTGTCCGGCGGGAGGGGGGTTCGGCAGGCGGGGCGTCCGGCGGGGGTGCTCGGCGGGGGCGGCGGGTGAGGCGTCCGGCGGGCGAACGGCGGGCGGGCGATCGACGGGCGGAGGCCCTCGGCGGGCGGGGCGTCCGGCGGGTGAAGGGACGGGCGTTCGGCGGAAAACCGCGTGAGCGATGTCAGTGGTGAACCCTAGGCTCGGTCCTGATGCCTGCCTCGCCCTTCGCCGCCCCGCGTCCCGTCGCCCCCAAGCGTTCCGCCGTGCGCTCCCTGCTGCGGCTGTGGCCCTACCTGCGGCCGGTGCGGGGGCGGTTCCTCGCGGCGGCGCTCGTCGCGGTCGTGGCGTCCTGCCTGAGCCTGGTCATCCCGCTGGTCCTGAAGTGGATGGTGGACGGCCCCGTCGCCGACCGCGACCCGGACGGGGTGTGGTGGGGGGCGTTCGCCGTACTGGGGCTCGGGGTGGCCGAAGCGCTGCTGTTCGGCCTGCGGCGCTGGCTGGTGGCGCGGCCCTCGACGCGGGTGGAGGCGGCCCTGCGCGCCGACCTGTACCGGCGGTTGCAGCGGCTGCCGGTGGCGTTCCACGACCGGTGGGCGTCGGGCCAGCTGCTCTCCCGCGGGACGACGGACCTGTCGCTGCTGCGGATGTTCCTGGTCTTCCCGCTGACGTTCCTGTTCGTCAACGGGGTGACGGTGCTCGCCGGCTTCGTGGTGCTGCTGGCACAGGACTGGTCGCTGGGGCTGGTGCTGCTGTTGCCGGTGGTGCCGCTGGTGGTGGGCTGCTCGCTGTTCGAGACGCGGTACTCGAAGGCGGCGCGGCGGGCGCAGGACCAGGTGGGTGACCTGACGACGCTGGTCGAGGAGAGCGTGCTCGGCATCCGCGTCGTGAAGGGCTTCGGCCGGCACCGCAGCCAGGAGCGCGCGTTCCGGGTGCTGGCGGAGCGGCTGCGCGGGACGGAGCTGCACAAGGCCCGGCTGCTGGCGGGGATCTGGGCGTTCATCACGACCGTCCCGGAGCTGGCGATCGGCGCCGCGCTGGTGCTGGGCACGGTGCAGGTGGCGGACGGGACGCTGTCGGCGGGGACGCTGGTGGCGTTCCTCTCGACGGCGCTGGCGCTGCGGTGGCCGGTGGAGTCCATCGGCTTCCTGTTGGCGATGAGCCAGGAGGCGGCGACGGCGACGGAGCGGTACTTCGAGGTGATGGACCAGGCGGAGGAGGTCGCGGACCGGGTTCCCGCCGCGGCGGCGCCGGGGCGGGGCGCGCCGGGCGGGGTGGTGTTCGAGGACGTGACCTTCCGCTACCCGGACGCGCCGGAGGACTCCCCGCCGGTGCTGCGCGGGGTGGACCTGCGGATCCGGCCGGGCGAGACCCTGGCGCTGGTGGGCGCGACCGGCTCCGGGAAGACGACGCTGACGGCGCTGGTGCCGCGGCTGTACGAGCTGACGTCGGGCCGCGTCCTGCTCGACGGCGAGGACATCGCGGAGATGCCGAGGGAGCGGCTGCGGTCGCTGGTGGCCGTGGCGTTCGAGGAGCCGACGCTCTTCTCGGCGAGCGTCCGGGAGAACGTGCTGATGGGCGCCGGCCCGGGGGCGGGCGACGCGGAGCTGCGGCGGGCGCTGGAGGTGGCGCAGGCCGGTTTCGTGGCGGACCTGCCGCAGGGCGCGGCGACCGAGGTGGGCGAGCAGGGCCTGAGCCTGTCCGGCGGGCAGCGGCAGCGGTTGGCGCTGGCGCGCGCCGTCGTCGGCAGGCCCCGGTTCCTCGTCCTGGACGATCCGCTGTCCGCGCTGGACGTGCACACCGAGGCGCTGGTGGAGGCCGCCCTGCGGGAGGTGCTGCGGGACACGACGGCGCTCGTGGTGGCGCACCGCCCGTCGACGGTGCTGCTGGCCGACCGGGTGGCGCTGCTGTCGGAGGGCAGGATCGCGGCGGTCGGGACGCACCAGGAGCTGTTGCGGACCAGCGCCGAGTACGCGTGGCTGATGTCGGGGGCGGAGGACGGGAAGCGATGACGGTTCAGGACCGGGCCCCGCGGAAGCGGAAGGACACCGGAGGGGGAGCGGACGGGGCGCCGGGGCCGGACGGGCGGGACCCCTTCGACCGGGACGCGCTGCCCGCGCCGAAGGGCGCGACGGGGGCGCTGCTGCGGTCGCTGCTCGCGCCCCGGCGGGCGCGGGTGGCGCTGGCGGCGCTGCTGCTCCTCCTCCAGCAGGCGGCCGTGCAGGCCGGGCCGCTGCTCGTCGCGTACGCCATCGACCGGGCCGTGCCGGCGCTGCGCCAGGGCGACCACGGGCCGGTGGTCGCGGTGGCCGCCGGGTACGGGCTGTGCGCGCTGGGCGCCGGGCTGCTCCAGTACGGCTTCATCGGGGTGTCGGCGCGGGTCAACCAGGACGTGCTGCTCGACCTGCGGGGCCGGATCTTCCGGCACGCCCAGGCGCTGAGCGTGGACTTCCACGAGCGGTACACGTCGGGGCGGCTCATCTCGCGGTCGACGACCGACGTGGAGTCGCTGCGGGAGCTGCTGAGCGAGGGGCTCCAGGAGCTGGTCAACGTGGTGCTGTCGTTCGCCACCATCTCGCTGGTCCTGCTGTGGTTGGACCGGGGCATCGGCGCGGTCGCGGTGGCGTCGTTCGTGCCGCTGTACCTGTTGGTGCGGGTGTACCGGCGGCGGGCGTCGGCGGCGTTCGGCGCGCGGTCCACGGCGATCGCCGCGGTCATCGTGAAGTTCGCGGAGACGATGAACGGCATCCGGCCGGTCCGGGCGTTCCGCCGGGAGCGCACCAACGACGAGGTGTTCGCCGCGCTGAACCACCGCCACGAGCGGCGCAACGGCGACGCGATCCTGGAGATGGCCCGCTACGTGATCGGCTCCCGGCTGGTGGCGAACACCGCCGTCGCCGGCATGGTGCTGTGGGGCGCCTACCGGGTGGCGGACGGCACGCTGGCGCTCGGCGTGCTGGCGGCGGCCGTGCTGTACATGCGGCGGCTGTACGACCCGATCGACCGGCTGGGCATGTTCCTCAACGCGTACGAGTCGGCCGCCGCGTCCCTGGAGAAGATCGCCGGCCTGCTGGCGCAGCGGCCGACCGTGCCGGAGCCCGCCGTGCCGCGGGAGCTGCCGCCGCGGCCGTCCGGCGCGCCCGGCCGGGAGGTCGTCTTCGAGGGCGTCCGCTTCGCGTACCGGACGGGCGGCGAGGTGCTGCCGCGGTTCGACCTGACGGTCCCGGCGGGGCAGACGGTGGCGGTGGTCGGTTCGACGGGTGCGGGCAAGTCGACGCTGGCGAAGCTGCTGGCCCGCTTCTACGACCCGTCCGAGGGCCGGATCCTCCTCGACGGCGTCGACCTGCGGGAGCTGGCCGCCCCGGAGCTGCGGCGCGGGGTGGTGATGGTGACGCAGGAGGCGTTCCTGTTCTCCGGGACGGTCGCGGAGAACATCGCGGTGGGCCGTCCGGACGCGACGCGGGAGGAGATCGAGCACGCCGCGAAGGCGATCGGCGCGCACGACTTCATCGCGGCGCTGCCGGACGGGTACGACACGGACGTGCGCAAGCGCGGCGGGCGCATCTCGGCGGGCCAGCGGCAGTTGGTGGCCTTCGCCCGCGCGCTCCTCGCGGACCCGGGGGTGCTGATCCTGGACGAGGCGACCAGTTCGCTGGACGTCCCCGGGGAGCGGGCGGTGCAGCGGGCGATGGACACGGTGCTGCACGGGCGTACGGCGGTGGTGATCGCGCACCGGCTGTCCACGGTGGAGATCGCGGACCGGGTGCTGGTGATGGAGCGCGGCCGGATCGTGGAGGACGGGCCGCCCGGGCGGCTGATCGCCGGGGACGGTCGCTTCGCCGGCCTGCACCGCGCGTGGCGGGAGAGCCTGGCGGGATGAACCGGTGCCTCCGCGCCACCTGACGCGGAGGCACCCCGGGCACGGCCGCCGGGCGCGGCACCGGCCGCGGTCGCACGCCGGGCACGGCCGCCGGGCGCGGTCGCGGGCCCGGCTCCGGGCCACCGGGCCACCGGGCCACCGGGCCACCGGGCGGGAGACGCGCCGCGGGCAGCGGCACGGGCCCCCGGGCGAGGGCCGATCCGTCCGCGCCACGCCCCGGGCGGCCGGCCCGGAGCGCCGGCCGCACCCGCCGTCCGCCGTGACCTCGCTCGCGTAACACCGTCTTGACGTCCGGTTAACGGACTCGGCTTTTCGGGCAACGGACGAGTTCCGGCCAATCTTTTGACGCGCTCCTGACACAAACGGTTGTGCGATGCCAGTCTTCCCCCGTTCTTCGCACCTCGCTCCGCCAGCTCTGTTTGCACCGCCCGTGGGCCCACCCCGCCCCCGGTACCCCCCTCGCAAAGGAGTCCCGCGTGAGATCCACGCCATCCCGTCGCGCGACCGCCACCGGCGCCCTGATAGCCGCCGCCGCCATGCTCGTCGTGGGCGTCCAGACCGGGTCGGCCACCGCCGACGGCTCCCGGACCGCCGCGGCGCCGAAGGGCCAGACCGCGGCCCAGGCCGACCCGGGCGCGCTCCCCGCCGACCTCTCCCCCGCGCAGCGCACCGCGCTCATCCGCGCGGCCGACGCCGGCAAGGCCGCGAAGGCGAAGGAGCTGGGCCTCGGCGCCCAGGAGAAGCTCGTCGTCCGCGACGTGGTCCAGGACCGCGACGGCACCACCCACACGCGCTACGAGCGGACCTACGCCGGACTGCCTGTCCTCGGCGGCGACCTCCTGGTCACCGAGAACGGGTCCGGGCGCACGGAGAGCGTCGCCAAGGCGTCCCGCGCGGAGCTGAAGAACGTCGACACGACCGCCGACGTCGCCCCGGCCGCGGCCGAGCGGCAGGCGCTCACCGCCGCCCGCGCGGAGGGCTCGAAGGCGTCGGAGCCGGAGCGGGCGCCCCGCAAGGTCGTGTGGCTCGCGCAGGGGAAGCCCGTCCTCGCGTACGAGACCGTCGTCGGCGGCCTCCAGCACGACGGCACCCCCAACGAGCTGCACGTCGTCACCGACGCCGCCACGGGCGCCAAGCTGTACGAGTGGCAGGCCGTCCACAACGGCACCGGCAACACCCAGTACAGCGGCCAGGTCACCCTGGGCACCGCCCAGTCCGGCAGCTCGTACACGCTGACCGACAGCGCGCGCGGCAGCCACAAGACGTACAACCTCAACCGCGGTTCGTCCGGCACCGGGACGCTGTTCTCCGGCGCCGACGACGTCTGGGGCGACGGCACCCCGACCAACCTGGAGACCGCGGGCGCCGACGCCCACTACGGCGCCGCGCTCACCTGGGACTACTACAAGAACGTGCACGGCCGTTCCGGCATCCGGGGCGACGGCGTCGGCGCGTACTCGCGGGTCCACTACGGCAACAACTACGTCAACGCGTTCTGGCAGGACAGCTGCTTCTGCATGACGTACGGCGACGGCTCCGGCAACGCCAAGCCGCTCACCTCCATCGACGTGGCCGCGCACGAGATGACCCACGGCCTGACCTCCGTGACCGCGAAGCTCGTCTACAGCGGCGAGTCCGGCGGCCTGAACGAGGCGACGTCCGACATCTTCGCCGCCGCCGTCGAGTTCTACGCCAACAACCCCAAGGACGTCGGCGACTACCTGGTCGGCGAGAAGGTCGACATCCGCGGCAACGGCACCCCGCTGCGCTACATGGACAAGCCGAGCAAGGACGGCTCGTCCAAGGACTACTGGTACTCGGGCATCGGCAGCGTCGACGTGCACTACTCGTCGGGCCCGGCGAACCACTGGTTCTACCTGCTGTCCGAGGGCAGCGGCGCCAAGACCGTCAACGGCGTCACCTACGACTCGCCGACCTCGGACGGGCTGCCCGTCACGGGCATCGGCCGCGACAAGGCCGCGCTGATCTGGTTCAAGGCGCTCACCACCAAGTTCACCAGCACCACCAACTACGCGGGCGCCCGCACCGGCACGGTCGCCGTCGCCACCGAGCTGTACGGCGCGGGCAGCGCCGAGGTGAAGGCCGTCGAGAACGCCTGGGCCGGCGTCAACGTCGGTGCCCGTCCCGGCGGCGGCGAGCCGCCCGTCGGCAAGGTCTTCGAGAACGCCGCGGACGTGAACATCCCCGACGCCGGGGCGGCCGTCTCCTCGTCCGTCGCCGTCACCGGCATCACCGGCAACGCGCCCGCCGCGCTGAAGGTCGGCGTGGACATCGTCCACACCTGGCGCGGCGACCTCGTCGTCGACCTCGTCGCCCCGGACGGCACGGCGTACCGGCTGAAGAACTCCAGCAGCAACGACTCCGCCGACAACGTCCAGGAGACGTACACGGTCGACGCGTCCAGCGAGGTCGCCAACGGCACCTGGCAGCTCCGCGCCCAGGACACGGCCCGCTACGACACCGGCTACATCAACGGCTTCAAGCTGACCTTCCCGTAGGCCGGGAGGCCCCACCGGGCCGCGAGGAGGCCGCCGCCCCCGGAGAGCGGCGGCCTCACGCGTACCCGGACCGCCTACGCGCCGGCCGCACCACCCCGCGCGCGGCGCCTCACCGCCAGGACGAGGCCCCCGCCCGCCGCGAGCGCCGCGCCGCCCGCGAGCCCGGCGGCGCCCAGCGCCGACGACGGGCCCGTGTCCGCGAGCGCGCCGCCCGCCGGGGTCCCGCCGTGCGGCTGGGGCGCGGGCGCCGCGGTGACGGACGCCGTCGCGCTCGCGGTCGCGGTGGGCGACGGGGAGGCGGACGCGGACGGCGACCCGGTGGCGGACGCGGACGGCGACGGCTTCGCGGTCGCCGTCGCGGTCGCCGTCGGGGACGCGGATGCCGTCGGGGACGGCGTCGCGCTCGCGGTCGGGGACGGCTGCTGCCCGCCGCCCTGGGCCGGGGGCAGCACCTGGAAGTCGTACTGGTCGTACGTGTCGAAGCCGTGGTTGCAGTTCTTCTCGGCGTTCAGGTACCAGGCGCTGGCGAACAGCCAGCCCCTGCCGGTCGGCGCCTGGGCGTTCACGCTCACCCGGAGCCGCACGTCCACCGTCTGCCGGGCGGCCAGGTCCGTCTCGTCGGCGTGCATGCCGTGCGCGCCCGGCCGCCAGCCGTCGACCACCTTGAGCTGCGTGTCCGTGTAGGTGCCGAGCCAGTCCTGCGACATCCCCTCGCCGTTGTCGGCGCCGAGCCGCCAGCCGACGTCCTCGATCGGCGCGTCCGAGGTGTTGGTCAGCCGGAGGGTGACCTCGTGCCAGCCGTCGCCCGCGACGATCCGGTCGGGCACCCCCTCCACCGCCACGGCCACCTTGTTCTCCGGGTCCCGGTTGTTCTCGTCCCGCGGGCAGGGGAGGACCTCCCGGGGGAGGTCCTGCGTCCCGGACGCCTGGGCGGCCGGGGCCGCGAACAGCACCGCGGGCGCCAGGGCGGCGCCCGCCACCGCGAGGGACAGGGCACGTGCACGTTTCATGGAACACCTCGGGATCGGTGCGCTCCCGCCGGGGAGCGCTGAGCCGACGGCCCGTCCGCGACCACGTGCCGCGGACGGGCCCGTACAGCCGGGTACGACCCCCGGGACGGTCGAACGGTTGTACCAGGAACCGTCTCATCCTCCGGTACCGGGGCGGGTCCGTCCGGAGGCCGAGGGGGACCGGGACCGCGGGAGGACGCCCGGACCCCGTGCGGGACGGCAGGCTGGGACCGGGGCCGTCGCCCCCCGCGCGGGGAGGGGGCGACGGCCCCGGGCTCCGGGCCCCGGTCAGCGCAGCAGGACGCCCGCGCCCTCCGCCGCCGACTCGGCCGGCAGCGCCACCAGCCCCAGGTCGGCGCCGGACGCGAGGAGCCGGTGCGCCGGCAGGACGCGGACCGTGTAGCCGAACGGACCCGTCCGGTCCAGCGTCAGCGGGCCCTCGTACACCCAGCGGCCCTGCTGGTCCGGGCCGCTGCCGCCGCCCGCCGGCTTCAGCGGGAACGTCCGGGCGTCGGCCAGCGCGTCACGGGTGTCCACCCGGCCGGCGACCGCCTGGACCTCCACGTCCTCCGGGGACAGGTCGCCGAGGGCGACCCGGACCCGCAGGGCCAGCGTGGAGCCCAGCTCCGCGACCTCGCTGGTCTCGTCCACCTCGACGTGGTCGACGGCGACGCCCGACCAGGCCGCCCGCACCCGGGACTTCCACTCGGCCAGCTCCCGCGCCGCGTCCGGGTCCATGGCGCGGTGCGCCCGCGCGGCCGGGGCGTACAGCCGCTCCACGTACTCCCGC
Source organism: Streptomyces sp. NPDC045287 (assembly GCF_056432325.1). Lineage (NCBI taxonomy): Bacteria > Bacillati > Actinomycetota > Actinomycetes > Kitasatosporales > Streptomycetaceae > Streptomyces > Streptomyces sp. NPDC045287. Next base: position 96,660 of record NZ_JBWKJG010000004.1, read on the forward strand.
ACCATGCGTCCCGCCAGCACCTTCGGGCCCAGGGAGGTGAGGGTGCGGCGGACCATCTCGATCCACCGCTCGGGCAGCCCGTTGGCGCCCCGGTCGTAGAAGCGCGGCGCGACCCGCTGCTCGATCAGCTCGTACAGGGCGTGCGCCTCCAGGTCGTCGCGCCGGTCCTCGTCGGTGGTGGGGCCGTCGGCGGTGGGGATGGCCCAGCCGAAGTCCGGGTCGTACCACTCGTCCCACCAGCCGTCCCGTACGGACAGGTTGAGGCACCCGTTGAGCGCGGCCTTCATGCCGCTCGTCCCGCACGCCTCCAGGGGGCGCAGCGGGTTGTTCAGCCACACGTCGCACCCCGGGTACAGCGTCTTCGCCATCCCCATGCCGTAGTCGGGCAGGAAGACGATGCGGTGGCGCACGCGCGGGTCGTCGGCGAACCGGACCATCTCCCGCACCAGCCGCTTCCCGCCGTCGTCCGCCGGGTGGGCCTTCCCCGCGACGACGATCTGCACGGGCCGCGTCGGGTGCAGCAGCATCTCGCGCAGCCGGTCGCGGTCGCGGAGCATCAGCGTCAGCCGCTTGTAGGAGGGGACGCGGCGCGCGAAGCCGATGGTGAGGATGTCCGGGTCGAGGACCCCGTCGATCCAGCCCAGCTCGGCCGAGCCGGCGCCGCGCTCCCGCCAGGAGGCGCGGAGCCGGGCCCGCACCTCGTGGACCAGTTGCTCCCGCAGGTCGCGGCGGAGCTCCCAGAGCGCGGCGTCGTCGATCTCCGCGACGGCGTCCCAGCGCTCCGAGCCGCCCACGCTGAGGGCGTCCTCGGCGCGCTGCACGCCGATCTGCCGGGCGCCGAGCCGAACCACCTCGGGCGCCACCCAGGTGGGGGCGTGGACGCCGTTGGTGATGGAGGTGATCGGCACCTCCTCCGGGTCGAAGCCGGGCCACAGGCCGGCGAACATCGAGCGGCTGACGGCGCCGTGCAGGGTGGATACGCCGTTGGCCCGCTGGGCGAGGCGCAGCCCCATGACGGCCATGTTGAAGACGTTCGGGTCGCCGCCCGGGTACGTCTCGCGGCCGAGCTGGAGGACGCGGCCGACGTCCACGCCGGGCAGTTCGGCGCCGGGCCCGAAGTGGCGGGCGACGAGGTCGCGGTCGAAGCGGTCGATGCCGGCGGGGACGGGCGTGTGGGTGGTGAAGACCGTCCCGGCCCGGACGGCCTCCAGGGCGGCGTCGAAGTCGGTGCCCCGGTCGGTCAGCTCCCGGATGCGTTCCAGCCCCAGGAAGCCGGCGTGGCCCTCGTTCGTGTGGAACACCTCGGGCGCGGGGTGGCCGGCGAGGGCGCAGTACGCCCGTACGGCCCGGACACCTCCTATCCCCAGGAGCATCTCCTGGAGCAGCCGGTGTTCGCTGCCGCCGCCGTAGAGCCGGTCGGTGACGTTCCGTTCGCCCGGCCCGTTCTCCTCGACGTCCGAGTCGAGCATGAGCAGCGGGACCCGGCCGACCTGCGCCACCCACACGTGCGCGTGGAGGGAGCGTCCGCCGGGCAGGGCGAGGGAGACGCGGACGGGGCCGCCGTCGGGGCGGCGCAGCAGGGTCAGGGGCATCTCGTTGGGGTCGAGGAGCGGGTAGTGCTCCTGCTGCCAGCCGTCGCGGGAGAGCGACTGGCGGAAGTAGCCGTGCCGGTAGAGCAGGCCGACGCCGACGAGCGGGACGCCGAGGTCGCTGGCGGCCTTGAGGTGGTCGCCGGCGAGGATGCCGAGGCCGCCGGAGTACTGCGGCAGGGCGGCGGTGACGCCGAACTCGGGCGAGAAGTACGCGACGGCGTCGGGCAGGTCGGCGTCGTCGCCCTCCCCGGCGGTCCGGTTCTGGTACCAGCGGCGGCCCCGCAGGTAGTCGTCGAGGTCGTCGGCGGCGGCGGTCAGGCGGCGCAGGAACCTCCGGTCCCTGGCCAGTTCGCCGAGCCGCGCGGCGGACACGGTGCCGAGGAGCCGGACGGGGTCGCCGCCGGCCGCGCGCCACCCCTCGGGGTCGACGGCCTGGAACAGCTCACGGGTCTCGGCGTGCCAGGACCAGCGCAGGTTGCGCGCGAGGTCGCTGAGGGGTCGCAGGGGGTCGGGCAGGACGGGGCGGACGGTGAATCGACGGATGGCCTTCACGTGTTCCACCTTCGCAGGGGAGATACGTACAGTGGCGGACACACCACGGTATGCGTCCGCCTTCCTGCCCAGACGGTAGTGCCACGGCACCGCGCGCGGCCATGGCGCGCGGCGCACGTGGCACGGGGGGCGCGTTCAGGGGCGCACGTGTGTACCGGGCGTGTCGTGGAGCGGTGCGGCGCGCGCGGATAAGCCGTACGTGGGCGCGGCGTAGGACGGCGCGGCGCGGAACGGGACTCCCCGGCCGGGTGCGCCGGGCGCGGGGAGGCCGTGCACCGGGGCGCCGTGGGCGAACGGGGTGCGCCCCGGCGCGCCGAGGAGCGGGGTGCCGCCGGCGGGCGCGCCGGGGGGAAGGGGGACGGGGGCCGGGATGTCGTACGGGGAGCCCTGGTTGACCGCCTCGCGGTCGGGCACCCCGACGGCCGCGCACCGGGCGGTGAGGGCGTGGCGCTCCTCCGGCGGGGCGAGGTCGTCGATGCCGGTGGGGCCGCCGGGGGCCCGTTCGCGGGCCGGGTGGGCGAGGGCCTGCGGGCCGGGGCTCCGGCCGGCGTGCCGGGGCCCGGCCGTGGCGGGGCGGCGCTCGGCCTCGTACGCGGCGAGGGCCTCCACCGGGTCCGGGTGGACGGCCAGGGCGTGGGCGAGGGCGCGGGCGTCGATGACGGAGCGGGTCGCGCCGCCGCACTCGACGGGGTACGCGGCGTGGGCGGCGTCGCCGACGAGGGTCGTGCGGCCGTGGCTCCAGCGGGCGAGGGGCGCGCGGTCCGCCACCGGGTGTGCGTACGCGCCGTCGGCCGCGCGCAGTACCTCCGGGAGGCTGACCCCGTCGAACTCCCAGCCCGTGTAGCGGCCGAGGAGCCGCTCGACCGGTACGGGGCGGTCCCCGTCCCCGGGGGGCCGCTCGCCGGCGGTGTCCGCCGGCAGGGCGAGCGTCCAGCCGACGAGGACCTCGGGACGGTGCGGGGACGGCGCGGTCAACGGGTGGACGACGGCCTTCTGCCGGTCGTCCCCGGCGACGAGCGTGAACGGCGGGGTGCGGCGGGCGTCCATCCGGGACACGCCGCGCCACACGAGCATCCCGCTCCCCGGGGGTTCGTCCTCGTCGGGGTGGAGCGCGGAGCGCACCGTCGAGCGGACGCCGTCGGCACCGATCAGCAGGTCCGGTTCGAGGCAGGAGAGGCTGCGGACGCCGCCTCCGGAGCGGTGCTCGATCCGCACGCGGGGCCGCGCGCCGCCGGGCGGTCGCTCCACGCCGGTGACGCGGACGCCGGTGACGAGGGCGCCCGCGCCGAGGCGTTCGCGCACGGCGTCGGCGAGGACCCGCTGGAGGTGGGCGCGGCGCACGGACAGCTGCGGCCAGCGGTAGCCGGCGCGCAGGCCGCGCTCCTCGCGGGCGACGAGGGCGCCGCAGCGGTGGTAGTAGCGCAGTTCGCGGGTGCGGACGGCGTCGGCCTCCAGCCGGCCGAGCAGGCCGAGCGCGTCGAGTTCGCGTGCGGCGTCGGGCATGAGGGTCAGCCCGGCGTCCGCGGGGCGCGCCCCGGAGGCCGCCTCGACGACGGTCACGCGGACGAAGCCGGCGGCGTACAGGGCGAGGGCCGTGGTGAGCCCGGCGACCCCGCCGCCGACGACGAGGACGTCGGGCTCCAGCGAGCGGGCCGCGGCGGCCCCGCCGCACTCGGCGGCCTCCTGCCGCGCGCAGGTGGCACGGGCGGCCTCGCGAGCGATGCCGGGGCCCGCGCCGGAGACGGCGCCCGAGACGGGGGCGGCGTCCGGGGCGGCGCCGCAGGCCGTACCGGAAGCGGCGACCGGGGCGGCGTCAGGGTCCGTGCGGGAAGCGGCGCCCGAGACGGCATCGGAGCCCGCGCCGGAGGCGGCGTCCCGAACGGCGTCGGGAGCGGCGACCGCAGGGGCGTCCGAAGCGGCGACAGGACCCGTACCGAAAGCGGCGCCCGGGACGGCGTCCGGGGCCGGGCGGGCGGGGTCGTCGGGTGCGGGCGGGGCGGTGTCCCGGGCGGTGTGGTCCGGAGTCATGTCCCGTGGTCCCCTCACGCGGCCGGGGTGCGCGGCGGGACCGCGGCGCGGCGGACGGGGGACCCGTCGCCGCGGACCGGGGCCGGGACGGGGTCCGGGGCCGGGCCGGAGCGCGGCGGGGCGGCGGTGGGCGCGGCCGGGGCGGCGGCGCGTGCCCCGGCTGTGCGGCAACGCGGTTCGGCGCAGGTGGCGAGTCCGGGCTCGACCAGGTCGTACTGGATCAACGCAGGCCCCTCTCGGGCATGTGTGGATGAGGTGTGACGCGGTCCGCTCCGGCGGGGCGGGACGGGCCCGGGCGGCGGGGGCCGCCGGGGGTCCGCACCGGGCCGCCGGGCGGTCACCGCGGGGCGCCCACCCCGTCCTGGCGCCGGGGCGCCGGCCGGGGGGCGGGCGGGCGCGGCCGGCGCGCCGTGCTCGTGCCGGCCGGGCGGGTCACCGGGGGTCCCGGGCGGCGCCGCCCGGGCCGTACCCGCCGGGGCACGCGCGGGCGAGGGCCTCGCGGGCCGGGCGGCCGGTCCGTCCGTACGGCGCCTCGGCGAGGCGGCAGCCGTACGGGCGGGGGGCCGGGGAGGCGGGGCGTCCGGTCACGTCCTCGACCCGCTCGCCGCCGGGCCGTGCCGCGCGGCCGTCGCGCGGCGACCGCGCGTACTCCTGACCGGACCTGGTCACCATGTCTCCTCCGGGGAACGGCTGTGCCGTGCAGAGCCTGACCCCCCACGGCCGCCCGGGGCAATGAACGTCCGTCCAGCGGTCCTTAAGAACCGGCCAGCCGTTGCGCGCCGTTGCGACCGGAATGCCCCGTACGCCGGGCGGGGCTCACGCGAGGGTCGCCGCGTGGGACCGGTACTCGCCGGGCGTCTTGCCGAACCACTTGCGGAAGGCGAGGTGGAAGCCGACCGCGCTCTGGTAGCCGACGCGCTGCGGCACGGCGGACTGCGGCAGGGTCGTCTCGCACAGCAGCCGGGCCGCCTCCTGCATGCGGCGGCCCGTCAGGTGGCGGGCGGGCGCCTCCCCGACGAGTTCGCGGAAGGCGGCCGTGAACGCCGAGCGGGACATGCCGACCTCGCGGGCGAGGGACTCGATCGTCCACGGCTCCGCGAACCGGGTGGCGATCGTGACCATGGCGCGGCTGATGCCGGGGTGGCGCAGCACGGGCAGGACGGCGGGGTTCTCGGTGAAGTCGCGCAGCAGCGGGCGCAGCGCGAGGACGAGGGCCATCTCGAAGGCGCGCAGGGTGATGAGCCGGTCGCCGGGGCCGGTGGGCCGGTCGGGGGAGGCGAGCAGCCGCAGCGTGTCGCGGAGCAGCGGCTCCCGGTCGACCTGGGAGCGGTCGAGGACGAGCACCCAGGGCAGGGCCCGGTAGAGGTCGGTGGCGGCGCTGGAGTCGTAGTGCAGCCCCGCGCAGAGCAGCCGGCTCTCGGGGCCCTCGCCGTCGATGTCGATCTCGCCGGACGTACCGGGCTGCCGCTCGGGCAGCACGGCCCTGAGGGGGACGCCCTGCCGCTCGGGGTGGTCGGAGAGGCGGTGGGCCGCGCCGGTCGGGAAGACGGCCAGGTCACCGGCGAGGAGCCGCTGGGCGGGCTGGTCGGTCCCGCTGATCCAGCAGACGCCCTCGACGACGTAGTGGAGGACGGCGACGCTGCGCTCCGCGTCGCCCTCGATGGCCCAGGGGGCCCGTACGCGCCAGCGGCTGTCGAAGACCCCGGTGAGCCGGAGCGGCCTCAGCAACTCGCTCAGGAGGTCGTCGCTGTCGTTCCGCACGATGTCCATGGACGATCCCTCAACCCCCGCCCCGGTTTGTCAATTGATCGGCCAAAGCTGTCGCCGCCGGCCTGAAAGGCGCCTCCCCCGGCAGCGGGGACACCCTATCGAAAGGCCTTTCAGCCACATGTCCGCTCACTTTCCGACGCTCGTCGCCGGGGTGGGGACGGCCGGTTCCCGGGGCGGCGCCACCGCCCGCCCGCGGGGCCGGGGCGCCGGGCGCAGGGCCCCTGGAGCCGGGGCGCGGGCGCCGGGGTGCGCGGGCGCCGGGGCCCGCGGGCGCCCCGGAGGGGGAACGGCCCCGGGGGAGAGGTGACACACCCGGCCGCCGTCCGGCCCCGGATTTCCTCCGAACGGGGCCGGTCCTCGGCTGTCTGGCCCGACGCCCCCGCGGGCCGATCGGCGGGAAACCCCCGGATTGCCCACCCGAGGGGTGTGGGAAGGCTCACCCGGTACCCGCCCACCCGAGTGAACCCGGAGAGGAGCGGTGATGCCCGCGCCGCGCCGTGCCGCAACAGAGCGGTTACAAAGAGCGATACCTCGTACACAATCCTCAGGTGATGCTGTGAACGCGATGATCGGTCGTATCCCCGTTCTGGACGTCTCCCCCGTCGTCGACTGCGGCAGAAGGCCCGCGAAGGCGGTGGCCGGGGAGACCTTCCAGGTGTCGGCCACGGTCTTCCGGGAGGGCCACGACGCGGTGGCCGCCGACGTCGTGCTCACCGACCCGTCGGGGCGGCCCGGCCCGTTCACCCCGATGCGGGAGCTGGCGCCCGGCACGGACCGCTGGGGCGCCGACGTCACCCCGACCCGCGAGGGCCTGTGGACGTACCACGTGGAGGCGTGGAGCGACCCGGTCGCCACCTGGCGCCACGAGGCCGGGATCAAGGTGCCCGCGGGCATCGACACGGAGCTGGTCCTGGCCGAGGGCGCCGCCCTGCACGAGCGGGCCGCGGGCGGGGTCCCGAAGGAGGAGGGCCGGGAGGCCGTCCTGGCGGCGGTGGACGCGCTGCGGGACGCGCACCGCTCCCCCGCCGACCGGCTCGCCGCCGCGCTCGCCGGGCAGGTGCGGGAGGTGCTGGACCGCCACCCGCTGCGCGAGCTGGTCACCGCGTCCCGGCCGCTGCCGCTGCTGGTGGAGCGGGAGCGGGCGCTGTACGGCTCGTGGTACGAGATGTTCCCGCGCTCGGAGGGCGCGTACCGCGACGAGGACGGCCGGCTCGTGTCGGGGACGTTCCGCACGGCGGCCGAGCGGCTGCCGGCGATCGCCGCGATGGGGTTCGACGTGGTGTACCTGCCGCCGATCCACCCGATCGGCACGACGCACCGCAAGGGCCCGAACAACGCGCTGACGGCCGGCCCCGACGACCCGGGCGTGCCGTGGGCGATCGGCTCGCCCGCCGGGGGGCACGACGCGGTCCACCCCGACCTGGGCACGCTGGAGGACTTCGACGCGTTCGTGGCGCGGGCGCGGGAGCTGCGGCTGGAGGTGGCGCTGGACTTCGCGCTCCAGTGCTCCCCGGACCACCCGTGGGTGCGCAAGCGGCCGGCGTGGTTCCGGCACCGGGCGGACGGCACCATCGCGTACGCCGAGAACCCGCCGAAGAAGTACCAGGACATCTACCCGATCGCGTTCGACGAGGACATGCGCGGCATCGTCCGCGAGACGGTGCGGGTGCTGCGGCACTGGATGGCGCACGGCGTGCGGATCTTCCGCGTCGACAACCCGCACACGAAGCCGGTGCTGTTCTGGCAGAAGGTCATCGCCGCCGTCAACCGCACCGACCCGGACGTGATCTTCCTGGCGGAGGCGTTCACCCGGCCGGCGATGATGCGGACGCTCGGCGCGATCGGCTTCCAGCAGTCGTACACGTACTTCACCTGGCGGAACACCAAGCAGGAGCTGACCGAGTACCTGACGGAGCTGTCCACGGAGACGGCCGCCTACATGCGGCCGAACCTGTTCGTGAACACCCCCGACATCCTGCACGCCTACCTCCAGCACGGCGGGCGGCCGGCGTTCGAGGCGCGGGCGGTGCTCGCGGCGACGCTGTCGCCGACGTGGGGGATGTACGCCGGGTACGAGCTGTGCGAGAACACCCCGCTGCGGGAGGGCAGCGAGGAGTACCTCGACTCGGAGAAGTACCAGCTGCGGCCCCGTGACTGGGCGGCGGCCGAGCGGGAGGGCCGCAGCATCGCCCCGCTCGTCACCGCGCTCAACCGCCTGCGGCGCCGCCACCCGGCGCTGCGGCGACTGCGGAACCTCCGCTTCCACCACGCCGACAACGACGCGGTCATCGCGTACAGCAAGCGGCAGGGCTCGAACGTGGTTCTGGTGGTCGTGAACCTCGACCCCCACCACACCCAGGAGGCGACGGTTTCGTTGAACATGCCGGATCTCGGCCTCGACTGGCACGAGACCGTACCGGTGCGCGACGAGCTCACCGGCGAGACATATCACTGGGGCAGGACCAACTATGTGCGCCTGGAGCCGGGTGTCGCACCCGCGCACGTGCTGGTGGTGTGCCGGGGATCCGGGGGCTGTCCCCCGGATCAGCACAGTTCCGTCCTGCGACCGTCTCCCCCGATCGGAGGGTCACCCACATCATGACCGTGAACGAGCCCGTCCACGACACGTTCGAGGACACCCCCGCCAAGGACCGGGACCCCGACTGGTTCAAGCGGGCCGTGTTCTACGAGGTGCTGGTCCGCTCCTTCCAGGACAGCAACGGCGACGGCATCGGCGACCTGAGGGGGCTCACGGCCAAGCTGGACTACCTGCAGTGGCTGGGGGTCGACTGCCTCTGGCTGCCGCCCTTCTTCAAGTCCCCGCTCCGCGACGGCGGTTACGACGTGTCCGACTACACGTCGGTGCTGCCGGACTTTGGTGACCTGGCGGACTTCGTCGAGTTCGTGGACGCCGCGCACCAGCGCGGCATGCGGGTGATCATCGACTTCGTGATGAACCACACCAGCGACCAGCACCCGTGGTTCCAGGAGTCCCGCGCCAACCCGGACGGCCCCTACGGCGACTACTACGTCTGGGCCGACGACGACAAGCAGTTCCAGGACGCCCGGATCATCTTCGTCGACACCGAGACGTCCAACTGGACCTTCGACCCGGTGCGCAAGCAGTACTACTGGCACCGGTTCTTCTCGCACCAGCCGGACCTCAACTACGAGAACCCGGCCGTCCAGCAGGAGATCCTCTCCGCGCTGCGGTTCTGGCTGGACCTGGGCATCGACGGCTTCCGCCTCGACGCCGTGCCGTACCTCTACCAGGAGGAGGGCACCAACTGCGAGAACCTCCCGGCGACCCACGCCTTCCTCAAGCGGATCCGCAAGGAGATCGACGCCGCCTACCCGGACACGGTGCTGCTCGCCGAGGCGAACCAGTGGCCGGAGGACGTCGTCGACTACTTCGGCGACTTCGCCGGCGGCGGCGACGAGTGCCACATGGCGTTCCACTTCCCGGTGATGCCGCGGATCTTCATGGCGGTGCGCCGCGAGTCCCGCTACCCCGTCTCCGAGGTCCTGGCCAAGACCCCGGCGATCCCGGCGGGCTGCCAGTGGGGCATCTTCCTGCGCAACCACGACGAGCTGACCCTGGAGATGGTCACCGACGAGGAGCGCGACTACATGTACGCGGAGTACGCCAAGGACCCGCGGATGCGCGCCAACATCGGCATCCGCCGGCGGCTCGCCCCGCTGCTCGACAACGACCGCAACCAGATCGAGCTGTTCACCGCCCTGCTGCTGTCCCTGCCCGGGTCGCCGATCCTGTACTACGGCGACGAGATCGGGATGGGCGACAACATCTGGCTGGGCGACCGCGACGGCGTCCGCACCCCCATGCAGTGGACGCCCGACCGCAACGCGGGCTTCTCCTCCTGCGACCCGGGCCGGCTGTACCTGCCGACCATCATGGACCCGGTCTACGGCTACCAGGTGACGAACGTGGAGGCGTCGATGGCGTCCCCGTCGTCGCTGCTGCACTGGACGCGCCGGATGATCGAGATCCGCAAGCAGAACCCGGCCTTCGGGCTCGGTTCGTACACCGAGCTGCCGTCGTCGAATCCGGCCGTCCTCGCCTTCCTCCGCGAGTACGGCGACGACCTGGTGATGTGCGTGCACAACTTCTCGCGCTTCCCGCAGCCGACCGAGCTGGACCTGCGGCAGTTCAACGGGCACCACCCGGTGGAGCTGATCGGCGGGGTCCGCTTCCCCGCCATCGGCGAGTGGCCCTACCTGCTGACCCTCGCCGGGCACGGCTTCTACTGGTTCCGGCTGCGCAAGGACGCGGTGCTCCCCGCGAAGGGCGCCAAGTCCGCCGGGCGCGCCGCCGGGAAGGCCGCGGAGCGCGCCGCCGGGGGCACCGCCGCACCCGCGGACGCGGCACCGGCGCGCCACTGACGGCGCGTCTTCGTCCCCCGCGGCCCCGGATGTCGGGGCGGGGCGTTTCCTTCGCTCCGCCCTGGGCACTGTCCCCCTCATACGTCGATTCGGGTCTATAAGGACCATCCCCGCCCGACACGTCCCGCACAGCCGGACAGCCCATGCCGCATTCCGGGACACTCTGCACATTCCGTGCATTCTGTAGTACCCGGGGAAAGGACGCGCTGCCATGTCGGAGACCGCATCCACCGCCCGGGCACCCGTCGCCCTGCTGCCGTCGCTGGCGCCGCTGCTCCACGAATGGCTGCCGCGCAGAAGGTGGTTCGCCGGGAAGGGGAAGCCGGTCACCGGCTTCGCCCTCGTGTCGGCCACCGAACTGCTCTCGCTCGGCGCCGCCGGACCCGGGCTCCTGCACCTGCTCGTCCGCGTCCAGCAACCCGGCCCCGCCGCCTCCTCGTCCTCGCCCTCGTCCTCGTCCTCGTCCTCGTCCGGCGACTGCTACCAGTTGCTGCTGGGCGTGTGCGACACGCTCCCGCCCCGGCTCGCCCCCGCCCTGATCGGGCGCGTCACCCAGGGGCCCCTGGCGGGGCGCACCGTGTACGAGGCGCTCCAGGACCCGCGGCTCGCCACGCTGCTCCTGGAGCGGCTGCGGGCACCCGGCGCGATCGGCCCGCTGAGCTTCCACCGGACGGCGACCATCCCCGACGGACTGCCCCCGCGCGTGCTGGACGCCGAGCAGTCGAACACGTCGCTCGTCTACGGCGACGCGTACATCCTGAAGATCTTCCGGCGGATCCACCCGGGCGCCAACCCGGACCTGGAGCTGCCGCTCGCCCTCGCCCGCGCCGGCTGCGCCCGGGTGCCGGCGCCCGTCGCCTGGTACGAGGCGGGGGCCGGGCCGGACGGCGCGACGCTGGGCGTGCTCCAGCCGTACCTGCGCGGCTCGCAGGACGGCTGGCAGCTCGCCCTCGACGCACTGGCCGCGGGCCGCGACTTCGTCCCGGAGGCGCACGCCCTGGGCCGGGCCACCGCCGAGGTGCACACCGCCCTGGCGGACGCGCTGCCCACGGTGGTGCTCGCCCGGCGCCAGGCGCGGGACCTGGCCGTCACGATGAGCCGCCGCCTGGACGCCGCCACCCAGGCGGTGCCCGCGCTCGTGCCGTACGTCCCCGGGTTGCGCGCCGCCTTCGAGGCGGTCGCCGCGCTCGCCGAGAACGGCAGCACCTGGCGCGCCCAGCGGGTCCACGGCGACCTGCACCTCGGGCAGGCGCTGCGCACCCCGGACGGCGAGTGGTCGGTGATCGACTTCGAGGGGGAGCCCTCGAAGCCGCTCGCCGAGCGCCGCCGCCCGCAGCCGCCGGTGCGGGACGTCGCCGGGATACTCCGCTCCTTCGACTACGCGGCCCACTCGCACCACCCGTGGCACCCGGAGTGGGCGGAACGCTGCCGCGACGCGTACTGCTCCGGCTACGCCGAGGCGTCCGGCCGCGACCCGCGCGCGGAGCATGCGCTGCTGCGCGCGTACGAGACGGACAAGGCGGTGTACGAGGTCGTCTACGAGGCCCGGCACCGCCCCGACTGGCTGCGCGTGCCGATGGCCGCCGTCCGCCGCCTGGCCTCGTCCCCGGGCGCGGGCCCCCTCCCGCCGGGCTCCGGGCGGGCGCTCTCCGGGCGCCCGCGGTTCTCCCCCGACCGGCTGACCTGACCCGCCCCCGCCCGTCCCCCCACCCCATCCCGCCTCACTCACCTCGCCGAGGAGGACCTCTCCCGTGACCCCCCGTCGTCCGACCCGCAAACCGCCCACGACGAGCACCGCGCAGCCGGTCGTCACCACCCTGGGGGCGTCCACGCCGCAGACACCGGCCCCGGACGCCCCCGCGCCGGCCGCGCCCGGCACCCCGGACGCCCCGGGGGCGCCCGCCGCGGCCGGCAGGCCGCCCCGCCCCCGGGACGGGGCCGACGGGGTGCCGGCGTCCCCCCTGGAAGGCGCCGACCGGGCGCGCCTCCTCGCCGGCGAGCACCACGACCCGCACGGGCTGCTGGGTGCCCACCCGGTGCCGGACGGGGTGGTGTTCCGGGCGCTGCGCCCGCACGCCCGGGCGGTCGCCGTCGTCCTCCCCGACGGGGAGCGGCACCCGCTGCACGACGACGGCGACGGCCTGTTCTCCCGCGTCCTGCCGCTGCCGGAGGTCCCGGCCGACCACCGGCTGCTCGTCTCGTACGACACGGCCGAGCTGGAGGTCCACGACCCGTACCGGTTCCTGCCCGCGCTGGGCGAGCTGGACCTGCACCTGATCCGGGAGGGCCGCCACGAGGAGCTGTGGACGGCGCTCGGCGCGCACGTGATGACCCATCAGGGCGTGGCGGGGACGCGCTTCACCGTGTGGGCGCCGAACGCGCGCGGGGTGCGGCTCGCCGGGGACTGGACGTTCTGGGACGGCACGGGCCTGCCGATGCGGTCGCTGGGCGCCAGCGGGGTGTGGGAGCTGTTCGTGCCCGGCGTCGGCGAGGGCACGCTGTACAAGTTCGAGGTGGTCGGCCCGGACGGGCGCCACTCGCTGCGCGCGGACCCGATGGCGCGCCGCACCCAGTGTCCGCCGGAGACGGCCTCCGTCGTCACCGCCTCGCACCACGAGTGGCGGGACGCCGCGTGGATGGCCCGCCGCGGCGAGCGCCCGGTGCACGCGTCGCCGTTCTCCGTGTACGAGGTGCACCTGCCGTCGTGGCGGCCGGGGCTGTCGTACCGGGAGCTGGCCGAGGTGCTCCCGGCGTACGTGAAGGACCTCGGGTTCACGCACGTGGAGCTGATGCCGGTCGCCGAGCACCCGTACAGCCCGTCCTGGGGCTACCAGGTCACCTCGTACTACGCGCCGACGGCCCGGCTGGGCACGCCGGACGACTTCAAGCACCTCGTGGACCGGCTGCACCAGGAGGGGATCGGCGTCCTCGTCGACTGGGTGCCGGCGCACTTCCCGAAGGACGACTGGGCGCTGGCCCGCTTCGACGGGACGCCGCTGTACGAGCACCCGGACCCGCGCCGCGCCGAGCACCCCGACTGGGGGACGCTGGTGTTCGACTACGGGCGGACGGAGGTGCGGAACTTCCTCGTGGCGAACGCCGTGTACTGGTGCGAGGAGTTCCACATCGACGGCCTGCGCGTCGACGCCGTCGCCTCGATGCTGTACCTCGACTACTCCCGGGAGTACGGCGAGTGGGTGCCCAACGAGTACGGCGGCCGGGAGAACTTCGACGCCGTCCGCTTCCTCCAGGAGATGAACGCGACCGTCTACCGCCGCTGCCCCGGCGTGGTCACCGTCGCCGAGGAGTCCACGGCCTGGGAGGGCGTGACCCGCCCCACCGACCACGGCGGGCTCGGCTTCGGGCTGAAGTGGAACATGGGCTGGATGCACGACTCGCTGGTGTACGTCTCCAAGGAGCCGGTGCACCGCAAGTACCACCACAACGAGATGACGTTCTCGATGGTGTACGCGTACAGCGAGAACTACGTCCTGCCGATCTCGCACGACGAGGTGGTGCACGGCAAGCAGGCGCTCGTGTCGAAGATGCCGGGCGACTGGTGGCAGCGGCGCGCCAACCACCGCGCGTACCTGGGCTTCATGTGGGCCCACCCCGGCAAGCAACTGCTGTTCATGGGGCAGGAGTTCGCGCAGGGCGCGGAGTGGTCGGAGGCGCACGGGCCGGAGTGGTGGCTGCTGGCCGACGACTACCACTCGGCGGGCGACCACCGGGGCGTGCAGGACCTCGTGCGCGACCTGAACGCCGTGTACGCGGCGACCCCCGCGCTGTGGGAGCGGGACACGGTCCCGGAGGGGTTCCAGTGGGCGCTGGGCGACGCCGCCGAGGACAACGTCCTCGCGTTCGTGCGGTACGACGCGCAGGGCGGCCCGCTGCTGGCGGTGAGCAACTTCTCGCCGGTCGTGCGCGACGGCTACCGGCTGTGGACGCCGGAGGCCGTGCCCGCCTGGGAGGAGGTCCTCAACACGGACGACGCGCGGTACGGCGGCGGCGGCGTGCGGAACGCCGGCCCGCTGAAGCGCGAGCCGGACGGCATCCGCATGACGCTGCCGCCGCTGGCGACGGTCTGGCTCAGGCCGGCCTGAGCCGGACGGTGCCCAGGCGCTGGGTCGCGCGGGTCAACGCCACGTACAGGTCGTTGACGCCGTGCGGCCCGGCGGCGCGGATCGCGTCCGGGTCGGCGACGACCACCGTGTCGAACTCCAGGCCCTTCGCCTGCCGCGGGTCGAGGAGGACGACGGGCCGGGTCAGGTCCGGGTGGGGGCCGTGCGCCGCGCCGGGGAGCGCGGCGGCGAGGGCGGGGTGGTGGGCGGCGGGCGCGATGACGGCGAGCCGCCCCTCCTCGCGGGCCTCGCGGGCGACCGCCTCCGCGACGGCGGCGGGCAGGTCGTCCACCACGACCTCCCAGGGCCGTGTGCCGGTGGAGCGCACCGAGCGGGGCGGCCGGAAGTCCGGCTCCTCGGCGCGCCGCTCCCGGGCGGCGACCTCCATGATCTCGGCGGGGGTGCGGTAGTTGACGCCGAGCGTGACGTGCTCGTAGCGGTCCCCCACGTACGGGGCGAGGATCTCCCGCCAGGAGCCGCAGCCCGCCGCGTCGCCGGTCTGGGCGGGGTCCCCGACCAGGGTCATGGAGCGGGTGGGGACGCGGCGCATCAGCAGTCGCCAGGCCATCGCGGACAGCTCCTGCGCCTCGTCCACGACGATGTGCCCGAACGCCCAGGTCCGGTCGGCGGCGGCGCGTTCGGCGGCGGTGCGGTGGTCGTCCTCCTCGTGGCGCTCCGCGAAGCGCTCGGCGTCGATGACGTCGTGCGCGCCGAGCACCTCGGACTCCTCGTCCTCGAACTCGTAGGTCCGCGAGGCGTACGACACGTCGAGGACGCCCTGCGCGTAGGCGACGCGCCGGGCGCGCTCGCGGGCGGCGGCGGCGCGGGCGGCGGAGTCGTCCTCGCCGAGCAGTTCGGCCGCCTCGTCCAGGAGCGGCACGTCGGCGGGGGTCCAGGGGGCGCCGGGCTCGCGGCGCACGAACTCGGCCTCGCCGTCGGGGAGGTAGCCGTACGGGGCGTCGAGGAACCGCTCGACGAGCCGCTGCGGGGTGAGGACGGGCCACAGCCGGTCGATCGCGGCGTGCACCTCGTCGCTGGCGGCGATCTCCTTGCCCAGTTGGGCGATGTCGGAGGCGTCGAGGAGGTTGGGCCCGCCGTAGGGGTCGGCGCCCAGGCGGTCGGCGAGCCGGGCGGTGAGCGCGTCGACGATCCGGGTGGCGAAGCGGGGGCGGGCCAGGTTGTGCGGCAGGCCGGTGCCGCGGGCGTCCCAGCGGGCGTCCTCGGCCGTGTCGCGGTCGAGGAGGAGCGTGCCGTAGTCCTCGTGGTCGATCTCCAGGGGCTCCCGGGTGGGCGGCACGGTCTGCTGGTCGCGGACGAACCGGGCGAGGACGTCCGCCATGGCGGCGCGGCCCTTGATCTCGGCGGCCTCCGGGCTGTCGGCGCCGGTCGCGCGGACGCCGGGGAACAGCTCGCCGACGGTGGCGAGCAGCACGCCGGTCTCGCCGAGGCTGGGCAGCACGTCCCCGATGTACCGCAGGAACGCGGCGTTGGGCCCGACGACGAGCACGGCGCGGCGGGCCAGCAGCTCCCGCTGCGCGTACAGCAGGTAGGCGGCGCGGTGCAGGGCGACGGCGGTCTTGCCCGTGCCGGGCCCGCCCTCGACGACGAGGACGCCCTCGTGCGGGGCGCGGATCACGCGGTCCTGCTCGGCCTGGACGGTCCGCACGATGTCGGTCATCCGGCCGGTGCGGGCGGCGTCGAGCGCGGCGAGCAACACGGCGTCGGCGTCGCGGCCCTCGTGCCCGCTGCGCGCGGTGTCGCGCAGGTCGAGGATCTCGTCGTGCAGGGCGGTGACCTCGCGGCCCCGGGTGGTGAGGTGGCGGCGCCGGCTGAGGCCCATGGGGGTGTGGCCGGTCGCGAGGTAGAAGGGGCGGGCGACCTCGGCGCGCCAGTCGATGACGAGGGGGGTGCGCTCGGCGTCGTCCTCCCGGATGCCGATCCGCCCGATGTGGTGGTCGCGCCCGTCGCGGAACACCAGCCGCCCGAAGCACAGCCCCTGGTCGCCCGCGTCGTACGCGGCGAGCAGCCCGGACTGCTCGGCGACGGCCACGTCGCGCTCCACCCGCGCCTGCCGGCTGCCCGCGTCGCTCCTGAGCGCGTCGCGCACGGCCGCCTCGGCCCGCTCCCGCAGGGCGTCGAGCCGGGCGTAGAGCCCGCTGACGAACCGCTGCTCGTCCCGTAGCGCCTCGGTCTCCCCGATTGACAATTCCACTCCCGACGCGATATGTTGTGCCAGTCGATTCCGCGCGGGGTTTTGTTGTGCCCGCACGCGGAATCGTCCACTATACGCGTCGCCCGCCCCCGCCGGTCAATCCGGAGGGGGTTTCTTCGTTGCCCGGCCGTGCGCCGGGCCGCGGGCCGCCGGGGGCGGGGTCAGGGCCGTGGGTCGCGCCGGGACGGGGCGGGGTCGGGGCCGGGCCGCAGGTCAGGGAGCGGTGAGCGCCAGGGCCTCCACGAGGCGGCGCTCGGGGAGCGCGCCCGTCACGGACCTCACCGGCTCGCCGCCCTCGAACAGCAGCAGCGTCGGCGTCGACAGCACCGCGTAGCGGGCCACCGCCTCCGGGTTCGCGTCGACGTCGAGGGCGACGACGTCCAGGCGGTCGGCGTACTTCTCGGCCACCCGGTCCAGGACCGGGGCGAGCTGGCGGCAGGGACCGCACCACTTCGCGGTGAACTCGACCAGGACCGGGCGGTCCGCGGACAGGACCTCGGTGGCGAAGTCGGCGTCGGTGACGGTCCTCACGGTGGTGGTCCTCATGGGGTGGTCCCTCCGAATTGGCAGCGGGGTTCGGGTGCTTCGTACCGGGCCGCCTCGGCGGCGGCCAGGTGTGCGGCGACCTGCGCGCGGACGGAGCCGAGCTGGCCGATCAGCGCGTCCAGTTCGGTCAGCTTCCGCCGGTACACGGCGAGCGAGGCCGGGCAGGCGTCGCCCGCCGGGTGCCCGGCGCGCAGGCACTCGACGAACGGCCGGGTCTCCTCCAGGCCGAAGCCGAAGTCCTGGAGGACGCGGATCTGCCGCAGCAGCCGCAGGTCGTCCTCGCCGTAGGTCCGGTACCCGTTGTCGCCGCGGCGCGCCGGGAGCAGCCCGCGCGCCTCGTAGTAGCGCAGGGTGCGGGTGGTGACCCCGGCGCGCCGGGCCAGTTCGCCGATTCGCATGCCCCGAACGTACGGCTTGACGTCGGCGTCAAGGCAAGCGCCGCCGCGCCGTCACCCCTGGGGCGTGAGGCCCGCCAGCGCCTCGGGCGCCGCGCGCCCCGTCCGCTCGCGCTGCGGGAAGTCGCCCACCTTCACCCGTGCGACCTCCTTCGCCGTCGCGTAGTCGACGACCGACACCTCGTCCCGGTGGGAGAGCGTCACCCAGCACGTCCCGCCGTCCGCGCCCGTCACGGACCAGTACGGGAGGGAGCCCGGCGGGTAGTGGACGAAGCCGTCCGTGGTGAGGGCGGGGCGGGAGACGACGGCCGTGTAGTCGTCGATGGTCCCGGCCACGCACAGCTTGTCCCGCGCCGCGTTCATGGCCATGCCGTGGTGGGCGGAGTTCTGCGGGTAGTCGTCCGGTTCGAGCGCCGCGCCCGCCTCGCTGAAGGGCATCTCCACGGTGCGGACCGTGCGCCCGGCCTGAAGGTCGTACTCGACGAAGCCGTTCAGGTACGACAGTTGGGCGTACATCGTCTTGCCGTCCGGGGTGACGACGGCGGGGCGGATCCCCTTGTCGAAGGCGTACGTGCGGACCACCTTCAGCGTCGCCGCGTCGACGACGGTCACCTGCTTGCTGCCCTTGAGGAAGTCGAGGGCCTTCGGCAGGGACGTCACCCCGATGGACATGTTGTAGATGAGGGAGCCGTCCGCGGAGTAGATGTTCTCGTGCGGGTACGTGCCCGTGGGGAACTCGCCGGTGACGCGGCCGGTCGCCGTGTCGAGGACCTGCGCCTTGGCCGCGGTGATCGCGGACACGACGAACGACCGGCCGTCCGCGGAGAGCGCCGCGTGGTCGGCCTTGAACCCGTCGAGGTGCGTCCGCCACAGCCGGCGACCCGTCGCCACGTCGAACGCGGCGGCGTCGCCGAGGTTGCCGCGCGAGACGTACAGGGTGCGGCCGTCCGGCGACAGGTGGGCGTCGTCCACGAACTTGTCGCCGCCCGCCTGCTGCTTGACCACCTCGTACGCGGCGCGGCGGAACAGGTCCATGCCGCCGAGGACCTCCTCCAGGTCCGGGACGACGTCGAGGGTGCCGAGGTTCCGGTACGTGTGGGCGTCGAGGAAGCTCACCGTGCCGTCCGCGCTGTTGCCGACCAGGACCACGTCCCGGAGCGGTCCGGCGGCGGGCGCCGCGGGGCCCTTCGGCCCGGCGGCAGCGGCCGGGAGGCCGGCGGCGAGCGACAGGGCGAGGGCGAGCGCGGCGGTCGTACGGGCCAGACGTGACATGGGGGACCATCCCTTCGCACCGGTGCGGGTGGCGGTCGTCGTCGGGTCGAGGACGTGTGCATGTCATGCTCGGAACGTCATGTTACCGGCGGTACACCCTTCGGGACCCCCGCGGAACGGCGCGGGAACCGGCCCTGTTCCGGCTCCCGCGCCCGCGCCCGCCACCGGCGGGGTCAGGCCCCGGCGGGCCTCCCCGGACCGGCGGACCGCTCCGGCGCGCCCGGGGCGGCGCCGGCCGGGGCGTCGGTCGCGGCACCGTCGGTCGTGGTGCCGTCGGTCGCGGCACCGTCGGCGGGGGCGTCCGCGCCGTGCCCGTCGTCCAGCAGCGTCGTCTCGTCGAACGGCATCCGGCCGGCGAGCACCTCCGCCACCCGGTCCTTGTCGATCTCCTTCGTCCACGTGCCGATCAGCACGGTCGCGACGGCGTTGCCCGCGAAGTTGGTCAGGGCGCGCGCCTCGCTCATGAACCGGTCGATGCCCACGATCAGGCCGACGCCGTCGACGAGCCCCGGCTTGTGCGACTGCAGGCCGCCCGCGAGCGTCGCGAGCCCGGCGCCGGTGACGCCCGCCGCGCCCTTCGACGCGATGACCATGAAGACGAGGAGCGAGATCTGCTCGCCGACCGCCAGCGGCTGCCCCATCGCCTCGGCGACGAACAGCGCGGCCATCGTCAGGTAGATCGCGGTGCCGTCCAGGTTGAAGGAGTAGCCGGTCGGCACGGTGATGCCGACGACGGGCTTGCTCACGCCCAGGTGCTCCATCTTGGCGATCAGCCGCGGCAGCGCCGACTCGGACGACGAGGTGGACAGGATCAGCAGGAACTCCCGTGCCAGGTACTTGAACAGCGCCACGACGCTGACCCCGGCGACCAGCCGCAGCAGCGTGCCGAGCACGGCGAAGACGAAGACGACGCAGGTGGCGTAGAAGCCGAGCATGATGACGGCGAGCGACTTCAGCGCGTCCACGCCCGTCGAGCCGACCACCGCGGCGATCGCGCCGAACGCGCCGACCGGCGCCGCCCACATGATCATCGCCAGGATGCGGAAGACGAGCCGCTGGACGTGGCCGATGCCGCGCAGCACCGGCTCGCCCGCCCTGCCCATCGCCTGCAGCGCGAAGCCCGCGAGCAGCGCGACGAGCAGTGTCTGGAGGACCTCGCCCTCGGTGAACGCCGACACCAGGGTCTGGGGGATGATTCCCAGGAGGAAGTCGACGGTGCCCTCGCTCGCCCCCTCGGCCTGCTGCTCACCGGCCGCCCGGGTCTCGTCGGTGAGGTGCAGCCCGGCGCCGGGCTCCAGCAGGTTGCCGACGACGAGGCCGATGGCCAGCGCGACGGTCGACATGACCATGAAGTAGCCGAGGGCCAGACCGCCGACGGCACCCACCTTCGCGGCCTTGCGCACGGAACCCACGCCCAGCACGATCGTGCAGAAGATCACCGGCGAGATCATCATCTTGATGAGGTTCACGAAACCGGTGCCGAGCGGCTTGAGCTCCTGCGCGACCCCCGGCGCGGCGAAGCCCACGGTGACGCCGAGCACGACCGCCGCGATGACGGCCAGGTAGAGATAGTGGGTCCGTTCCCGTCGTGCGGCCACGGGGTCCTCCCTCGAAGAGTTCGCTCCACGTCCCGGTGGATCCCCGCGACTATCCACCACGCCTGTGACCCCGGTCACCGTTGCGTTCGTTTCGTTCACGCGTTTTCGGACAGGCAGACTTGCGGCATGCGCCTGACCCGTCCCCGCAGCCTCGCCGGCCAGTTGTTCGCGATGCAGGCCGTGCTGATGGCGGCCGTCGTGGCCGGGTGCGCGGTCTTCGCGTACGCCACCGACCGCGCCCAGGCGGAGGAGACCGCGCGCCGGCAGGTGACCGCCACCGCGAAGGCGGTGGCCAGGGCGCCGTCGGTGGTCACCGCCGCCCGCTCGGACAATCCGACGGCCGTCCTCCAGCCCTACGCGGACGCCCTCACCGGCGTGCACGGGGTGACCTTCGTGGTCGTCATGGCGCCGGACGGGACGCGCTGGACCCACCCGGATCCGGACCGGATAGGGGGGACGTATCTCGGCCACATCGACGCGGCGCGGCGCGGCGAGACGCTGACGGAGACGTACGAGGGGACGCTCGGGCGCTCCGTGCGGACGGTCACGCCCGTGTGGGACCGGGACCGCGTCGTCGCCCTGGTCAGCGCGGGCATCGCCGTCGACCGGATCACCGAGCAATTGCGGCACCAGGTGGCCGCGCTGCTCGGTTTCGCGGGCGGGGCGCTGGCGCTGGGCGCGGTCGGCACGTACGTGGTCAACGCCCGCCTGCGGCGGCACACCCACGGCATGAACGCCACCGAGCTGAGCCGGATGCACGACTACCACCAGGCCGCCCTCCACGCGGTGCGCGAGGGGTTGCTGATGCTGGACGGGCAGCGCCGGATCGCGCTGGTCAACGACGGGGCGCGGGAGCTGCTGGGCCTGCGGGAGGACGCCGTCGGCACCCCGGTCGCCGCGCTGGGGCTGCCCCCGTCGCTGACGGGCGCGCTGCTGGCGGCCGAGCCGCGCGAGGACGAGCCGCACCTGACGGCGGACCGGGTGCTGGTCGTGTCCACCCGGCCGGTGGTCGGCGGGGAGCGGCGCGGCACGGTCGTGACCCTGCGGGACCGCACCGAGCTCCAGGCGCTCTCCGGGGAGCTGGACTCGGAGCGCGGCTTCACCCGGGCGCTGCGCGCGCAGGCGCACGAGGCGGCGAACCGGCTGCACACGGTCGTGTCGCTGATCGAGCTGGGCCGCGTGGAGGAGGCGGTCGACTTCGCCACGGCGGAGCTGGAGCTGGCGCAGGCGCTGACGGACCGGGTGGTAGACGCGGTCGGCGAGCCGGTGCTGGCCGCGCTGCTGCTGGGCAAGTCGGCGCAGGCCGGCGAGCAGGGCGTGGAGCTGGTCCTGACGGACGACAGCCGCGTCGACGACGGCGTCCTGCCGCCGGGCCTCGCGGCACGGGACCTCGTCACGATCCTCGGCAACCTGATCGACAACGCCGTCGAGGCGGCCCAGGGCTCGGCGGGCTCCCGCGTCACGGTGGCGCTCGGCGCGGCCGACGGCGAACTGCTGCTGCGCGTCGCGGACACGGGCCCGGGCGTGCCGCCCGGTGACGCGGAGGCGGCCTTCGCCCCCGGCTGGTCCACCCGCGGCCCGGGCCGCGGCATCGGCCTCCCCCTGGTGCGCCAGGCCGCCCACCGCGCGGGCGGGCGCGTGGAGGTGGGCGGGGCCCCGGAGGGCGGCGCGGAGTTCACGGTGCGGCTGCCGCTGGGCGGCGCGCGGGCACCGTCACCACCGGGCCCGGCGGACGGCAGGGGTACGGCGGCGGGCGCGGCGGGCGACGTGGATACGACGGTGACGGACGCGGGCACGGCGGCGGGTACGGACACGGCGGACGACGCGGGCGCGGTGGACGACGCGGACACGGCGGTGGGTACGGACACGGCGGCGGCGGGCGCGGCGGACGGTACGGGGACGGCGGGCGAGGGCGCCGGGGCCGAGGTGCGGAGGTGAGCGCGGACGGGATCAGGGTGCTGGTCGTCGAGGACGACCCCGTCGCCGCCGACGCGCACGCCCTGTACGCCGGGCGGGTGCCCGGCTTCGGCGTCGTCGGCGTCGCCCACTCGCGCGCCGCCGCCGTACGGCTGCTGGAGCGCACGCCCGTCGACCTGATCCTCCTCGACCTGTACCTGCCGGACGGCCACGGCCTGCGGCTCCTGCGCTCCCTGCGGGCCGCGGGCCACTCCGCCGACGTCATCGCCGTGACCTCCGCGCGGGACCTGGCGGTCGTGCGCGAGGGCGTGTCGCTCGGCGTCGTGCAGTACGTGTTGAAGCCGTTCACGTTCGCCACCCTGCGGGACCGGCTCGCGCGGTACGCCGAGTTCCGCGCGGCCGTGGGCGAGGCGTCCGGGCAGGACGAGGTCGACCGGGCGCTCGCCGCGCTCCGCACGCCGCAGCCCGCCGCGCCGCCCAAGGGGCTGAGCGCGCCGACCCTCGCCGCCGTGACCGGCGCCCTGCGCGCGGCGGACGACGGGCTGACCGCGGCCGAGGCCGGCGCCGCCGTGGGCATCTCGCGGATCACCGCGCGCCGGTACCTGGAGCACCTGGTGGCCGCCGGGCGGGCGGAGCGCAGCCCGCAGTACGGGCAGATCGGGCGGCCGGAGCTCCAGTACCGCTGGCTGCCGGGGACGGGGGGGCGCTGAACGCGGGCGGCCCCGCCGAGGGGCATACCTCCCATTACCGATGAGTAGGACCCTTCTGGACCTTCCTCCAACATCGGCCGTTGTTCGAACGAACCGTAGCCAGGGGCGACGGCCCGCACCTAGCTTGTGCGCGTGCACCCGCCTCCCCCCGCCCCCGCGCCCCCCTTCGACGCCCCGGCCGCGCGCCGCCTCCGCGAGGGCCTGGGCATGACGCCCGGCCACGTCGCGTACGGCCTGCGCGCGCAGTACGGACTGGACGTCCCTCCCGAGACCGTCACCGCCTGGGAGCGCGGCGTCGGCCGCCCCGACGCCCGCGAGCTCACCGCGCTCGCCGGAGTGCTGTGGTGCTCGCCCGGCGACCTGCTCGCCGCCGCGACGACCCTGCGGGAGCACCGCGTGGCGCGGGGCATGGAGCCCGAGGACCTGGCCCGGTGGATCGGGCTGGACCCCAAGGCGTACCTGCGGATGGAGGACTCCGGCCGCTGGCGCGGCAACGAGCGGCAGACCGCCGCGCTCGCGCGGGTCCTCGGCCTGGGCCCGCGCGAACTGCTGGACGCCACCGGGCGGGACGCCGAGCTGGCGGAGGTCCTGCGGAACGCGGTGGTCGCCACGCGCTGGCAGGCGTACGTCCGCCCGGCCGCGAAGCTGCTGCCGATGCACCGCGACCACCTGGAGGACGTGCTCCAGCGGCTGCACGCCGGCTACCGGGCGCGGACGGCCGCCACGTACGGCCGGGACGATCCGGGTGACGGCGGCGGGGAGGCGGGCCGCGCGTACCTGGAGCGGATCGTCGACCACTTCTGGGCGCTGGCGCGGCTGTAGGGCCCGTTTCCCGGGGCCACCGGCGGCCCCGGGCGGGCCGCGCTCCCCCTCCGCCCCGCGCGCCGGGCCGGGGACCGGCTCGGTGCGCGCGGCGCGGGGACCGTCGCGGTCCTAGCCTCCCGCCGGGCGGCGGTCGAAACCGAAGAGCTGACCGGCGCCGTCCGGCGCGCACGGCTTCTGCACGACGGCCGTCCACTCCTCGCGGGACGCGCCGGGCACGGTGACGCACAGACCGGACGCGGCGTTGCGGATGCGGTGGCCCCGCGCGGGGTCGCCACCCAGGGGCTCGATCCGGAACGCCTCGCGCGGGCCGCGCTTGCCGCACTCCTGGTCCACGAGCGGCGCGCCGTCCTCCCGGGGGACGTCGGCGGGGACGCCGGAGCAGCCGGGACCGTAGTCGGGGTGGTCCGAGGCGATCCGCCACAGGCCGCCGTCCAGGCGGGCGAGGGAGTAGCGGGGGACGGCGGCGCCGGCGCAGTCGACCTGGTACACCTGCCCGTTCTGCTGCCCGCGCCGCTCGTTGAGGCACAGCCCGGAGTGGAGGGCGCGGATGTCGACGCCCCCCGCGGCGGGCGGGGCCGCGGCGGACGGCTCGTGGCGGTCCTCGTCGCCGTCGAGGTGCGAGACGACGGAGACCAGCGCCACGACGAGCGCGATCCCGCCCACGACCGGCACCAGGGCCCGCCCGGCCCACGACCGTAACCTCCGGGTCCGCTCCTCCCCCGCGCCCCGCCCGGTGCCGGGCCGCCCCTCCTCGGCGGCCCGGTCGGCACCGGCGTGCGCCGGCGCGCCGTCCGGCGGGCGGCCGTGACCGGACGCGCCCGGCACGGGGTCGCCGTCCGGGGGGCCCACCGCCGCGGCGGGCGTGCCCGTGCCCGGGCCCACGCCAGGGGCGGGGCCCCTGCCCGGGTCGGGGCCCGCATCCGGGCCGGGGCCCGCGCCCGGGACGCCGGGGCCCGCGCCCGGCCCGGGGTCGTGCGGGGCGCACGAGCAGGAGCCGGGGGCGCAGGCGCACGGGACCGGCACCGGGTGGGAGCCCCGGCGGGTGGCCAGGCGCTTGCGGGCGGACAGCCAGAGCTCCGTCTCCCGCGGCCCCGCCCCGCACGCGCGGACGAAGGCGGCGAGCAGTTCCTCCCGCGGCAGCGTCCCGCGCATCAGCATGTTCGCGACCGTCGACCGCGGCAGGCTGTCGCCGGCCGCCTCCGCACGGGCCGTCAGTTCCCGGTACGTCAGCCCGGACCAGTCCTTGAGCGCCTGCAACCGGGCGACGAACCCGGCGGGGTCATGGACGTCCCATGGCTCGGGAGCCCTCTCCCCGTCGGTCATCGGTGATCCCTTCCCTTGCCGCCCCGGACAGGGTTGGGACGTGTCCGGGACAAGCCCCAAGCCTTGTTGAAACGGCGATGGCCCTCAAGAGTGGGATTCGGCCACGGGGACCACGGGGACCGCGGAGGCCGCGGGGGCCGCGGGGACCACGGGGGCCGCGGGGGCCGCGGGGCCACGGAAAAGCGGCCTTGATCGTCGCGGGGGGACGATCAAGGCCGCTCCGTGGCGCCGGGCCGGCGGGCCGGTCAGAAGACGGACTCCGCCTCCACCATCCGGCTCTCCGGCACCGTCTTCAGCCGGGTCGTCGCGTCCGCGAGCGGCGCCATCGTGATGGTCGTCCCCCGCAGCGCCGTCATCATGCCGAAGTCGCCCCGGTGCGCCGCCTCCACCGCGTGCCAGCCGAAGCGGGTCGCCAGCACCCGGTCGTACGCGGTCGGCGTGCCGCCCCGCTGGACGTGGCCGAGGATCACGGGGCGGGCCTCCTTGCCCAGGCGCCTCTCCAGTTCCTTGGCGAGCCGCGTGCCGATGCCCTGGAAGCGCTCGTGCCCGTACTGGTCGATCTCGCCCTTGCGGTACTCCATGGAGCCCTCCGCCGGGTGCGCGCCCTCCGCGACGCAGATCACCGCGAACTTCTTGCCGCGCGCGAACCGCTCCTGGACCATCTTGACCAGGTCGTCCACCTGGAAGGGCCGCTCCGGCAGGCAGATGCCGTGGGCGCCGCCGGCCATGCCGGACTCCAGGGCGATCCACCCCGCGTGGCGCCCCATCACCTCGACGACCATCACGCGCTGGTGCGACTCGGCGGTGGTCTTCAGGCGGTCTATGGCCTCGGTGGCGACCATCACGGCCGTGTCGAAGCCGAAGGTGCGGTCCGTCGACGAGATGTCGTTGTCGATGGTCTTGGGGACGCCGACCACCGGCATGCCCGCGTCGGAGAGCATGCGGGCCGCCGTCAGCGTGCCCTCGCCGCCGATCGGGATGAGGACGTCGATGCCGTACCGGCGCTGCAGGTCGTCGCAGTTCTCGGCGGCCTCCCGCAACCGGGCCCGCTCCAGCCGGGCCGATCCGAGGATCGTGCCGCCGCGGGCGAGGATGCCGCTGACGGCGTTCAGGTCGAGGGGCCGGTAGTGGCCGTCGAGGAGGCCCTTGAACCCGTCCTCGAAGCCGATGACTTCGTCTCCGTGACCGGTGAGCGCGCGGTGCACGACCGAGCGGATCACGGCGTTCAGGCCGGGGCAGTCGCCGCCTGCGGTGAGAACTCCGATGCGCATCGTGCTGTGTCTCCTGCTCGGTAGAGGGGCCGTCGTGCCGTACGGGGCATCCGAATTGTCCCACGGGCCGTGTGTCCCCGGCCCCGCCGGGCACTCGAAGGAGGGACCCCGCGGGCCTGCCGGGCCCCACGCACCCGGCAAGCGCATTACCCACTCCCGGAGGTATTGTCAAGAGGGTATGGCCACCTCTCCTGAGGTGTTTTCGCCCATACGGAGATCTGGACGCACACTCGCTTGACGGACAGGAGACCACGGCGTGGCGCGCAGCGTGTACGTGACCGGGATCGAGCGCGGGGACGGCCGCCAGGTCGTGGAGCTGGGAGTGATGGAACTCCTCACCCGCCAGGTGGACCGGGTGGGGGTGTTCCGCCCGCTGGTCCACGACGGGCCGGACCGCCTCTTCGAGCTGCTGCGGGCCCGCTACCGGCTGTCGCAGGACCCGGCGACGGTGTACGGCATGGACTACCGGGAGGCGGCGGCGCTCCAGGCCGAGCAGGGCACCGACGCGCTCGCGTCCCGCCTGGTGGAGCGGTTCCACGCGGTGGCGCGCGACTACGAGGTCGTCCTCGTCCTCGGCACGGACTTCGCCGCGACGCAGCTCCCCGACGAGCTGGCGCTCAACGCGCGCCTGGCCAACGAGTTCGGCGCCTCCGTCATCCCGGTCGTCGGCGGCAAGGGCCGCCCGGCCGACGCGGTGCGGGCCGAGGCGCGCAACGCGTTCCGCGCGTACGACGGGCTCGGCTGCGACGTCCTGGCGATGGTCGTGAACCGGGTCGCCGCCGAGGACCGGGAGGCGATAGCCGAACGGCTCGCGGCCCGCCTGCCCGTCCCCTGCTACGTCCTGCCCGACCAGCCGGCGCTCTCCGCCCCGACGGTCGCGCAGATCACCCACGCGCTGGGCGCCCGCGTCGTGCTCGGCGACGACTCGGGGCTGGCGCGCGACGCCCTGGACTTCGTCTTCGGCGGCGCGATGCTGCCGAACTTCCTCAACGCCCTGACCCCCGGCTGCCTGGTCGTCACCCCCGGCGACCGCGCCGACCTGGTGGTGGGCGCGCTGGCCGCGCACTCGGCCGGCACGCCGCCGATCGCGGGCGTCCTGCTCACCCTGAACGAGCAGCCCAGCGAGGAGATCCTCACCCTGGCCGCCCGCCTCGCCCCCGGCACTCCGGTGATCGCGGTCAGCGGCAACAGCTTCCCCACCGCGCAGGAGCTGTTCTCGCTGGAGGGCAAGATGACCGCGGCCACCCCGCGCAAGGCGGAGACCGCGCTGGGCCTCTTCGAGCGGCACGTCGACACGGGCGACCTGCTGAAGCGGATCTCCGTGGCGCGCAGCGGACGCGTCACCCCGATGATGTTCGAGCACGAGCTGCTGGAGCAGGCCCGCGCCGACCGGCGGCGGGTCGTCCTGCCGGAGGGCGTGGAGGAGCGGGTGCTGCGCGCCGCCGACGTGCTGATCCGCCGCGACGTGTGCGACCTGACGCTGCTCGGCGACCCGGACGCGATCCGCAAGAAGGCCGCCGACCTGAGCATCGACCTGTCCGGCGCGCAGCTCATCGACCCGGCCGCCTCCGAGCTGCGGCAGCGCTTCGCGGAGCGGTACGCGGCGCTGCGCGCGCACAAGGGCGTCTCGGTGGAGCTGGCGTACGACGTGGTGTCGGACGTCAACTACTTCGGCACGCTGATGGTCGAGGAGGGCCTCGCGGACGGCATGGTGTCGGGGTCGGTGCACTCCACGGCGGCGACGATCCGCCCGGCGTTCGAGATCATCAAGACGAAGCCGGACGCGTCGATCGTGTCGTCGGTGTTCTTCATGTGCCTGGCGGACGAGGTGCTCGTGTACGGCGACTGCGCGGTCAACCCGGACCCGAACGCCGAGCAGCTCGCCGACATCGCCGTCCAGTCGGCGGCCACCGCCGCCCGGTTCGGCGTCGAGCCGCGGATCGCGATGCTGTCGTACTCGACCGGCACCTCGGGGACGGGCGCGGACGTGGACAAGGTGCGCGAGGCGACGAAGCTGGTCCGCGCGGCGCACCCGGAGCTGAGGATCGAGGGCCCGATCCAGTACGACGCCGCCGTGGAGCCGTCCGTCGCGGCGACGAAGCTGCCCGGTTCGGAGGTCGCGGGCCGGGCCACCGTGCTGATCTTCCCGGACCTGAACACGGGGAACAACACGTACAAGGCCGTGCAGCGCTCGGCGGGCGCCGTGGCCGTGGGCCCGGTGCTCCAAGGGCTGCGCAAGCCGGTGAACGACCTGTCGCGCGGCGCGCTCGTCAGCGACATCGTGAACACGGTGGCCATCACCGCCATCCAGGCGCAGGCCGCCCGGAGCGGCCCCGCGTGACACCGCGCCGCCGCTCCCCCTCGCGCCGCCCTTCCCGTCCCCCGTCCCTCTCCCCCCTCTCGCCCTTCCCACCTCCTCCGCCCCACCGACAGAAAGCACCGCACCCGTGACCAGCGCGACTCGTGTCCTCGTCCTCAACTCCGGCTCCTCGTCGGTGAAGTACCAGTTGCTCGACATGCGGGACGGCTCCCGCCTCGCCGTCGGCCTCGTGGAGCGGATCGGCGAGGGCACCTCGCGCCTGGTGCACACGCCGGCGGGCGGCGAGCGGCGCGAGCGCTCCGCCCCGATGGCCGGCCACGAGGCGGCGCTGAGGGCGGTCGCGGCGGAGCTGGCCGCCGACGGCCTCGGCCTGGACTCCCCCGACCTGGCGGCGATCGGCCACCGCGTGGTCCACGGCGGCCTGCGGTTCACCGCGCCCACGGTGATCACGGACGAGGTGCTGGCGGAGGTGGAGCGGCTGGTCCCGGTCGCCCCGCTGCACAACCCGGCGAACATCGTCGGCATCCGTACGGCGCGGGCGCTGCGCCCGGACCTGCCGCAGGTGGCGGTCTTCGACACGGCGTTCCACACGACGATGCCGGAGTACGCCGCCCGGTACGCGATCGACACGGAGACCGCCGACGCGCACCGCATCCGCCGCTACGGCTTCCACGGCACCTCCCACGCGTACGTCTCCCGCGAGACGGCCCGGCTGCTGGGCAAGGACCCCTCCGAGGCGAACGTGATCGTGCTGCACCTGGGCAACGGCGCGTCCGCCTCGGCGGTGGCCGGCGGCCGGTGCGTGGACACGTCGATGGGCCTGACGCCGCTGGAGGGCCTGGTGATGGGTACGCGCTCCGGCGACATCGACCCGGCGGTCACCTTCCACCTGCGGCGGGTGGCGGGGATGTCGGTCGACGAGGTCGACGAACTGCTGAACAAGAGGAGCGGCCTCGTGGGGCTGTGCGGGGACAACGACATGCGGGAGATCCGCCGCCGAATCGACGAGGGCGACGAGCGGGCCCGGCTCGCGTTCGACATTTACGTCCACCGCCTGAAGAAGTACATCGGGGCGTACTACGCGGTGCTCGGCCGGGTGGACGCGGTGGCGTTCACGGCGGGGGTCGGCGAGAACGCGGCCCCGGTGCGGGAGGCCGCCGTGGAGGGCCTGGAGCAACTGGGCCTGGCGGTGGACGCCGAGCTCAACGCCGTGCGGTCCGGGGAGCCCCGCCTGATCTCGCCCGCGGACGCGCGGGTGGCGGTCGCGGTGGTCCCGACCGACGAGGAACTGGAGATCGCCCAGCAGACTTACTCGCTGGTAAACAACTGAAATCGGGAAACAACAACTCACTTCGAAGAACTCGACTGAGCGGCAGTCCGCCCATTTGTACGTTCCGCCTACCGGAATATTCCGCACAGAAACAAACCGATAGGATCCGCCTTATGCGCCGTTCCAAAATCGTCTGCACACTGGGCCCCGCCGTCGACTCCTACGAGCAGCTGAAAGCGCTCATCGAGGCCGGCATGAACGTGGCCCGTTTCAACATGAGCCACGGCACCCACGCTGAGCACGAGGAGCGGTACCACCGCCTTCGCAAGGCGGCCGAGGACACGGGCCACGCCGTCGGCGTGCTCGCCGACCTCCAGGGCCCGAAGATCCGTCTGGAGACCTTCGCCGAGGGCCCGGTGGAGCTGGTCCGCGGAGACGAGTTCACGATCACCACCGAGGACGTCCCCGGCGACAAGTCCATCTGCGGCACCACGTACAAGGGCCTCCCCGGCGACGTCGCCAAGGGCGACCAGATCCTGATCAACGACGGCAACGTCGAGCTGAAGGTCCTGGAGGTCGACGGCTCCCGGGTGCGCTCGATCGTCATCGAGGGCGGTGTCGTCTCCGACCACAAGGGCATCAACCTGCCGGGTGCGGCGGTGAACGTGCCGGCGCTCTCCGAGAAGGACATCGAGGACCTGCGCTTCGCGCTGCGGATGGGCTGCGACATGGTCGCGCTGTCCTTCGTCCGGGACGCCAACGACGTCAAGGACGTCCACCGCGTGATGGACGAGGTGGGCCGCCGGGTCCCGGTCATCGCGAAGGTGGAGAAGCCCCAGGCCGTCGCCAACATGCAGGACGTCGTGATGGCGTTCGACGGCGTGATGGTGGCGCGCGGCGACCTGGCCGTCGAGTACCCGCTCGAAAAGGTCCCGATGGTGCAGAAGCGGCTCATCGAGCTGTGCCGCCGCAACGCCAAGCCGGTGATCGTCGCGACCCAGATGATGGAGTCGATGATCACCAACTCGCGGCCGACGCGCGCCGAGGCGTCCGACGTCGCGAACGCGATCCTGGACGGCGCCGACGCGGTCATGCTCTCCGCGGAGTCGTCCGTGGGCGCGTACCCGATCGAGACGGTCAAGACGATGTCGAAGATCGTCACGGCGGCGGAGGAGGAGCTGCTCTCCAAGGGCCTCCAGCCCCTCGTCCCCGGCAAGAAGCCGCGCACGCAGGGCGGTTCGGTGGCCCGCGCGGCCGCGGAGATCGCGGACTTCCTGCACGGCAAGGCGCTGATCGCCTTCACCAAGTCCGGCGACACGGCCCGCCGCCTGTCCCGCTACCGCGCGGCGCAGCCGATCCTGGCGTTCACGACGGACGTGGCGACCCGCAACCAGCTGGCGCTGAGCTGGGGCGTCGAGTCCTTCGTCGTCCCGCACGTCGACAACACCGACGCGATGGTCGACCTGGTCGACGCGGAGCTGCTGAAGCTCCAGCGCTACAACCCGGGCGACGTCATGGTCATCACCGCCGGCTCCCCGCCCGGCGTCCCCGGCACCACGAACATGGTCCGCGTCCACCACCTGGGCAGCGGCGAGAACGCCTGACGACGCCCCCGGAACGGCCGAGGGCGGCACCCGGTGGTCCGGGTGCCGCCCTCGTTCCTGCTCCGGGTCAGCCCTCGATGTGATTGTGCAGGCCCGGGACGGTCAGGGTGCCGCCGAACTGGGCCGCCTGGGTGACCTCCACATCGGTGAAGAAGGCGAAGGGGACGTCCAGCGGGGGCGGGGTCGCGGGGCTGAACGTGATCGGTATGAGGCCGAAGAGGTTGCCCTTCAGCTCCTCCGTGTACATCGTCACCGTGCCGCCGCGGATCGTGGACGTCGACCCCGGGCGGGAGGTGACGTGGCCCGTGCGGCCCTCGCTGTGGACGGTGAGCTGGTGCAGGTCCTTGATGTCCACCTCGGACGCGGTGAACTTCAGGGCCTTCTTGAGCGTGCCGCTGCCCGTCCGCACCTCGACGATGCCGTGGTACTTCAGCCCCCGCAGCGTGAGCTTGGTGCTCTCCAGCCGCCACGGGTCGTCCGCCACGTGCGGGATGCCGGGCTCCGGCTCGGCGTCCGCGAGGGCCTGCGGGTCCGGGGTCGGGCACGGGAAGCGGGGCTTGGCGTCGTCGGGGACGTCCTCGTCCTTCTTCGGGTCCAGGCCCTTGGCGTCCTCGGGCAGCTCCTCGACCTCGGCGCCCACCTGGTCGGCGGCGTCCTTGATGGCCTCCTTGGTCCGGTCCCGCGCCTCGTCGGCCGGCTCCTCCGGGGAGCCGGGCTTCCCGGCCGGCTTCCCGTCGCCCTCCTCCGCCGGCCCCTCCCCCGGCTTCTCCGCCGGCTTCTCCGCCGTCGGGGCCGTGGGCGTCGGCTCCGGCGCCGGCGGGGCGGACCCGGTCGGCTCCGGACGGCCCGTCAGCCCGCCGACGAGGTCCTTGACGGCCTCCGTGACCCCCAGCGGGTCCAGGGGGTTGCGCGTCGCGCCGGGTGCGGGGGCCGGGGCCGCGGAGGGGGTCGGGGTCGCGGCCGGGGACGTGCCCTCCCGCGGTTCCTTCGCCGGGTCCGCCACCGGCCCGTCCGTCCCGGCCGTCCCGCCCGCCGGGGGGTCGGCCGTCGGCGTCGGCGTCGGCCCCTCCGTTCCGCCGCTCGGCGACGGGGTCGCGGAGGGCGACGCCGAGGGGGTCCGGCTCGGCTCCGGCTCCTTCGGCCCCTCCGGCTCCGCCGGCTCGTCCGACTGCGTCACGCACGGGCCCGGCGCGAAGGGGATGTCCTTCTCGTCCGCCAGGGCGGGCCGCGGCGTGAGGCTCATGCCCACGAGGACGGCCGTGGGCATCGCGGCCAGCGCCAGCGCCTTGCCGGCCGGTGCCTGAAGCCTGGTCAGCAGCGACTTGCGGGGGGCCGCGTGGCGCGGTCCCCTCCTGCCGCGCGCGGCCCCGTCGTCGACCGCCGCCGGCTGTGTCTCGTCACCCCGCACTGTTCCTCCCGCCGTTGGCGTCGACAGTCGTCTCGGTGTCGTACGTGGGCGCGGCGACCGGTTCCATCGGGTCGTCCGCGAGGGGTGCCGGCTCCGGCTCGGTCTCCGGCTGCCCGGGCGCCCACGAGACGGAGAGCGCTCCACCGATCAGGGCCAGGAGGAAGCCGATGAAGAAGCCGCCCATGTTGGCCACGGGGAGGGACACCAGGGCGAGCAGGATGGCCGCGATACCGGCGAAGATGCGTACGGCCTGCTGGAACCACATGGTCAGGCCCAGGGTGACCAGCAGGACGCCGATGATCAGCGACCCGGAGCCCGCGGTCGTCGCCATCGACAGGGTCATCTGCCCGAGCTGGAGGGTCGCGTACGGGAGGTAGGCGATCGGGATTCCGCCCAGCAGGGTGAACAGGCCCGCCCAGAACGGCCGGGTGCCCCGCCAGTCTCGGAACCGCCGCTTGAGGACGCGGATGTAGTGCTCGTTCTGCTCCGGCGACTCGGCGCTCATGGAAGCTCCCTGGAACTGGTGTTGCTGTGTGAGGAGGCGGACGGGCGGGCACGGTCGCCTCGCGGGTCCCGCGCCCGCCCGTACGGATCACCGGTCAGTAGCACTCGACCTTGGGACCGTCGCCCTTGTGCAGGCGCATGCTCAGGCCGCTCAGCTTGAACGTGCCGGCCGTGGTGGCCCACGCCTTCTGCTTCACGTCGGTGAGCGTCGCCGTCTCCGCCTGCTGGGCGAAGCCGTTCTGGTTGATGCCGTGGTCCTTGACCGCCGGGCCCTTGCCGCGCTTCCCGTCCTTGGTACCGTCGGTGTCCTTGGCCGCCACGCCGATGTCGATGTTCTTGAACTCGGCGTTGGCGTCGAGGTCGGTGACGTCGAGGTACAGGTTCGACGCGACGACCTTCTTGTCGTCGTCCGGCCCCGGACCGGCCGTCAGCTTCAGCGTGATCTTGCCGAACACCGGGACGTCCGGCGTGACCACCGACTGGCACATCTTCGTGATCTCGGCGTACTTGAACGTCGAGATCGCGACCGGGCGCGGAACGAGCTGATCGCCTTCCTTCACCTGGGCGTAGCCCATGTCGACGCCGCCGTACTGGGCGAAGCCCTCGCCGTACAGGTGGTCGGCCGTGACCTTGAACTCCTGGCCGGAGACGGCGAACGAGGCCGCGAGGGCCCCCTGGGCCAGGCCGACGCCTATCGCGGCCGTCGCGGCCACGCTGGGCACCATGACGACGGCGAACCGCTTCCATCTGGTCCCACCGCGAACCTGGGACTTCATAGATTCCTCCTTCTCGGACGTACATCTCCGGGCCGGACCCGTCAGGCCCGTCCTGGGATGGGAGAAGTGCTACGTCCTCGGGGAGGGGAACGCCCGCGGATCGGGCGCGAGCCGCGTCCGGATCACCGGCGATCACCCCCGAGCGACAACCACTGGCCGCTCGGCGCAGGCGTCCGCGCGGCCCGTTCGGACAGGCCCTGCCGGATGAGCAGGAAC
Organism: Streptomyces sp. NPDC045287; assembly: GCF_056432325.1. Classification (NCBI taxonomy): domain Bacteria; kingdom Bacillati; phylum Actinomycetota; class Actinomycetes; order Kitasatosporales; family Streptomycetaceae; genus Streptomyces; species Streptomyces sp. NPDC045287. The sequence goes on from NZ_JBWKJG010000004.1 coordinate 131,294, forward strand.
CCCCCTGTCCACGGCCGGCGCAGGAGCCCCGGCCCACCCGGTGGGGACCCGACCCCGCGGCGCGGCTGGTTGCCGGGCTGGTGCGGTGTCGGACCGAGCGTGGCCGATCGTGGTCCATTCGGGCCCGGGGCACAAGGGGGCTCGTTACCCGCTAGTAACGACTAGATAAACCGGACGCGACCGCGCGCCGTCGCGCGGGCACTCACGGTGCTACCGGCCGGTCGGGCGAAAGGGGATTTCAGCGCTGATAGCCGGACATCAAGAGGGTGTTGACTTACTGGAAGTAACAGCGGTCGCGTTTACCAAGTTTTGGTAAAGCGCGACCGCGTGGAGCCCCGGGCGCGGCCCTGCCGCCCCAGCGGCGGAGCCGTCACCCGGGGACCGGATCAGAACAGCACGCGCGCCAGGTCGCCGCGGGCCTTGATCACCCGCGGGTCGTCCGGGCCGATGACCTCGAACAGTTCCAGCAGCCGTACCCGCGCCGCTTCCCGGTCGTCCCCGGCCGTACGGCGCACGGTGTCGACGAGCCGCCCGAAGGCGTCCTCCACATGGCCGCCCACCAGGTCGAGGTCGGCGGCGGCCAACTGCGCCGGCACGTCCGCCGGGTCGTCGGCGGCGTTCTTGCGGACCTGCTGCGGGTCCGCCCCCTGCACCCGGCCGAGGAGTTCGGCCTGGGCGAGGCCCAGCTTGGCCTCGCTGTTGCCCGGGTCGTCGACCAGCACGTTCTTGTACGCCTGGATCGCGCCCGGGATGTCGTTGGAGTCCAGCGCCCGGACCGCCGCCTCCAGCAGCGCGTCGTACGGGCCGGCCGGCACCGTCCTGGCCGCGGCGTCCGCGCCGGGGGCCTCCCCGTCCGCGTCCACGGTCAGCCCCGTCAGGCCGAAGCGCTGTTCGGCGACCTGGACGAGCTGGTCCAGCGTCTCGCGGATCTGCGGCTCCGGCGCCGCGCCCTGGAAGAGCGGCAGGGCCTGGCCGGCCACCACCGCGAACACCGCCGGGATGCCCTGGATCCCGAACTGCTGCATCAGCATCTGGTTGGCGTCGACGTCGATCTTCGCCAGGACGAACCGGCCGTTGTACTCGACGGCCAGCCGCTCCAGCAGGGGCCCGAGCTGCTTGCACGGCTGGCACCACTCGGCCCAGAAGTCGATGACGACCGGCACCTCGGCGGAGCGCTGGACGACGTCGCGCTCGAAACCGGCCTCGTCGACATCGATCACCAGCGCGGACGGGGGCACGGCGCCGGTGCCGCCCTGCCGGGCCGCTTGCGCGCGCGCCTGCTCCGCCTTTGCCTTGGCCTCTCCGGCCGCCTTCACCGCGGCGAGGTCGACGACGCCGCTCATGGACATGTTCCTAGGCTGCATGGGTACATCCTCCCCCTTCCGCGCGCGTAACCGGTACGTCAGGGCACCGGTCGTGGCGGCGCCGGGTCCCCACCCGGCACCTGTGGTCGTCGCTGCGGGCCGCGCCGGCCTTTCGCTACGCGTCGTAGCGTAACTGTGCCGTCGGGGGCGCGGACCGCGCGGGCGGGTGAACTGGCTCACACGCGCGGTACCGGGGCGCCGCGCCTACCCACCGGTATGGTCGCCGTCATGTGCCGCCGCCACCCCCTTCCCCCCGGTGCCGCCGGACGGTCCGGGCGCCCCGGGCGTCCGCGCAGCGCCGCGGCGGACACCGCCATCCTGGAGGCCACCCGCGCCGCCCTGGTCGAGCTGGGCTGGTCCAAGCTGTCGATGGGCGACGTGGCCACCCGTGCCGGTGTCGCCAAGACCACCCTGTACCGGCGCTGGGCGGGCAAGAGCGAACTCGTCGTGGACGCCGTCGCGGTCCTCTTCGACGAACTGGAGCTGCCCGACCGCGGCAGCCTCGCCGCGGACGTCGAGGGGGTGGTGCGCCAGTTCGCCGCGCTGCTCGAACGGCCCGAGGCCAAGACGGCGCTGATGGCCGTCGTCGCCGAGTCGACCCGCGACGAACCGCTGCGCGAGCGGATCCGCGCCTCCATCGTCGACCGGCAGAAGCGGCTGGTCGTGGAGGGCCGGGCCCGCGCCCAGGCCCGCGGCGAGCTGCCCGTGACGGCGGACGACCGCTCCGGCGCTGCGGGCGCGGCCGACGACCTGGTCTTCGATGTCATCGCGGGCACCGTGGTCCACCGGGCCCTGGTCAGCGGGCAGCCCGTCGACGGGGAGTGGATCCGGCGGTTCACGGCGCTGCTGCTCGGCGGCCTCGGCGCCGCCGCGCACGGCTGAGCGGACGGACCGGGGCCCGTACGGGCCCGGCGCGGGGATCAGAGCGGCCGGTACATGACGTGCAGTCCCGTGTAGCCGTGCGTCGGATGGCGAAAGGCGCCCGGGACGGTGCCGACGATCCGGAAGCCCAGGTCCTCGTAGAGCCGTACCGCGTGGGTGTTCGTCTGGACGACCGCGTTGAACTGCATGCCCCGGAAGCCGGCCTCCGCCGCCCACCGGAGGCTCTCCTCGACGAGCGCCCGGCCGACGCCGCGCCCGGCGTGCGCCGGGTCGACCATGTAGCTGGCGCCGGCGACGTGCGCGCCGTTGCCCGCCTGGTTGCGGTTCATCTTGGCGGTGCCGACGACCGTGCCGGTCGCGTCGACGGCGACGACCGTGCGGTCCGGGGGCTTCAGCAGCCACCAGCCGCGCGCCTCCTCGGCACCGAGGTCCTCGGGGTAGGTGAAGGTCTCGCCCGCGGCGACGATCTGGTGGAAGAAGGGCCAGATGGCCGGCCAGTCGCCGGCGGTGGCCTCTCGGATCTCGACGTGCACGCGGCCAGCATGCACGCCGGGATCCCCGAGGGGCGAGGGGTTTTCCGGGCGGCGGGGCCGCCCGGAACCCGGCGGGCCCGGGACCCGGCAGGCCCGGAACCCAGCCGGCCCGGAACCCGGCCGACTCAGAACCCGGCCGGCTCAGAACCCGGCCGGCTCGGTGTACGTGCCCCACTCGTCGCGCAGGGCGTCGCAGATCTCCCCGAGCGTGGCCTCGGCCCGTACGGCGTCGAGCATCGGCCCGATCATGTTGGCGCCGTCGCGGGCGGCGGCCAGCATCGCGTCGAGCGCGGCGCGCACCCGCGCGTCGTCGCGGCGGGCCTTGCGGTCGGCGAGGATCCGCACCTGCTCGCGCTCCACCTCGTGGCTGACCCGGAGGATCTCCAGGTCGCCGGTGACGGAGCCGGTGTGGCAGTTGACGCCGACGACCTTCTTGTCGCCCTTCTCCAGGGACTGCTGGTAGCGGAAGGCGGACTCGGCGATCTCGCCGGTGAACCAGCCGTCCTCGATCCCGCGCAGGATGCCGGAGGTGATCGGCCCGATCGGGTGCCGCCCGTCCGGGTGGGCGCGCAGGCCGCGCTCCTTGATCTGGTCGAAGATCTTCTCGGCGTCGGCCTCGATCCGGTCGGTGAGCTGCTCCACGTACCAGGAGCCGCCCAGCGGGTCCGCGACGTTGGCGACGCCGGTCTCCTCCATCAGCACCTGCTGGGTGCGCAGGGCGATCTCGGCGGCCTGCTCGGAGGGGAGGGCGAGGGTCTCGTCGAGGGCGTTCGTGTGCAGCGAGTTGGTGCCGCCGAGCACCGCGGCGAGCGCCTCGACGGCGGTGCGCACGACGTTGTTGTACGGCTGCTGCGCGGTGAGGGAGACACCGGCGGTCTGGGTGTGGAAGCGGAGCCACTGCGCCTTGTCGGTCCTGGCGCCGTAGACCTCCTTCATCCAGCGGGCCCAGATGCGGCGGGCGGCGCGGAACTTGGCGATCTCCTCGAAGAAGTCGACGTGCGCGTCGAAGAAGAAGGAGAGGCCGGGGGCGAAGACGTCGACGTCCAGGCCGCGGGAGAGGCCGAGCTCGACGTAGCCGAAGCCGTCCGCGAGGGTGTACGCGAGCTCCTGCGCGGCCGTCGAGCCGGCCTCGCGGATGTGGTAGCCGGAGACGGAGAGCGGCTTGTACGCGGGGATGTGCCGGGCGCAGTGCTCCATCAGGTCGCCGATGAGCCGAAGGTGGGGCTCGGGCTCGAACAGCCACTCCTTCTGGGCGATGTACTCCTTGAAGATGTCCGTCTGGAGCGTGCCGTTGAGGACGGACGGGTCGACGCCCTGGCGCTCGGCGGCGACGAGGTACATGCAGAAGACGGGGACGGCGGGGCCGCTGATGGTCATCGAGGTGGTGACGTCGCCGAGCGGGATGTCCTTGAAGAGGACCTCCATGTCGGCGGCGGAGTCGATCGCGACGCCGCAGTGGCCGACCTCGCCCAGGGAGCGGGGGTCGTCGGAGTCGCGGCCCATGAGCGTCGGCATGTCGAAGGCGACGGAGAGGCCGCCGCCGCCCGCGGCCAGGATCATCTTGTACCGCTCGTTCGTCTGCTCGGCGTTGCCGAAGCCGGCGAACTGGCGGATGGTCCAGGTCCGGCCGCGGTAGCCGGTCGGGTACAGGCCGCGGGTGAAGGGGTACTCACCGGGCCAGCCGATCCGCTCGAAGCCGTCGTACGTGTCGCCGGGCCGCGGCCCGTACACGGGCTCCACGGGGTCGCCGGAGAGCGTGGTGAAGTCGGCGTCGCGCTTCCTGGCGGCGTCGTAACGGGCCTGCCAGCGTCGGCGGCCTTCCTCGATGGCGTCAGCGTCCATGTCTTCGAATTTACTAGGACGTCCTAGTAAATGTCGATGGCCCACCGCCGGGCGCGGCGCGCGCCCGGCGGTCGGGGCCGTGCGGTTACGCCTTGGCGGCGGCCGGCGCGGAGCCGGCGATCAGCGGCTGGACCTCGCGGGCGACCTTGCGCTCGACGAAGAAGGCGGCGGTCGGGATCGTGCCGGAGAGTAGGATCCACAGGAGCTTGCCGAACGGCCAGCGGGCCTTGGAGCCCAGGTCGAAGGCGAAGACCAGGTAGACGATGTACAACACGCCGTGGGTCTGGGACACCATGAAGGTGAGGTCCTCGCCCACGCCGAAGCCGTACTTGGCGACCATGCACGCACAGAGCACGAGGAGCATGACGGCCGTGACGTAGGCCATCACCCGGTAGCGGGTCAGCACGCTGGATTTCATGGCATCGAGCGTAACCACCCGTTCCGGGCGATCTACGCGCGCCCCTACTTCTCCGCGAAGTCCCCCGCGGCCACCCGCAGCGGGCGGAGCATCGCGAAGATCTCCGCGCACTCCTCCGCGTCGTACGCCCCGAGGCCGAAGTCCATCGCCATCAGGTCCGCCGTGGCCGCCTCGACCACCTCGCGGCCCTTGTCGGTGATGGAGGCGAGCGTGCCCCGGCCGTCGTTGGGGTTGGGGCGCTTGTCGACGAGGCCGGAGCGGACCAGCCGGTCGACGGTGTTCGTCACGGACGTGGGGTGGACCATGAGCCGCTCGCCGATCTTCGACATGGGCAGCTCCCCCTCCTTGGAGAAGGTGAGCAGCACCAGCGCCTCGTACCGCGCGAACGTCAGCCCGTACGGCTTGACCACGGCGTCGACCTCGGCCAGCAGGATCTGGTGGGCGCGCATGATCGAGGTGATCGCGGCCATCGAGGGGACCGGGCCCCAGCGCTGCCGCCAGAGCTCGTCGGCGCGGGCGATGGGGTCGAAGGGGAGGCTGAGCGGCTTCGGCACGCCACGACCTTACCGAGTGGTCACATGCCGGTCAGCCCGGTCTCACGCTTTGGTCGCCGGACCGCCCCGGCGCCCCGGTCGCCCGGCCGGTGTCGCGCCGCCACGCAGAGTGACCGCTGTGTCACGATGGGCGGGTCTGCCCGCAGCGATCCGAGGGATGTTGATGTCCGGCAACCGACCGTCGTCCCGCGCTCTGCTCTCCCTGGCGCTCACCGCCGTCCTCCTCGCCTCCGGCTGCTCGTCCGGCCCGGGCCGCGGCACCGCCGGGGAGCCGCCCTCCCCCGCGTCGGCCGGGCGGGGCGAGGCCGCCGCGCCCTCCTCCGGTTCCCCGTTCTGGGTCGACCCGGACAGCGCGGCGGCGCGGCAGGTGAAGGAGTACGAGGCGGCCGGCCGCACCGAGGAGGCGCGGCTCCTGCGGCGGATCTCCGAGCGCCCCGCCGCGGTCTGGCCGTCCGGCGACGACCCCGTGCGGGACGTGGCACGGGCGGTGCGCGGCGCCACCGGCGAGGGGCGGACGGCCGTCCTCGTCGCGTACAACATCCCGCACCGCGACTGCGGCCAGTACTCGGCGGGCGGGGCGGCGGACGGGGAGGCGTACCGGCGGTGGCTCGACGCGTTCGCGGGCGCCCTCGGGGACGCGCCGGCCGTCGTCGTCCTGGAGCCGGACGCCGTGCCGCACCTGGTGGACGGCTGCGCGACCGGGACGAAGGCGCAGGAGCGCTACCGGCTGCTGGCGGAGGCGGTGGACCGGTTGAAGCGGCAGCCCCACACCAAGGTGTACCTGGACGCGGGCAACCCGGCGTGGATCGGCGACCCGGGCAAGCTGGTGGAGCCGCTGCGGCGGGCCGGGGTCGAGCGGGCGGACGGCTTCGCGCTGAACGTGGCGAACTTCGAGACGAACGAGGTGGTCGGGGCGTTCGGGACGGAGCTGTCGGCGCTGCTGGGCGGGGCCCACTTCACGGTGGACACGAGCCGCAACGGCGCGGGGCCGCTGCCCGGCGGCGGCGAGGAGGCGTGGTGCAACCCGCCGGGCCGGGCGCTGGGCACGCCGCCCACCCTGCGGACCGGCGACCGGCTGATCGACGCGTACCTGTGGGTGAAGCGGCCCGGCGAGTCGGACGGCACCTGCCGGGGCGGCCCGGCGGCGGGCACGTGGTGGCCGGAGTACGCCCTGGGCCTGGCGCGCCGGGCGGCGGCCTAGCCGCGCGCCCGGCGCGGCTCGACCTGGATCCACTTGGCGACGGACGGGCGGCCCTCGGCGTCGAGGGCGAACAGCATGTACCAGCCGGGCGGCACCAGGGTCGGGTCGAGCGGCGCCTCGACGGTGACGGAGTCCTCGGTGCGGGTGAGTCCCAGCTCGACGGACCGCTGCTCCACGTCGGTGGTGTGGGTGACGGCGCTGGGCCGCATCAGCCGGGCCTTGGTGATGCGGGGGGCGTCCTCGGTGCGGAAGGTGGCGCGGCCGTTCCGGTCGAACGCGCGCGGCCCGTCGCCGAGGACCGGGCGGCGGCGCCCGGCGTCGCCCTGGAGGTAGGGCGGGGTGAAGACCTCGACGCGCTGCTCGAACGTGCCGAGCTTGGTGTTGTCCTTGTCGCCGAAGAGCGGGTCGGAGCCGAAGGTCGCCACGCGGCCGTCCGGCAGCAGCAGGGCCTCGGAGTGGTAGTTGCGGCCGACGGTCGGCTCGGCGGCCGGGCGGAAGCGGTGGGAGCGGGGCTCGTAGAACTGTGCCTTGAGGATGTCGCTGGCGCCGCGGCCCCGGTAGTCGCGGGAGCCGCCGGTGGTGAAGACCGTGTCGTCGGGCAGCAGGACGCTGCTGAGGTAGCGGGTGCCCTGCGGGAGGGCGGGCCCGGCGCGGAAGACGGGGCTCTCCTCCTTGAGGTCGATGACGGCCGTGCGGGGCGTCGACAGGGCCGACTCGCCGACCCCGCCGCCGCCGAGGACCATCAGCTTCTGCTCCTGGGCCGGCGGGAGGAGGAGGGAGGCGGAGGTCTCCAACTGGTCGGGGTCGTCGATGCCGCGGATCTCCTGGAAGACGTTCTTCCGCAGGTCCCACAGGCCGGGGACGCGGCCCTTGTCGGCGGGGCCGTAGCCGGCGTTGGAGCCGGTGTAGAACAGCTTGCCGCCCTGGGTGAGGAAGAGGGCCGGGTAGGTGGGGAAGTAGCGGGAGGGGCCCGGGGTCCACTTCTTCGTCCTCGGGTCGTAGACCTCGTTGTCGCCGGGGACGACGTCGCCCACGTCGTTGAGGCCGGAGACGGCGAGGACCCTGCCGTCCTGGAGGGTGACGAGGGTGGGGTACCAGCGGGCCTCCTTCATCGGGGCGACGGGCACGTACCGCTCGGCTACGGGATCGAACTCGTAGGCGGACTTGATGCCCTGGAAGTCCTGCTTCGCGGTGGTGAGCTTCTGGGCGATGCCGTAGACGTTCCGGGCGTCCTCGCCCTTGAGGCCGAGGATCCGGTACTGGGCGGCCTGGGTGGTGAGCCCCTTGGGCCCCTCCTCGCGGGCCTCGACGAAGACCCGGGCCTCGGCGGCGGTGACCTTGGTCTCCCAGGGCTTCATCTGGCCGGTCTTGAAGTACGTGACCTTGAACTCGCGCTTGGCCCTGGGGACGGTGACGGCCTGTGTGGAGACGTACTCGACGCCGCTCGGGGAGCGGAAGACGGTGCCCTTCTTGAGGGTGACCGCCTTGTCGGGGCTCTCGTTCTTGACGCGCATGGCGCCGCCGGCGCGCTTCACCTCGCCGTCGAGGACCTCGTAGCGGGCCGTGCCGCCGGCGACGAGGAGGCGGCCGTCGGGGAGCTGGCTGTGGCCGGCGCAGAAGAAGTCCTCGGGGGTGTCGACGGCCTGGAAGGTGTGGGCGGCGGGGTCCCACAGGATGGTCTTGAAGGTGCCGGCGTCGAAGTTCTTCTGGTTGTTGCCGGACCCGGCGACGAGGAGGACCTTGCCGGTGCGCAGCAGGGCGGCGTGGATGGCGTTGAGGCGGTGCTCGCCGGGGACGCGGACCTCCTCCCAGGAGCCGTACTTCGCCTTGTAGCCGGGCTGGGAGATCTTGTAGGCGTGGTACTTCTCCTCGGCGAAGGAGAGCGCGGCCGGGGCGTTGAGGCCGGCGAGGACGACGACGGCGCCGCCGCCGAGCAGGGTCTTCTTGAACTTCCTGGAGGGCCGGTAGGCCATGGTTCAGTTCCCTCCCGGGGTGGGGGCGAGCGCGGCCTCGGCCTCCTCGCCGCGCCCGGCCCGCCGGACGGCGGCGGCACGGCGCTCGCGGAGGGCGGATCGGGCCCAGACCGCGACGGGGGCGAGGGCGACGGCCAGGGCGAGGACCGCCCAGGTGCGCATGGCCGCGTGGGTGTGGTCGAAGTGGACGGACGCGAGGAGCGCGGCGGCGAGGACCGCGGCCCAGCCCAGGTGGAGGCGGAAGGTGGACAGCCGGTCGGGGCTGGCCTCGCCGCCCTTGGGGGTGACGACGAACCGGCCGTCGGTGCGCAGGACGGCGGAGGCGAGGGAGTGGAGGTAGACGGGGGCGGAGAGGGCGGACATGGCCATGCCGGCGACGCCACCGGAGCCCTCGGGTTCGTGGGGGGAGACGTTGTGGCGGCGGTTCCACAGGTAGAGGCCGATCTGGAGGGCGGCGGCGTCGCTGTAGAGCATCAGCCAGACGGAGGAGGAGACCTGGGTGCCGGAGGCGCCGAGCCAGAGGTAGAGGGTGCAGCTGAGGACGCCGAGGAACCAGTTGACGGCGGTCATCGGGTAGTAGACGAGCATCAGGGTGTAGTGGAGGAACCGTCCCGGCGGAACGCGGAAGAGCGCCTTCCCGTACTGCTTGAGGAGCGTCTCGTACGTGCCGCGGGACCAGCGGAGCTGCTGGGTGAAGAAGTCGGTCCAGGAGGCGGGGCCCTCGCCGACGGCGAGCACGTCGGGCGTGTACACGGACCGCCAGTACCGGCCGGTGCGGGGGTTGCGGCGGCGGTGCAGCTCGAAGCCGGTGGCCATGTCCTCCGTGACGGAGTCGTACAGGCCGCCGACCTGGAGGAGGGCGCTCATCCGCACGACGTTGTTGGTGCCGACGAACATGGGGGCGCGGTAGCGGTTGCCGGCGCGCTGGACGAGGGCGTGGAAGAGGAACTGCTGGGACTCGGCGGCCTTGGTGACGGCGGAGACGTAGTTGCCGTACACCTGCGGGCCGACGACGAAGGCGACGTCGGGGTCGCGGAAGTAGCCGAGCATCCGCTCCAGGAAGTTCGGCAGCGGGACGTGGTCGGTGTCGACGGACGCGAAGAAGTCGTACGCGTCGCCGTGGAGGGCGATCCACGCGTTGTAGTTGCCGTGCTTGGTCTTCGCCCGGTGGGGGCCCGAGGGGCGGTTCCACTCGGGGACGCCCCTGCGGGTGAAGTGCCGGACGCCGAGTTCGGCGCACAGGGCCCTGGCCTGCTCGTCGTCGCCCTCGTCGAGCAGCCACACGTCGAGGACGCCCTGGTGGCGGACGCGGACGGCGCCCTCCAGGGTGGCGCGGACCATGGAGAGCGGTTCCTTGCCGGGGACGTAGGTGGTCAGGAAGGCCACGCGGGTGCCCGGCTCGGGCGGGACGGGGACCGGGTCGCGGGCGACGAGGGTGGCGTGGGCGATCGAGACGACGTTGACCAGCATGAACAGGCAGATGAGCCCGATCGACACGAGCATCACCGCGTCGAACGCGACCAGCCACCGGTCGCCGCCCTCCCGGCGGGTCCAGTGGGTGGGCCAGACCAGGTAGGCGAGGAGGGCCGCGGAGAGCGCCGGGGCGAGGGTCATGAGCAGCACGGCCCGCACGCGGTGCGGCTCGCGGCCGAGCAGGCTGCGGTACTCGACGGTGTACGCCGCCGGGCCGGGGTCCGTCAGGGGGCCGGCGAGGCGGCTGTACGCGTCGTAGTCGTAACCGCCGCTGGTGGCCGTCCCGGTGCCGTCGCTGTCGCCGGTGTCGCAGCCCTCCGACCTCAGCACGGGTGCCTCCAGCCTGTCGAGCGGGATCGCTTACCCCAACGAAAGGGGACAGGCCGGCGCGTGTCGATCCGAAGGCCCCCGACCGGGCGTACGGCTCGGCGGGTCGGGGGCCTCGGGGGCGGACGGGCCGCCGGGGTCAGGCCAGGTGGCGTTCGACCGTGGCGACCTTGGCGGTGAGGCCGTCGGTCACGCCGGGGCGGATGTCGGCCTTCAGGACCAGGGAGACGCGCGGGGCGCGGGCCTCCACGGCCGCGACGGCGCGCCGGACGACGTCCATGACCTCGTCCCACTCCCCCTCGACGGAGGTGAACATCGCGTCGGTGCGGTTCGGCAGCCCCGACTCGCGGACGACGCGCACGGCCTCGGCGACGTACTCGCCGACCTCCTCGCCGACGCCCAGCGGCGTGACGGAGAACGCGACGATCACGCGTCCACCTTCCCCTCGCGCCGGGCGCGGGACGCGATCACGGCGGCGTCGGCGGCGCGCTTCAGCCTCCGGTCGGCGTAGAAGCCGCCGAAGGGGACGACGGAGAGGACGAAGTACAGCACGCCGGTCTTCACGTCCCACTTCGCGTTCTTCCAGGCGTCCAGCCAGAAGACCACGTACAGCAGGAAGAGGAAGCCGTGGACGGCGCCCATGAAGGGGACGGCGTTGAACTCCGTCGTGCGCTTGAGGACCGAGCAGACGAGCAGCACGAGGAAGGAGACCGCCTCGGGACCGGAGACGAGCCGGAGGCGGTGGAGGGCGGATGCGGTCTTGATGTCCACGGGAACAGGCACCTTCTGCATGAGGGTCGATCTTGTGAACGGATGCACAAGCGTCCGCTCATTCTGTCAGGTGGCCGCTGCGGGACGCGCCGTGGGTCCGGATCGTCCCGCCGGTGCTGTCCTCGTCGCGGCCCGGCCGGTTACGGTCGGCGCGTGGCAACCTTCCGACTCCAAGGCAGCAAGGTCCTGGCCGTCGACCTGACCGGCGACGCGGTCAGGGCGAAGAACGGCTCGATGGTCGCGTACGAGGGCCAGATGGCCTTCAAGAAGACGAGCGGCGGCGGCGAGGGCCTCCGCGGCATGGTCACCCGGCGGCTCACCGGCGAGCAGATGGAGGTCATGGAGGTGAAGGGGCAGGGCACCTGCTACTTCGCGGACCGGGCCTCCGACGTCACCGTACTGGCGCTCCACGGCGACAGGCTGTGGGTCGAGGCGAGCAACCTGCTCTGCGCCGACGGCGGGCTGCGCACCGGGACGACGTTCACCGGGCTGCGCGGCGGCGCCACCGGCACCGGCCTGTTCACCACGACGGTCGAGGGCTCCGGGCAGGTGGCGATCGTGTCGGACGGGCCGGCCGTGGTGCTGCGCGTGACGCCGCAGTACCCGCTGTCGGTGGACCCCGGGGCGTACGTGGCGCACCAGGGGGACCTCCGGCAGAACCTCCAGTCCGGCGTGACGTTCCGCACGCTCCTGGGCGAGGGGGGCGGCGAGGCGTTCCAGATCAGGTTCGAGGGGGACGGGCTGGTGTACGTGCAGCCGAGCGAGCGCAACACCGTGGGAGGCGACGTCTGATGCCGTTCCGGGAGATCAACTCCAAGGTGGTCGAGGCCACGGTCGCACCGGGGCAGCGGATGTTCAGCCAGCGCGGGGCGATGCTCGCGTACCGGGGGGAGGTCACTTTCACGCCGAACACCGCCGGCGGCCAGGGCGGGGTCATGGCGATGCTGGGCCGGCGCGCGGCCGGCGAGGCGGCGCCGCTGATGACGGTCGAGGGCGACGGCACGGTGCTGTTCGGGCACGGCGGCCACCACGTGCAGGTGGTCCGGCTCACCGGGGACACGCTGTACGTCGAGGCGGACCGGCTGCTGGCGTTCGACGGGACCCTGGAGCAGGGGACGATGTTCATGGGGGCGCAGGGCGGCGTCATGGGCATGGTGCGCGGCCAGGTGACGGGGCAGGGCCTGTTCACCACGACCCTCAAGGGGCACGGCGCCGTCGCCGTCATGGCGCACGGCGGGGTCCTGGAGCTGCCCGTCACCCCGGGGCGGCCGGTCCACGTGGACCCGCAGGCGTACGTCGCGCACCACGGCGACGTGCGCAACAGGCTCTCCACCGCGCTCGGCTGGCGCGACATGGTGGGGCGCGGCTCGGGCGAGGCGTTCCAGCTGGAGCTGAGCGGCAGTGGTGCGGTGTACGTCCAGGCGTCGGAGGAGAAGCTGTGAACGCGTCCGTGGTGTTCGACCCGTCGTCCCTGCCGAGCGGCGACAACGTCAACCCGTACACCTTCTGCGTGGACCTCAAGGGGTCCCGGTGGTTCCTGCAGAAGGGCAAGATGATCGCCTACTACGGGGACATCGCCTTCAACGGCGTCGGGCACGGCGCGCTGGACCGGCTGGTGCGGACGAGCTTCCACTCGCCGGTGCACGCCGGCGACTGGGTGGTGGCGGAGGGCAGCGGGAAGATGCTGCTCGCGGACCGGGCGTTCGACGTGAACTCCTACGACCTCGACGAGGGCAACCTGACGATCCGGGCCGGGAACCTGCTGGCCTTCGAGCCGTCGCTGGCGCTGAAGCAGTCGATCGTGCCGGGCTTCCTGACGCTGATCGGGACGGGCACGTTCGTGGCGGCGTCCAACGGGCCGGTGGTGTTCATGGAGCCGCCGATCCGGGTCGACCCGCAGGCGCTGGTGGGCTGGGCGGACTGCCCGTCGCCGTGCCACCACTACGACCACGCGTACATGAGCGGGGTGCTGGGCGGGCTGCGGGCGCTGACGGGGGTCGGCGGGGCGTCGGGCGAGGAGCACCAGTTCGAGTTCGTCGGGGCCGGGACGGTCCTGCTCCAGTCGTCGGAGACGCTGATGCCGGAGCGGGGCACCGGGACCGTCCCGCACGAGCCCGGCGTCCCCGGGGGCGGGGCGCCGCAGGCGGGGCACGGTTCCGGCCAGGGCTCCCACGGGTCGGTACCGCGCCTTCCCGGCCAGCTGGGGGACCTCCAGCGCCGCTTCGGGCTGTGAGCGGTAGTCTGCGGAGGGTGACGCGCTCGAACGTCTGCGCCCTTGCGGGGACGTCGAGGACGGGGGACGGGGAAGCGAAGCGGCGTCACTTCACTTCGTCCAACTTTCAACTTCTTAGGTAGAATCCATACATGGAGACCGAGACGGCCATCCCGTGGCTCACCGACACCGAACAGTGCGCCTGGCGCACCTACCTGGACGTCAACCGACTCCTGACGTACCAGCTGGAGAGGGACCTCCAGCCGTTCGGCCTGACCTACAACGACTACGAGATCCTCGTGAACCTCTCGGAGTCCCCGGACCGGCGCATGCGGATGAGCGACCTCGCCGCCGCCACCCTCCAGTCCAAGAGCCGGCTCTCGCACCAGATCACCCGCATGGAGAACTCCGGGCTGGTCCGCCGCGAAAACTGCGAGTCGGACCGGCGCGGGCTGTACGCAGTCCTCACCGACCAGGGCATGGAGACGATGCGAAAGGTGGCGCCGCACCACGTCGAGTCGGTGCGCAGGCACTTCATCGACCAGCTCGCCCCCGAGGCGCTGGCCGGCCTCCACGCCTCCCTGAGGCCCATCTCGGAGCACCTGCGCGGGCTGCGCGGCAGGCCCTGACGCGGTCGCACGCACCCGCGCGCCACCCCGCGGGGCGCCTCCCCCGGTGAGGGCCACGCCGACGGACCCTCCACCCCGGGACAGGCCCCGTGTGCGGACGGCCCCGCCCCCCAGGCATGGGGGGCGGGGCCGTCCGCACACGGGGCCCTCAGCGGCCCGTCAGGCCCGCCACCAGTTCGTCGGCGGCCGCGTACGGGTCGAGCTCGCCCGCCACGATCCGCTCGGCGAGCGCGCCCAGGCGCCGGTCGCCGTGCAGGTCGCCGATCCGCTCGCGCAGCGCGGTGACCGCGATGGTCTCCACCTCGTGGGCCGCGCGGGCCCGGCGGCGCTGCGCGAGGACGCCGTGCTCCTCCATCCACGCGCGGTGCTTCTCCAGGGCCTCCACGACCTCGTCGACGCCCTCCCCGCGCGCGGCGACCGTCTTGACGATCGGCGGTCGCCAGTCACCCGGCGCCCGGGACTCCCCGAGGCCCAGCATGTGGTTGAGCTCGCGGGCCGTGGCGTCCGCGCCGTCCCGGTCCGCCTTGTTCACCACGTACACGTCGCCGATCTCCAGGATGCCGGCCTTCGCCGCCTGGATCCCGTCGCCCATGCCCGGCGCCAGCAGCACCACGGACGTGTCGGCCTGCGAGGCGATCTCCACCTCGGACTGTCCGACGCCGACCGTCTCCACCAGCACCACGTCGCAGCCCGCCGCGTCCAGCACGCGGATCGCCTGCGGCGCCGCCCACGCCAGGCCGCCCAGGTGCCCGCGGGTGGCCATGGAGCGGATGTAGACGCCCGGGTCCGACGCGTGGTCGGCCATCCGGACCCGGTCGCCCAGCAGGGCTCCGCCGGAGAACGGCGACGACGGGTCGACCGCGAGGACGCCGACCCGCTTGCCGGCCCTGCGGTACGCGGAGACCAGCGCCGACGTCGACGTGGACTTGCCGACGCCGGGCGAGCCCGTCAGACCCACCACGTACGCGCCGCCCGACAGCGGGGCCAGCGCCGCCATCACCTCACGGAGCTGCGGGGACGCCCCCTCCACGAGCGAGATCAGCCGGGCCACGGCCCGCGGCCGGCCCTCCCGTGCCTGGGCGACCAGTGCGGGGACGTCCACCATCACGTACAGAGCTCCTTACTTCGCCGAAGCGCTCGGGACACGCAGGATCAGCGCGTCGCCCTGGCCGGTGCCGCCGCACAGGCCCGCCGCGCCGATGCCGCCGCCGCGCCGCCTGAGCTCCAGCGCCAGGTGCAGCACGATACGGGCGCCGGACATGCCGATGGGGTGGCCCAGGGCGATCGCGCCACCGTTGACGTTCACCTTTTCGGGGGTCACCCCGAGGTCCTTCATTGACTGCACCGAGACGGACGCGAACGCCTCGTTGATCTCGATCAGGTCGAGGTCGTCGACGCCGAGGCCCTCCTTCTTCAGGGCGTGCAGGATCGCGTTGGACGGCTGGGACTGCAGACTGTTGTCCGGGCCCGCGACGTTGCCGTGCGCGCCGATCTCGGCGATCCACTCCAGGCCCAGCTCCTCGGCCTTGGCCCGGCTCATCACCACGACGGCCGCGGCGCCGTCGGAGATCTGCGAGGACGAGCCGGCCGTGATCGTGCCGTCCTTGTCGAACGCCGGGCGGAGCTTGGCGAGCGTCTCGACGGTCGTCTCCGGGCGGATGCCCTCGTCCTTGGCGAAGACCACCGGGTCGCCCTTGCGCTGCGGGATCTCGACCGGGGTGATCTCGGCCTCGAACAGGCCGTTCTTCTGGGCGGCCGCCGCGCGCTGGTGCGACAGGGCGGAGATCTCGTCCTGCTCGGCGCGGCCGATGCCCAGGCGGGTGTTGTGCCGCTCGGTCGACGCGCCCATGGCGATGCCGTCGAACGGGTCGGTGAGGCCGTCGTGCGCCGCCGCGTCGAGCATCTCGATCGCGCCGTACTTGTAGCCCTCGCGGGACTTGGGGAGCAGGTGCGGGGCGTTGGTCATGGACTCCTGGCCGCCGGCGACGATCACGTCGAACTCGCCGGCGCGGATCAGCTGGTCGGCCAGGGCGATGGCGTCGAGGCCGGAGAGGCAGACCTTGTTGATCGTCAGCGCCGGGACGTTCATCGGGATGCCGGCCTTGACGGCGGCCTGCCGGGCGGGGATCTGCCCGGCGCCCGCCTGGAGCACCTGGCCCATGATCACGTACTGCACCTGGTCGCCGCCGATGCCCGCCCGCTCCAGCGCGGCCTTGATGGCGAAGGCGCCGAGGTCGACACCGGAGAAGGACTTGAGCGAGCCGAGCAGCCGGCCCATGGGCGTACGGGCACCCGCGACGATGACGGAGGTGGTACCGGTCGTTCCAGACATGAGGACGATCCCCTTTCAGCCCGGAGGGGCTGCGGAGTGAACGAGGGTTTACCGCCAATGTACTGAGCGGTACCAGCCCCGGTCACCGGGCGGTCGGTGTGACGGCGCGCACGTTGCGTAACCGGCCGGTGGAGCGCTGCACTGTTCGCATGCTCACGAGAATCGACCACATCGGGATCGCCTGCTTCGACCTCGACAAGACCGTCGAGTTCTACCGCTCGACGTACGGCTTCGAGGTCTTCCACACCGAGGTCAACGAGGAGCAGGGGGTCCGCGAGGCCATGCTCAGGATCAACGGGACCTCCGACGGCGGCGCCTCCTACCTCCAGCTGCTGGAACCCGTCCGCGAGGACTCCACCGTCGCCAAGTGGCTGGCGAAGAACGGCGAGGGCGTCCACCACATCGCCTTCGGCACGGCCGACGTGGACGGCGACGCCGCCGACATCCGCGGCAAGGGCGTCCGGGTCCTCTACGACGAGCCCCGGCGCGGCTCGATGGGGTCCCGCATCACGTTCCTGCACCCCAAGGACTGCCACGGCGTGCTCACCGAACTGGTCACGTCGGCTGAGCCCTCCTCAGCCGAGCACTGAACCGACGCATCCCGGCCCGGTAGAGTGGGCGGCTCCGGGCCGGGGCCGGGTCGGAGCCGCCCTGCGGCGTCGTCGTCGGAAGCGTCGATCTGACACCATTCCCCGGGGGGCCGTTCGCCGGCGGACGGTGCCCGTACGAAGAGAGTTCGCGACCAGGGGACGGATGGGACCGCGCAGTGCGGGGCTACGAACGCCAGGAGAGCCACCGGGCTGACGACGACCACCTTTCGCGGTTCGAGGCCGAGATGGACCGGCTGAAGACCGAGCGGGAGAAGGCCGTCCAGCACGCCGAGGACCTCGGTTACCAGGTCGAGGTGTTGCGCGCCAAGCTCCACGAGGCGCGGCGCGCCATCGCGTCCCGGCCTGCCTACGACAGCGCCGACGTCGGCTACCAGGCCGAGCAGATGCTGCGCAACGCCCAGATGCAGGCCGAGCAGATGCGCTCCGACGCGGAGCGCGAGCTGCGCGAGGCCCGCGCCCAGACCCAGCGCATCCTCCAGGAGCACGCCGAGCACCAGGCCCGCCTCCAGGCCGAGTTGCACAACGAGGCGGTGCAGCGGCGCCAGCAGCTCGACCAGGAGCTGGCCGAACGCCGCCGGACCGTCGAGGCGCACGTCAACGAGAACGTGGCCTGGGCGGAGCAGCTGCGCGCCCGTACGGAGGCCCAGGCGCGGCGCCTGATGGAGGAGTCCCGCGCCGAGGCCGAGCAGGCCCTGGCCGCCGCCCGCGCCGAGGCCGCCCGCGTCGCGGAGGAGGCCCGCCAGCGGCTGGCCGCCGAGTCGGAGGCCGCCCGCATCGAGGCCGAGTCCCTCCTGCTGCGCGCCCGGAAGGACGCCGAGCGGCTCCTCAACGCCGCCTCCGCGCAGGCCCAGGAGGCCACCGGCCACGCCGAGCGGCTCCGTACGGCCACCGCCGCCGAGGCCGAGCAGGCCCGCCAGCAGGCCGCGGAGCTCAGCCGGGCCGCCGAGCAGCGGATGCAGGAGGCGGAGGAGCGGCTGCGGCTGGCCCGCGCCGAGGCCGACAAGGTCGTCGCCACCGCCGCCGAGGACGCCGCCAAGCGCGTCGCCGCCGCCGAGTCGGCCAACGAGCAGCGCACCCGTACCGCGAAGACCGAGATCGCCCGGCTGGTCGGCGAGGCCACCAAGGAGGCCGAGACCCTCCGCGCGGACGCCGAGCAGGCGCTGGCGGACGCCCGCGCCGAGGCCGAGAAGCTGCTCGCGGAGGCCGCCGAGAAGGCCCGTACGAAGGCCGCCGAGGACTCCGCCGCCCAGCTCGCCAACGCCGCCCGCGCCGCCGAGGAGATGCTCGGCAAGGCGTCCGAGGACGCCCAGGCCACCACCCGCAAGGCGGCCGAGGAGGCCGAGCGGATCCGCCGCGAGGCCGAGGCCGAGGCCGACCGGCTGGTCGGCGAGGCCGCCGACACGGCCGAGCAGCTGCGCGGTGCCGCGAAGGACGACACGAAGGAGTACCGCGCCAAGACCGTCGAACTCCAGGAGGAGGCGCGGCGGCTGCGCGGGGAGGCCGAGCAGCTTCGGTCCGAGGCGATCGCGGAGGGCGAGCGGATCCGCGCCGAGGCCCGGCGCGAGTCCGTCCAGCAGATCGAGGAGGCGGCCAAGACCGCCGAGGAGCTGCTGACCAAGGCGAAGGCGGACGCCGACGAGCTGCGCACGGCGGCGACCGCCGAGAGCGAGCGGGTCCGCGCCGAGGCGGCCGAGCGGGCGACCGCCCTGCGCGCCCAGGCCCAGGAGACCCTGGAGCGCACGCGCGCGGAGGCCGAGGAGCTGCGCGCGGACGCCGACGAGCAGGCCGAGTCGGTGCGGGCGGCCGCCGAGGCCGCCGCCGCGGCCCTGCGCGAGGAGGCCGAGCGGGGCGTCGCGGCCCGGCGGGCGGAGGCCGCCGAGGAGCTGGCGCGGCTCCACCAGGAGGCCGAGGCCCGGCTCGCCGCCGCCGAGCAGGCCCTCGCCGACGCCCACGCCGAGTCGGAGCGGCTGCGCCGGGAGGCCGCCGAGGAGACGGAGCGGCTGCGCACCGAGGCCGCCGAGCGGCGGCGCGCGCTCCAGGAGCAGGCCGAGCAGGAGGCCGAGCGGCTGCGCACCGAGGCCGCGGCGGACGCGTCGAGTTCGCGCGCCGAGGCGGAGAACACCGCCGTACGGCTCCGGGCGGAGGCCGCCGCCGAGGCGGAGCGGCTCAGGACGGAGGCGCAGGAGACCGCCGACCGCGTGCGCGCCGAGGCCGCCGCCGCGGCGGAGCGGCTCAAGGCGGAGGCCGCCGAGGAGCTGGCGGCCGCGCAGGAGGAGGCCAACCGGCGCCGCCGGGAGGCCGAGGAGACGCTGGGCGCCGCGCGCGCCGAGGCGGACCAGGAGCGCGCCCGCGCCCGGGAGCAGAGCGAGGAACTGCTGGCGTCGGCCCGCAAGCGGGTCGAGGAGGCCCAGGCGGAGGCGCAGCGGCTGGTCGAGGAGGCGGACCAGCGGGCCGTGGAGCTCGTGTCCGCGGCCGAGCAGACCGCGCAGCAGGTGCGGGAGTCGGTGGCCGGCCTCCAGGAGGCGGCCGAGGAGGAGATCGCCGGGCTGCGCTCGGCGGCCGAGCACGCCGCGGAGCGGACCCGCACGGAGGCGCAGGAGGAGGCGGACCGGGTCCGGGCCGACGCCTACCAGGAGCGGGAGCGGGCCGCCGAGGACGCGGCGCGGGTCCGGACGCGCGCGCAGGAGGAGACCGAGGCGGCGAAGTCGCTGGCCGAGCGGGCCGTCAAGGAGGCGCTGGCGGAGGCCGAGCGGCTCAAGGCGGACAGCGCCGAGTACGCGCAGCGGGTGCGGACGGAGGCGTCGGACTCGCTCGCGTCGGCCGAGCAGGACGCGGCGCGTACGCGCGCGGAGGCCCGCGGCGACGCCAACCGGATCCGTTCCGAGGCGGCCTCGCAGGCGGACCGGCTCGTCACGGAGGCGTCGGCCGAGGCGGAGAAGCTGGTCGGCGACGCCACGGCGAGGGCCGAGCAGATCGTCGGCGACGCGACCGGCGAGGCGGAGCGCGTCACGGCCCTGGCGTCCCGGGAGGCCGACCGGCTGGCGGCCGAGGCGGTCGAGGTCCTCGACGAGGCGCAGGCCGAGGCGGACCGGCTGCGCGACGAGGCGCGCAAGGCCGCCGACAAGCGGCGCGCCGACGCGGCGGAGCAGGCCGACCAGCTCGTCGCGAAGGCCACCGGCGAGGCGGAGCGGCTGCGTGCCGAGGCGTCGGAGACGGTCGGTGCGGCACAGCAGGCCGCCGCGCGGATCCGCGAGGAGGCCGGGCGGCACCTCAAGGAGACCGAGGAGGCGGCGGAGCGGCTGCGCGCGGAGGCCCGCGCGGAGGCGGACCGACTGCTGGACCAGGCGCGGGAGGCCGCGGCCAAGCGCCGGGCGGACGCCGCCGAGCAGGCCGACCAGTTGGTGGCGAAGGCGCAGGAGGAGGCGCTGCGCGCCACGACGGAGGCCGAGGCGCAGGCGGACACGATGGTCGGCGCGGCCCGCAAGGAGGCCGAGCGGATCGTGTCCGAGGCGACCATCGAGGGCAACACCCTGGTGGAGAGGGCCCGTACGGACGCGGACGAGTTGCTGGTCGGCGCCCGCAGCGACGCCAACGCCATAAGGGAGCGCATGGAGGAGCTGCGCGCGCGGACCGAGGCGGAGATCGAGGAGCTGCACGAGCGGGCCCGCCGGGAGAGCGCCGAGCAGACGCGGATCGCCGGGGAGCGGGCCGACAAGCTGGTGCGGACGGCGGAGCAGCAGTTGGCCGAGGCGGAGGCGAAGGCCGAGAAGCTGCTGTCGGACGCCAATTCGGAGGCGAGCAAGGTCCGCATCGCCGCGGTGAAGAAGGCCGAGGTCCTGCTGAAGGAGGCCAACCAGAAGAAGGCCGACGTGACCCGCGAGGCCCAGAAGATCAAGGAGGACGCGGAGGCGGAGGCCGAGCGCCTGACGGCGGACGGCCGGCGGGAGCTGGAGGTGCTGGTGCGCCGGCAGAAGGACATCAAGGGCGAGATCGCCCGTGTCCAGGCCGTGCTGGAGGCGTTGGAGTCCTTCGAGGCGCCGCCCGGCGGGAGCAAGGACGGCGGCGTCAAGGCGAGCGCGACGGTCGGTACCCGTTCGAGTGGCAAGTCAAACGCCGACTGAGCCACTCAAAAGGCTGGACATTCTCCCAATCAAACGGTCATCCGCTCGATGACACGCCGCTCGGGCCCCTAGGATTCCCTCTAACACCTCACCGGTCTCATTCGACAGGAACCCCATGAGCGACACTTCCTCCCCCTTCGGCTTCGAGCTCGTGCGGCGTGGTTACGACCGCGGTCAGGTGGACGACCGCATTACCAAGCTCGTCGCCGACCGTGACAGTGCTCTGGCCCGAATCACTGCTCTGGAAAAGCGCATCGAGGAGCTCCACCTCGAAACCCAGAACGCCCAGGCCCAGGTGAGCGACGCCGAGCCGTCCTACGCCGGTCTGGGCGCCCGCGTCGAGAAGATCCTCCGCCTCGCCGAGGAGGAGGCCAAGGAGCTGCGCGAGGAGGCCCGTCGCGCCGCCGAGCAGCACCGCGAGCTGGCCGAGTCGGCGGCCCAGCAGGTGCGCAACGACGCGGAGGCGTACGCGGCGGAGCGCAAGGCGAAGGCCGAGGACGAGGGCGTCCGCATCGTCGAGAAGGCGCAGTCCGAGGCGAGCACGCTGCGCGCCGAGGCGCAGAAGGACGCGCAGTCCAAGCGCGAGGAGGCCGACGCGCTGTTCGAGGAGACGCGCGCCAAGGCCGCCCAGGCCGCCGCCGACTTCGAGACGAACCTCGCCAAGCGACGCGAGCAGTCGGAGCGGGACCTGGCCTCGCGTCAGGCGAAGGCGGAGAAGCGGCTCGCGGAGATCGAGCACCGCGCGGAGCAGCTCCGCCTGGAGGCGGAGAAGCTGCGGACGGACGCGGAGCGCCGGGCCCGCCAGACGGTGGAGACGGCGCAGCGCCAGGCCGAGGACATCGTGGCCGACGCGAACGCGAAGGCGGACCGCATCCGCAGCGAATCGGAGCGGGAGCTGGCGGCGCTGACGAACCGTCGGGACTCGATCAACGCCCAGCTGACCAACGTCCGCGAGATGCTGGCCACGCTGACCGGTGCCGCGGTCGCGGCGACGAACGTGCCGGACGACGAGCCGACCAGCCGCGGCGTTCCGGCGCAGCAGTCCCGCTGAGTCGTCGGCGTACGGGCCGCGCCGGGCCGTTGCGCACGGCCGGTTCGCGCGCCGGTCCTGTTCCCCCGTGAGGGCCGGAGTCGTGTGCTCCGCGTGGCCCCCCGCCATTCCGGTGGCGGGGGGCCACGCGCTTCCGTAGCGTGGGCGCATGATCGAACTAGAGGGCCTGACCAAACGTTTCGGTACGAAGACGGCCGTCGACCGCCTCTCCTTCACGGTCCGTCCCGGAATGGTGACCGGGTTCCTCGGGCCCAACGGTGCGGGCAAGTCGACGACCATGCGCATGATGCTGGACCTGGACGCCCCGACGAGCGGCACGGTCCGGATCGACGGCCGGCACTACCGCGAGCTGGACGAGCCGCTGAAGTACATCGGCGCCCTGCTGGACGCCAAGGCGATGCACGGCGGGCGCACCGCGTACCACAACCTGCTGTGCCTGGCGCAGTCGAACCGCATTCCGGAGCGGCGGGTCGGGGAGGTCCTCGACCTGGTCGGCCTCTCGGCGGTGGCGCGCAAGAAATCGAAGAATTTTTCGATGGGGATGGGGCAGCGGCTGGGAATCGCTGCCGCACTCCTGGGCGATCCCCGGATTCTGATGTTCGACGAACCCGTGAACGGCCTGGATCCCGAGGGAATTCACTGGATCCGCAATCTGATGAAACACCTCGCGTCGGAGGGGCGAACGATCTTCGTTTCGAGCCACCTCATGAGCGAAATGGCACTGACGGCCGATCACTTGATCGTCATCGGGCAGGGAAAGCTGCTCGCGGACATGTCGATGGCCGATTTCATCCAGCGGAACTCCCGCAGTTACGTACGCCTGCGCACCCCGCAGCGGGAGCAGGCCAAGGACGCCCTGGGCGCGGCCGGCCTGACGGCGGTGGACGCCGGGGACGGGGCCCTGGAGATCGACGGGGAATCAACGGAACGGGTCGGCGAGCTCCTCGCGGAGCACCGCGTCGTCCTCCACGAGCTGAGCGCCCAGCGGGCCTCGCTGGAGGAGGCGTTCATGCGGATGACCGCGGGCGCGGTCGAATACCACGCACACGACGGCGCCGCACCCCAGTGGGGCGCGGACGTGAAGGGGGCCTGAACGATGGCATCGGTACCGGCGGTCCTCCAGTCGGAGTGGACCAAGATCCGTACGGTCGCGTCCACGGTGTGGACGCTGGCCAGCGCCCTGTTCGTGACGGTCGCGGTGGGCGCGGGGCTCAGCGCCCTGATGCGCGCGCAGTTCGACGACCTCCCCGAGTTCGAGCGGGCGACCTTCGACCCGACCATGATCAGCTTTTCCGGCATGATGCTGGGGCAGCTGGCGATGGTCGTCTTCGGCGTCCTCGTGGTCGGCACGGAGTACAGCTCCGGCATGATCCGCACGTCGCTGGCGGCGGTCCCGCAGCGGGCGACGTTCCTCTTCGGCAAGATCGCGGTGGCGGGGCTGCTGGCGCTGGCCGTGGGCCTCGCCACCAGCTTCCTGTCGTTCTTCGTCGGCCAGGCGCTGCTCGGGGAGCACCGGACGTCGATCGGCGAGGACGACGTGCTGCGCGCGGTGATCGGCGGCGGCCTCTACATGGGCCTGATCGCGGTCTTCTCGATGGGCGTGGCGGCGATGCTGCGCTCCTCGACGCTGTCGCTCGGCATCCTCGTGCCGTTCTTCTTCCTCGTGTCGCAGATCCTGTCGGCCGTCCCCGGCGCCAAGGACGTGGCCCGGTACTTCCCCGACCAGGCCGGCTCCAAGATCATGCAGGTGGTGCCGAACGCGATGGGCCAGGACCCGGCCCCGTACGGGCCGTGGGGCGGGCTCGGCATCATGCTCCTGTGGGTGGTGGCGGCCCTCGCCGGGGGCTACGTGGTGCTCAAGCGCCGCGACGCGTAGGTTTTCGGGAGGGGGGAGGGAACCGCCGCGGCCCCGCTCCCCTCTTACCTCCTACGGGTGGCCCTCCGGCGTGCGGGTGCGCGGCGCCGCCCGCTGTCGGACCGAGCTGTGTGGGGCTGGAGAATGATCGAGGCAGTCCGCCTGACCAAGCGCTACGGCGCCAAGACCGCCGTGGACGACCTGTCGTTCCAGGTGCGGCCCGGTGTCGTCACCGGGTTCCTGGGGCCCAACGGCTCCGGCAAGTCGACCACGATGCGCATGATCCTCGGGCTGGACCGGCCCACCTCCGGGCACGTCACGATCGGCGGCCACCCCTTCCGGGAGCTGCCGAACGCCCCCCGCCAGGTCGGCGCCCTGCTCGACGCGCGGGCGGTGCACGGCGGACGCACGGCCCGCAACCACCTCCTGGCCCTCGCCCAGCTCGCCGGCATCCCCGCGCGGCGCGTGGACGAGGTGCTGGGCGTCGTCGGCCTCCAGGACGTGGCGCGCAGGCGGTCCAGCGGGTTCTCGCTCGGCATGGGCCAGCGGCTCGGCATCGCGGCGGCGCTCCTGGGCGACCCGCAGGTGCTCCTCTTCGACGAGCCGGTCAACGGCCTGGACCCGGAGGGCATCCTCTGGGTGCGGAACCTGATGCGGGCGCTGGCCGCCGAGGGCCGTACGGTCTTCGTCTCCTCGCACCTGATGAGCGAGATGGCCCTCACCGCCGACCACCTCGTCGTCATCGGTCGGGGGCGACTGCTCGCCGACATGAGCGTCCGCGACTTCATCGCCGCCAACTCCGCCGGCTTCGCGCGGGTGCGGACGCCGGCGGGGGAACCGGAGCAGCGCGAGAAGCTGGTCGCCGTCCTGACCGGGGCGGGCGGCTTCGTCCTGTCGGAGCCCGACGGGGCCCTGCGCGTGACCGGGCTGCCCCTCCCCCGCGTCAGCGACCTGGCGCACGGCGCCGGGGTCCGGCTGTGGGAGCTGTCCCCGCACCAGGCGTCGCTGGAGGAGGCCTACATGCGGTTGACGCAGACGGCCGTGGACTACCGCTCCACGGACGACCGGCTCGCGGAGCTGGGGCCGGTGCCCGAGGAGCCGCCCGCCGTCCCCGACGTGCCGCTGGAGGGCTGGTACGCACCCCCGCCGCCCGCCCCGGCCCCCGCGCCCGGCGCCCCGGCGCACGGGGCCCGCGCCGGCGGGGACGACCCGCGGCAGAGCCGTACGCACGAGAGCAGCACCGAGGACGCCCGATGACCACCACCCCGTACACCTCCCCCATCCCCGTGCGCCGCGCCCACCTCGGGGACGCCATCGCCTCCGAGTGGACCAAGATGCGCTCCCTGCGGTCGACGGTCTGGACGCTG
Source organism: Streptomyces sp. NPDC045287 (assembly GCF_056432325.1). NCBI lineage: Bacteria > Bacillati > Actinomycetota > Actinomycetes > Kitasatosporales > Streptomycetaceae > Streptomyces > Streptomyces sp. NPDC045287. The sequence continues at coordinate 156,810 of NZ_JBWKJG010000004.1, forward strand.
GGCGTGATGGTCGCGCTCGTCGCCGGACTCGGGATGCTGCTGGCCTTCGCGGTCGGCGAGGTCCCCTCGGACGGGGTCGAGAGCAGTGACAGCGTCCTCGACCTGGGCCTGCTCGGGATGCTGCTCGCCACGGTGTGCGTGATCACGCTGGGCGTGCTGACGATCACCTCGGAGTTCGGCACGGGCATGATCCGTACGACGCTGACGGCGTGCCCGAGCCGGGGCCGGGTGCTGGCCGCCAAGGCGATCGTCTTCTTCGGGCTGGTCTTCGTGACGACGACGCTCGTGTCGGCGGTCACCGCGGCCGCGCAGTCCGCGATCCTCGGGACGACGGGCGGGGCGAGCGCCGGGCAGTGGCTCCGCGTGACGGTCGGCGTGGGCCTCTTCATGGCCTGCCTGGGGCTGCTGTCCCTGGCCGTGGGCGCCCTGCTGCGGCACTCGGCCGGGTCGATCACGACGATGATCGGCCTGGTGCTGCTGCCGTACGTGCTCGCGATCGGCCTGTACACCCCGGAGCTGAGCGGGCTGCGCACCGCGCTCATCGAGTACTCCATCCCGGCCCTGCTGGGCGCCCTCTACACGGGCGGCGCCACCGGCGACGTGCCGATGCCGTCCGGCTGGGAGTCGCTGTGGATCATCATGGGCGTGACCGCCGCGGCGCTGGGCGGGGCGTACGCGGCGTTCGACCGGCGGGACGCGTGAGCCGGTCCGCGTCCTAGTGGCGCGGGGCGTTGCGGGACCGCTGCACCCGGGTGGTGCGGCGGTCCTTCGCGTTCCAGCACGCCTTGTGCCAGTGCCGCCGGTCGTCCACGCCGCCGTACTCGGGCCAGGCCACCACGTGCGGGACGCCGGAGGGGATCTCCTGGTCGCAGCCGGGGCAGCGGTACCGCTTCCCCGCCGTGCTCGCGCCCGCCACGGTCCGCACGGACCACTCCTCGCCCCGCCAGTCCTCCGTCCGCTGGAACCCGCCGTAGCGGTCGCCGCCGCCCCCGCCGGTCTCGGGGGACGTCTCTGCGCCCCTCTTCTGGGGCCGGTTGCGGCGCGGGGACACGGAACACCTCACAGGGCGGGCGGGACGAACGTCCCGTCCAGCGTAAGCGCCCCGCGACGGCCCCCGGCACGGCCCCGCCGGCCCCGACGCGTGTGCGACCGGCCGCCCGTCCAGGGGTGGTTAGCCGAAAATCGCAAGAACCCGGCCATCGGCCGTTGCCCCCGGCACGTGTCGGGCGTTGTCGGCGGTGAGGGGAGTGGCGTCGGCCGTCGAGGAGGCACAAGGCGATGCGCGTGGGGACTTTCGTACTGGCGGCGCAGTTCCCCGGCCAGGGGCACAGCGAGGCGCTGCACCGCGCGGTGCGCTCGGCGGAGGTCGCCGAGGAGGCCGGGCTGGACTCGGTGTGGCTCGCGGAGCACCACTTCGTGCCGTACGGGGTGTGCCCCTCGGCCGTCACCCTGGCCGCGCTGCTGCTGGGCCGGACGCGCCGGATCCGGGTCGGCACGGCGGTGAGCGTGCTGCCGACCGCCCATCCGGTGGCGCTGGGCGAGCAGGCGGCGCTGCTGCACATCGCGTCGGGCGGGCGGTTCACGCTCGGGGTGGGGCGCGGCGGGCCGTGGGTCGACCTGGAGGTGTTCGCCGCCGGTCTGGAGGCGTACGAGCGGCACTTCCCGGAGTCGCTGGACGTGCTGCTGCGCTGGCTGCGCCAGGACCGCGTCGGGGCGGACGGCGAGCGGCACCGCTTCCGGGAGGTCGCGGTCGTGCCCCGGCCGGACGAGCTGATCGACGGGGCGTCCGCGCCGGAGACGGTCCTCGCCTGCACGTCGCCGAAGAGCGTCCGGCTCGCCGCGGAGCGCGGTCTGCCGATGCTGCTGGGGATGCACTGCGGGGACGAGGACAAGGCGGAGATCACCGCCCTGTGGCGCCGCGAGGCCCTCGCCGCCGGGCACGCCCCGGAGGAGGTGGCGCGGATCGCCGAGCGGCACGTGTCGGCTGGTGTCGTGCAGATCGCCGACCACGCGGCGGACGCGGTGGAGACGCTGCTGAAGGCGATGCCGGGCTGGCTGCGCCAAGGGCTCGGCGCCCATGTGACCGTAGACGGGCGGCACCGGTCGATGCGGGACCCGCACGCGTACACGGAGCTGCTGTGCGGGCTGCATCCGGTCGGCACGCCCCGTCTGGCGGCGGACCGGCTGGCCGCCACGTCGGAGCGGACGGGCATCCGGCGGTTCGCGCTGCTGGCGGAGGGGTCGGGCCAGCTCGCGGCGACGGAGGAGAACGTGCGCCGGCTGGGCGCCGAGGTCCTGCCGCTGCTGCGGTGAGCCGCACGCGCGCCGGCCGGGCGGTGCGGACGCGGCGCCGTGGCCGGGGTCCGTCCGGCTGGCCGCCGCCCCCGCACCCGGCGTGCCCCAGGGCGACGCGGAGCGGCAACGGGTGCGCGGCGTCAGCAGTCGCGCAGCCCGGGCGACTGGTTCAGCAGTTGGGCCCGTACGGAGGTGAAGCGGGCCAGCCGCTCGTCGACCGCCGGGTCCAGGGGGAACACCGCGACACGGTGGCAGTTCTGGAAGGCCAGCCGGACGCCGAAGTGGCGCTCCAGCGACCCCCGTATCGCGTCGCTCGCCAGCGCGCGCAGCAGTTGCCCGCGCGCCTGCTCGTCCGGCGGAGGCGTCTGGTTGTCGGCGAAGGCACCCCCGTCGACTCTCAGCCGGGCCACCAGGGAACTGATCATCTCCCATGCGAAGGGCAGGGAGGTCCGGACGCAGTCGACGAAAGCCGCTTCGTCGACCTCGCCTCGCTCGGCCTGGTCCAACAGAGCCGGTGAGACGTCGAGCGACATGGGGTTCTCCTCTCGCGACCCCGCGGGGAGCGGGGTCTTACGGGCAGGGAAGGAGGAGCCCCCGTACGCACACGCTGCGTGCACGAGCGGCGACCTCCCGCTTCCACGGTAGGGGTGCCGTCCGGGCCGCACCAGGAGATTGGCCTACAACAGGCCAGGGATTCACGGCCGTTTGGCACCGAATCGCGCGAAAGCGCATGTGTCGAGTAGCGTTGCCGACCATGCGTCTCGTCATCGCCCGCTGCTCCGTGGACTACGCGGGCCGGCTCACCGCCCACCTGCCCTCCGCCCCCCGCCTGATCCTGGTCAAGGCGGACGGCAGCGTCTCGATCCACGCCGACGACCGGGCCTACAAGCCCCTCAACTGGATGTCCCCGCCGTGCACCCTCAAGGAGGGCGAAGGCGACTCCGCCGGTGTCTGGACGGTCGTCAACAAGGCGGGCGAGAAACTGATCATCACAATGGAGGAGATCCTCCACGACTCGTCCCACGAGTTGGGCGTCGACCCGGGCCTCATCAAGGACGGCGTGGAGGCGCACCTCCAGGAGCTGCTCGCCGACCGGATCGAGACACTGGGCGCCGGGTACACGCTGATCCGCCGCGAGTACCCCACGGCGATCGGCCCGGTCGACATCCTCTGCCGGGACGCCGACGGCGGCACGGTCGCCGTCGAGATCAAGCGGCGCGGGGAGATCGACGGCGTGGAGCAGCTGACCCGCTACCTGGAGCTGCTGAACCGGGACCCGCACCTGGCGCCGGTGAAGGGCGTGTTCGCCGCGCAGGAGATCAAGCCGCAGGCGCGCGTGCTGGCGACGGACCGGGGCATCGGCTGCGTGGTGCTGGACTACGACGCGCTGCGCGGCATCGAGGACGACAAGCTGCGCCTGTTCTGACGATCCGTCAATTCCACTGGGGCGTACGCGTACGGCCCCGGGCAGTGGTGCCGCCCGGGGCCGTCGTGCTGTGCGGGCGCGGGTGCGCGCCGCGGGGGTCGCGCCCGGCTCAGGCGGCCGAGCCGCTGGGGCCCGGCCCGCCGGAGGGCGTGGCGGCGCCGCTCGTGTGGGACGCCATGCCGCCGCCGCTCTCGCCGCCGCCGCTGTCGCCGGTGGTGCCGCCCGCGGCGCCGCCCGGGTCGGGGGTCTCCGTGGGCGGCGCGGGCGGCGTGTCCGAGGGCGTCGGGTCGGTGGTCGTGGACCCGGAGGGGCCGGGGCCGGTGGTGGAGGAGCCGCCGCCCGTGGTCGGGGAGCCCGTGGTGCTCGGGGAGGTGGTGGAGCCGCCCGTACCGCCGCCGGACGTGCCGCCGCCGCCCGTACCGCCGCCGGACGTGCCGCTGCCGCCCGTGCCTCCGGTGCCCGTGCCCCCGGTGCCGGAAGCGCCGCCCGTGCCGCCGGACGTCGCGTCCCCGTCCGGCGTCGACGGGTCGGTCGCCGGGTCGGACGGGTCGCCACCGGGGGAACCCGCCGGGCCGGGCCGCTCGGAGGAGCCGGGCCCGTCGCCCGCCGGTTCGGTGGCGGAGCCGCCCGTACCGCCGCCGGACGCCCCGGTGGTGCCACCGCCGCCGCTGCCGCCGTCGGAGGTCTCGTCGTCGAAGCCGCCGCCGGTGCCGTCGCCGCCGCCGGCGCCCGACGAGTGCTCGGTGACGACCTTGTCGCCGGTGGAACCGCCGTCGTCGCCGCCCTCGCCGGAGGACGCGCCGAGGGTGACGACCGTACCGAGCACCGCCGCGAGGACGGCGCCCGCGCCGGCCGCGACGAGGTTGCGCCGGGTGCCGTTGAGCAGCAGGGTCCGCAGCCCCTTCCGCGCGGGCCGCTCCTGGCGGGGGTAGGCGTGCGCCGCGCCGTCCGTGCCCGCGCCGAAGGCGCCGTACGCGGCGTCGAAGTCCGCCCCCGCGGAGCCGCGGCCGTACACGGAAGCGGAACCGGAAGCAGAAACGGAACCGGAAGCGAAAGCGGGGTCCGCGCCGAGCCCCGCGGCGGTGCCCGTCCCGAAGCCGCCGCGACCACCGGACCCGGCCGGGGAGCCGTACGCGCCGCCCGGGCCGTACGCGTCCGTCCCCGTCCCGGCGCCCGCGCCGACGGCGGCACCCGCGCCCGGCCCCGCACCGGAGCCCGCGCGTCCGGACGCACCGGTCCCGCCGGGTGCGGCGCCCGGACCGGCCGGGGTGCCGGGGTCCGTGCCCGGGCCGGTGCGGCCCGCGCCGGGCGGCGTGGCCGCACGGAGGCCGCCCGGCGGCGGCGCGGCCGGCTCCTCGTACGCCGGCGTGCCGCGTTCGCGGTCGGCGACCAGGGCGAGGGCGCGACGGCCAGCGACCGTGCCGCGCTTGTCCGCGAGGGCGCCGCGCAGCGCGATGGACGCCTCCAGCTCGGCGCGCGCCCGGTCGAGGTTGCCCTTGCACAGGGCGAGGACGCCCAGCTCGTGGTGGAAGTACGCCTCCTCGGCGACCTCGCCGGCGAGCCGCGCGGCGGCCTGGCCGGAGCGCAGCGCGCGCTCCCAGGCGCCCCAGCGCAGACCGGCCGCGAGGGCGGGCGCCGCGCTGCGGGCGAGGAGGACGGCGGTACTGGCGTGTCCGGCCTCCTGGCTGGACGCGAGGGCGTGGAGCGCGGCGAGTACGGCGTCGGCCTCGGCGGCCACCCGCTCGGGGGCGACGGACGGGTGGCCCACCCACCAGGCGTAGTGCTGGGCGGCGGTGTGGGCACGGGCCGGGGCGCCCTGGTCGTAGCCGTGTTCGACGAGCTGCTCGGTGATGCCGGGGGCCAGGCGGTGGCGCGGGCCGACGGGGGTGAGCAGTCCGCAGCGGACGAGTTCGCCGAGCGCGGCGTCGGCGTGGGTGTCCCCGACGAGGGCGGGGAGGTGCGCCTGGTGGGGGACCTCCCCGCCGAGGGCGACGGCGAAGCGGAGGGTCTCGCGGGCGGCCTCGGAGAGCCGGGAGGCGAGCAGCGCGGCGGGCGCGGCGGCTTCGCCGAGGCTCGGCAGGGGCGCGTCGCGGACGTCGGTGAAGACGCTGCCGTCCGGGTCCCCGTCGCCGCCCGCCGGGGCGGGGGCGCGCAGGACGTCGCGCTGCCGCAGCAGGGCGCCGGCCTGGACGAAGCGGAGGGGCAGGCCCTCGGACTCGAACCAGAGGTCGCCCGCCCAGTTGGCCTCCTCGTCGGTGAGGGGCCGGTCGACGGCGTGCTCGAGGAGTTCGAGGGTGGTGGACCGGTCGAGGCCGGGGAGGACCACCTCGTCGAGGGGCGCGTCCGGGGAGGGCGCGGGCGTGTCCGGGGTGGCCGCGAAGAGGAACGCGCACTCGGGGGCGGCGTCGAGGAGTTCGTCGAGGGCCGCGCCGCCGAACTCCAGGTCGTCGAGGAGGACCACGGCACCGATCTCGCGGACGAGGGCGAGCAGCCCGGCCCGGTCGGGGCGGTGGCCCGGGGCGTGGTGGGCGGCCGCGAAGAGGTCGTACAGGATGTCGTCGGCGGTGTGGCGGTGGCCGGAGAGGCGGATGACGCCGTCGGGCGCGAGGCCGGCGCAGTCGGCGGCGACGGCGTCGAGGAGCCGGGTGCGGCCGGAGCCGGCGGGGCCGGTGAGGCGGGCGGAGCGGCCGCGGGAGAGGAGCTGTACGAGCCGTTCGCGCTGTTCGCCGCGGTCCAGGAGCGGCGGGAGCAGGGCGGCGGGCCCGGTGGGGACGGGCGGGGCGGCGGCGCGGTCGCGTTCGGCGCGCTGCTCGGGGGTGCGGTGGGCGGGGGGTTCGGGCTGGCGGCCGGGCGGGCAGGGCTCGATCTCGCTGCCGTCGACCGGGTTGACGGTGAGGAGGAGGTCGCCGGCGACGAGCTGGGCGGTACGGGCGGGGGCGGGGGCCTTGCCGGTGCCGAGCGGATCGTCGCGGGAGGCGCGCGGGCGGCCGGCGTCGCCGTTTCGGCGGGCGGCGCCGTCGGTGGTGTCGTGGCCGTGGTCGTCCGGCCGCGGGTTCATCGGGTCCATGGTGAAAGCCCCTCAAAAGCGTGGTGCGGCGAAGCCCCTCCCGGCCGATCTGCACGCACGGTGTCGCTTCTGGTCCGGTGCCCGCCGTGTGGGTCCGTCGATGGGCAGACGTCCAAGACCCTAGACGTTCGCCGGGCCGTGGGAAACATCCGGGGTGCCGGCCGCCCCAGACGTCACGGTCTTGTGAGTATGGGCGGCTGGAGCCGCCTGGGACGTTTTGCTCCCCCGTGCGCGGCCCGCCCGCGTGTCCCTCCGGCGGGGCCGGGCGTGTCCGGACGCCCGCCGGCCCGTACGGCGGGGACGCGCGGGGGGAGGCCCGCACCGCGTGCCCGCCGGGGGCGCGGCCCTGACCGCGGTTCAGACACGCGGGAGGGACTCCGCGGCGAGGCCGCCCTCGATGGCGAGGATGCGGTGGAGCTTCGTCGCCACGAGGAGGCGCTGCATCTGGGGCGGTACGCCGCGCAGGACGAGGCGGCGGCCACAGCGGCCGGCGCGGCGGTGGGCGCCCATGATGACCCCGAGGCCGGTGGCGTCCCAGGAGTCGAGGTCGGTCAGGTCGAGCACGAGGTCGCCGGCTCCGTCGTCGACGGCCGAGTGCAGGACCGTACGGGCGTCCGCCGCGCTGCGGACATCGAGGCGGCCCCCGACGACCAGCTCGGTGTGGTCGCCCCTGATGTGCATATGCGCTCCCCGAGAGTGCTGTTCTTGTTCCGTCACGTCTTTCTGTTGCAACAAGTGACTACTCGCGTCACCTGAGCAGTTGCGCCTCGTAAGCAAACCGATACCAAATTCACCCCGGAGGGGGAATGTGGTTTGGCGCGGGGCGGTCAGTGCTTGTAGAAGCCCTGCCCGCTCTTGCGGCCGATGTCACCCGCGTCCACCATCCGGCGCATCAGCTCCGGCGGGGCGAACTTCTCGTCCTGGGACTCCGTGTAGATGTTGCTGGTGGCGTGGAGGAGGATGTCGACGCCGGTGAGGTCGGCGGTGGCGAGCGGGCCCATCGCGTGGCCGAAGCCCAGCTTGCACGCGATGTCGATGTCCTCGGCGGAGGCCACGCCGGACTCGTAGAGCTTGGCTGCCTCGACGACGAGGGCGGAGATGAGACGCGTGGTGACGAAGCCGGCGACGTCGCGGTTGACGACGATGCAGGTCTTGCCGACCGACTCGGCGAACTCGCGTGCGGTGGCGAGGGTTTCGTCGCTGGTCTTGTGGCCGCGGACGAGCTCGCACAGCTGCATCATCGGGACGGGCGAGAAGAAGTGCGTGCCGACGACCCGCTCGGGGCGCCCGGTGACCGCCGCGATCTTGGTGATCGGGATGGCGGAGGTGTTGGAGGCGAGGACCGCGTCGTCCCGGACGAGCGCGTCGAGGGCGCGGAAGATCTCGTGCTTGACCTCCAGCTTCTCGAACACGGCCTCGACGACGACGTCGGCGTCGGCGGCCGCGTCGAGGTCGGTGGTCGTGGTGATGCGGGCCAGGGCGGCCTCGGCGTCGGCGGCGTCGAGCCTGCCCTTGGCGACGAACTTGTCGTACGACGCCTTGATGCCGTCCGTACCGCGGGTGAGGGCGGCGTCCGTGACGTCGCGCAGCACGACGTCCCAGCCCGCCTGGGCCGAGACCTGCGCGATGCCGGACCCCATGAGTCCGGCACCGATGACGGCGAGCTTCCTGGCCACGTTCAATCCCCTTCACACGCGTCCGCTTTTCGGTTCTCCGGCGGGAGGTTACTGCCCGGGAGGGTCGCTGTGGCGGTGAAGAGATGCGCGTCACGTCTCAGATGACGGACATCACACCGGAGGGCTCCGCCAGGTGAGCCGTACCGCGTGAGCGGGGCCCCGTCCGCCCGGGACGGCCCCCGCCCCGGCGGGGCGGGCGCGGGCCCCGCGGGGGGCGCGGGAGACCTCGTGGAGGGGGTCGCGGCGCGTCGCCGTCCCGACGGGGACCCCGTCCGTGGGGGCGGTGTGCGGCCGGTCGGGTCCTCCGGCGGCCGGGGTGGGTGCGGGGCGTCGTCGGGGCTCCGGCCCGGCGCGCAGGACGCGTTCCGGTTCCTCGGGGGCGCTTCGCCGGATCCGCCGGAGGCGGGGGCGGGGCGGGCGCCTTCGGGGCGGCGCGCGGGGCGTCGGCGTGCCCCTCGCCGAGGCCGGCCGCGCGGGAGGGGGTCCCGGCGGGACCGCGCGGTCCCCGTACGGCGCCGGTGCCCGGCCGGCGCGGTGCGGTCCGCGTGCGCCAGGGACGGAACCGCACGGGCGCGGGCACGCGGTACGGGGCCCGGCGCCGCCGTCCGCGTGGCGCCGGCCGTGACGGTCGGCACACGGGGCCCCGGAGGGCCGGCGCGTCACTAGGCTGGCCGCATGGTCAATCTGACGCGCATCTACACCCGCACCGGCGACAAGGGCACGACGGCGCTGGGGGACATGAGCCGCACCGCCAAGACGGACCTCCGGATCGCGGCGTACGCCGACGCCAACGAGGCGAACGCCGTCATCGGGACCGCCATCGCCCTCGGCGGGCTGCCGGAGGAGGTCGTCAAGGTCCTCGTACGGGTGCAGAACGACCTGTTCGACGTGGGCGCGGACCTGTCCACCCCGGTGGTCGAGAACCCGGAGTACCCGCCGCTGCGGGTGGAGCAGTCGTACGTCGACAAGTTGGAGGCGGACTGCGACCGGTTCCTGGAGGGCCTGGAGAAGCTGCGCTCCTTCATCCTGCCGGGCGGCACGCCGGGCGCGGCGCTCCTGCACCAGGCGTGCACGGTGGTCCGCCGCGCGGAGCGCTCGACGTGGGCGGCGCTGGAGGTGCACGGCGAGACGATGAACGCCCTGACGGCCACCTACCTCAACCGCCTGTCCGACCTGCTGTTCATCCTGGCCCGGACGGCGAACAAGGAGCTCGGCGACATCCTGTGGGTGCCCGGCGGGGAGCGCTGAGGCCACCGGGCGGCGGGTGTCGGGCGTCAGGCGTCCGTGCCGGCGGGCTCCTTCTCCTTCTCGGGGGCCTTTTTCGGCCAGATCGCGTACGACAGGGCGATCAGTCCGTGGATGCCCGCCGCCCGCCACGCCCCGCCCATCCAGCTCTGGAGCGGGCCGACCCGGGCCGGGTCGTCCACGTACCAGACGGCGGCCTGGAGCAGGACGGTCGCGACGACCGCGCCGACGAGGGTGCCGAGCCACACGCGGCCCTCGTGGCGGGCGCGGGCCATGCCGTGGCGGGGCGGGCCCGCCGGGCGGGGCGCGCCGCCGAAGCGGTGGGCGGCGTGGCCGTCCAGCCACTTCACGGTGCGGTGCCCGTGGCCGACCGTGTAGCCGATGTACAGCGCCGCCAGCCCGTGCGTCCAGCGCGGTTCGGCGCCGCCGCGCAGGTCGGCGGCGGTCGCGACCAGCAGGACGACCTCCAGCAGCGGCTCGCACAGCAGCAGCGCCGCGCCCGTCCGCGGCATCTTCAGCACGTACCGCGCGGCGAGCCCCGCCGCCAGCAGCACCCAGAAGCCGACTTCGCATACCACGATCAAGGTGACGATCATGCCTTCCAGCCTGCCGCCGCCGCGCGCGCCGGGCGTCGTCGCCGATGAGGAATCCGCGCTGCACCCTTCGATGTAGTCGCGGCTCACCCCGCGCGGGGAGGCGGCGGGGGCCCGGGGCCGTGTTGGATGGGGACGTGACACCGCCCCGCCCCCACCGCGACGACGTCTTCCTGGCCGCGACCGGCCTGGCCGGCGGCCTCCTGCTGTGGTCGCTCGGGGTGTTCAGCCAGGGCGCGCGGCACAGCGTGGTCGACGCGCGCTGGGCCGTCCTGCTGCCGCTGTCCGTGATGACGGCGCTGGAGTTCGTCCGGCGCAGCAGGCCCCGCACGGCGCTGCTGGTCGGGACGGTCGCGGTCGTCGCGGACCAGCTCACGCGCGGCAGCATCGCGACGATCCTGATGTTCACGGACCTGGTGTACGCGGCCGTGGTGTACGGCTCCCCCGCCCTCGCCCGCCGGCTGCCGGTCACGACGGGGCTCATCACCGTCGGTGTCTCGATCGCGTCGCTGGCGTGGTACCGGGAGCCGTGGGCGCTGCTGCTCGGCATCCTCACCGGCATGGTGTCGTTCGTCCCCGCCACCACCGGCGCGGTCGTCCGCAACCACCGGCAGGCCGCCGACGCGGCCCGGCTGCGCGCCGAGCAGACGGCGCTGCTGGCGGAGATGGACCGGCGGGAGGCGGTGGTCGCGGAGCGGGCCAGGATGGCGCGGGAACTGCACGACATGGTCGCGGGGAACCTCTCCGCGATCGCCATCCACTCGACCGCCGCGCTCTCCCTCGACGACCCGGACACCAGCCGGGAGGCGCTCGGCGTGATCCGGGAGAACAGCGTCGAGGGCCTGGCCGAGATGCGCCGGCTGATCTCGCTGCTCCGGGACAGCGGCGCCGACGGCGAGCCCGCGCCCGCGCCGACCCTGGCCGGGATCGCCGCCCTCGTACGGCAGGCGGCGGCACACGGCACGGCGAGCGGGCTGACGTTCACGCTGACCGCCCCGCCACCGGACGAGGACCTGCCCGCTCCGGTGGAGCTCGCGGCGTACCGCATCGTGCAGGAGTCGCTGACGAACGCGCTGAAGCACGCCGACGCGGGCGGGGTGGCCGTCGTGGTGGAGCGCACCGGCCACGCCCTGGTGGTCGGGGTGACCAGCCCGTTCGACCGTCCCGCGGCGGGGCCGCGCGCGCCCGGGTCGGGGGCCGGGCTGGTCGGGATGCGGGAGCGGGTGGCGCTGCTGGGCGGGGAGTTCGAGGCGGGCCCGGTGGAGGGGGCGGGGCACAGGACGTGGCGGGTACGGGCGGTGCTGCCCGTGGCGGAGGACGACAGGGAGCCGGCGGTATGAACACGGGAACGGCGAGGGGCACGATCCGCGTCCTGGTCGCCGAGGACCAGAAGGCCGTACGGGCGGGGCTCGTCCTCATCCTGCGCAGCGCCCCCGGCATCGAGGTGGTCGGTGAGGCCGGGGACGGCGAGGCGGCGGTGCGGCTCGCCCGCGAGCTGCGTCCCGACCTGGTGTTGATGGACGTTCAGATGCCGTTGCTGGACGGGGTGGAGGCGACGCGCCGGGTGGTGGACGAGGGGCTCGCGGACGTCCTGGTGCTGACCACCTTCGACCTGGACGAGTACGTCTTCGGGGCGCTGCGGGCCGGTGCCGCCGGGTTCCTGCTGAAGAACACCGAGGCGCGGGACCTGGTCGAGGCGGTGCGGACGGTGGCGCGCGGCGAGGGCCTGATCGCCCCGGCGGTCACCCGGCGGCTGATCGCGGAGTTCGCGGCGCCGCGGCGGGGCCGTGCGCCGGACGGCCGGGCGGCGGGGGCCGTGCCGGACCGGAGCGTGCTCGACCCGTTGACGCGGCGGGAGCGCGAGGTGCTGTCGTGCCTCGGCGAGGGGCTGTCGAACGCGGAGGTCGCGGTGCGCCTCGACATGGCGGAGGCGACGGTGAAGACGCACGTCAGCAGGCTCTTGGGCAAGCTCGGCCTGCGCAGCCGGGTGCAAGCCGCGGTGCTGGCCCGAGAATTGGGGATCTGACGCGGGGGCACTTCTCAGGTGGTCTGGACCTATTGACGATTGGTCCAGACCTTCCTACGCTCACGGCGCGCACCTTTCACGGACACACGTGACCCCCACCATGTCCGTCCACATCTTGAGGAGCACCGTTGAGCACGAGCACTCAAGCACCACCGCGCAGAGCGCGCCTCCTGGCCAGGGCCACGGCCGGAGCCACCGCGCTGCTGCTCCCGCTGGCCGCGATGGTCGGCCTCGCCACCCCCGCCCAGGCCGCCACCTCCGCGACCGCCACCTACGCCAAGGCCTCCGACTGGGGCGGCGGCTTCGAGGGCAAGTGGACGGTGAAGAACACCGGCACCACCGCCCTCTCCTCCTGGACCGTCGAGTGGGACTTCCCCTCCGGCACGTCCGTCACCTCCGCCTGGGACGCCACCGTCACCAACAGTGGCAACCACTGGACCGCCAAGAACCTCGGTTGGAACGGCACCCTCGCCCCCGGGGCGTCCGTCACCTTCGGCTTCAACGGCACCGGCACCGGCGCCCCCTCCGGCTGCAAGCTGAACGGCGAGTCCTGTGACGGCGGACCGGGCCAGCCCGGCGACAGCGCGCCGTCCGCCCCCGGCACGCCCACCGCCTCCGGCATCACCGACACGTCGGTGAAGATCAGCTGGACCGCGGCCACCGACGACAAGGGCGTCAAGAACTACGACGTGCTGCGCGGCGGCGCCAAGGTCGCGACCGTCACCGGCCTGACGTACACGGACACCGGCCTGACCCCCGGCACCGACTACTCCTACAGCGTCCAGGCGCGGGACACCGCCGACCAGACCGGCCCGGCCAGCGGCTCCGTCGCGGTCCGCACCACCGGTGGCGGCGGCGGCGAAGGCCCCGGCCCGTCGTCCACCGTCAAGATGGGCTACTTCACCAACTGGGGCGTCTACGGCCGCAACTACCACGTCAAGAACCTCGTGACGTCCGGTACGGCCAACAAGATCACCCACATCAACTACGCGTTCGGCAACGTCCAGGGCGGCAAGTGCACCATCGGTGACGCCTACGCCGACTACGACAAGGCGTACACCGCCGACCAGTCCGTCGACGGCAAGGCCGACACCTGGGACCAGCCGCTGCGCGGCAACTTCAACCAGCTGCGCAAGCTGAAGGCCCAGTACCCGCACATCAAGGTGCTGTGGTCGTTCGGCGGCTGGACCTGGTCCGGCGGCTTCGGCCAGGCCGTGCAGAACCCGGCCGCCTTCGCCCAGTCCTGCTACGACCTGGTGGAGGACCCGCGCTGGGCCGACGTCTTCGACGGCATCGACCTGGACTGGGAGTACCCGAACGCCTGTGGTCTGACCTGCGACACGAGCGGCCCGGCCGCCTTCACCAAGATGATGCAGGCCATGCGTGCCAAGTTCGGCGCGAACAACCTGGTCACCGCGGCCATCACCGCGGACGCCTCGGCCGGCGGCAAGATCGACGCCGCTGAGTACGGCCCGGCGTCGCAGTACGTCGACTGGTACAACGTGATGACGTACGACTTCTTCGGCGCCTGGGCGGCGAAGGGTCCGACGGCCCCGCACTCCCCGCTGACCACCTACCCGGGCATCCCGCAGTCCGGCTTCACCTCCGCCGAGGCGATCGCCAAGCTCAAGGCGAAGGGCGTGCCCGCCAAGAAGCTGCTGCTCGGCATCGGCTTCTACGGGCGCGGCTGGACCGGCGTCACCCAGAAGGAGCCGGGCGGCACCGCGACGGGCCCGGCGGGCGGCACGTACGAGCAGGGCATCGAGGACTACAAGGTCCTGAAGAACACCTGCCCGGCCAACGGCACCGTGGCCGGCACGGCCTACGCCCACTGCGGCACCAACTGGTGGAGCTACGACACCCCGGCGACGGTCCAGTCCAAGATGGCCTGGGCCAAGGGCCAGGGCCTGGGCGGCGCCTTCTACTGGGAGTTCAGCGGTGACACCGCCAACGGTGAGCTGGCCACGGCCGTCCACTCCGGCCTCCAGTAACCACTGATCCCTCCGGCACACCCCGCACGACGATCGAGCCGCACCGGAAACGGTGCGGCTCGATCCATGTCCGCCACCGGCCCCGGGGCCCGCGGCCCACGCCGTACGCGGGACCCGGGGCACGCGGCCCACGCCGCATGCCGGACCCGGAACGCACGCTCCACCGCCGTACGCGGCGGCGGGACACGCGACCCACGCCGTACGCAGGACCCGGAACACGCGACCCACGCCGGACCCGGAACACGCGGCTCACACCGTACGCGGGGCCGGACGCGCGCTCCGCTTCCCCCAGCAGCCGGCGGCGACACCGCCCGCGGTGGGCCGGCCACGGCCGTCCACTCCGGCCCCCGGCGACCACCGGCCCCTCCGGCACACCCCGCACAACGATCGAGCCGCACCGGAAACGGTGCGGCTCGATCCGAGTACGCGGGGCCCGGGACCGCGGTCCGCGCCCGTACGCGAGGGGGCGAAGGCGCGCTCCGCGCCGTGCGCGGCGGCGGGACGCGCGGCTACGCCACGTTCACCCGCTGTCCGGGGGGCGCCGCCTCCAGCCAGGCGAGGAAACCGGTGAGGGCGTCCTCGCTCATGGCGAGCTCCAGGCGCGTCTCCCGGTGCAGGCAGCCCAGCACGACGGAGTCCGACAGGAGCGCCAGCTCCTCCTCGCCCTCCGGCATGCGGCGGTCCAGGACCTCGATGGAGGCCCGCTCCAGGATGCGGCGCGGGCGGGGCGCGTACGAGAAGACCCGGAACCAGGCGATCCGGTCGCCGCTGTACCGGGCGACCCCGTACACCCATCCCTTGCCGGAGGTGTCGCCCTCCTCGGGGACGTTCCAGCGGAGGCTGCAGTCGAACGTGCCGCCCGACCGCTGGATCAGCCGCCGGCGCAGGCCGAAGACGAAGAGCCCGATCACCACCAGTGCGACGACCAGCGCGCTCACCAGCAAGGCGAGGAACATCTCCACCGACCTCCCCGCTTCGTCCTGTAACCGAATACGACCTGCATCTGCATCGCCTCAGCCGCGGCCGGTCTGGGGAGTCCAGGCCGAGCCGCGGCTGAGGGGCCGGGCCGCCCCGTGAAGGGCACCCGGCGAGGTGGATCAGTGGCGGTGCGCTAGCGCGCCGCCACCGCGCGCAGCCGGATGTCGGCGCGCCGCTCGGCCGCGGCGTCCGACTCCGCCTTCGCACGCTCCAGCGCGCGCTCGGCGCGCTGGGGGTCGATCTCATCCGCCAGCTCGGCGATCTCCGCGAGCAGCGACAGCTTGTTGTCCGCGAACGAGAGGAAACCGCCGTGCACAGCGGCGACGACCGTGCCCCCCTCGCTCGTACGAATGGTCACCGGGCCCGACTCCAGCACACCGAGCAGCGGCTGGTGGCCGGGCATGACGCCGATGTCGCCGGAGGTGGTGCGCGCGATGACCAGGGTGGCCTCGCCGGACCAGACACTCCGGTCCGCGGCGACCAGCTCGACGTGCAGCTCAGCGGCCAAGGGTGGCTCCTCGGGTCACCACCCGGCGGGTCTTGCCGGGTGTTGGGTCATAAGTCTAGTAGGGCCGTCGGCGCCGGAGCGCCGAGGACCCGCGCCGGCCAGCGCGGCCGGGGGACGGCCGCGGGGGCGGCCAGGGTCCGGGACCGTGGCCCCGGAAGGGGGGTGCAGCGTGAGGGGGCGGGACGCGCCCGCCCCCTCACCCGTCACGGGACCTTAGGAAACGCCGAGTTCCTTGGCGTTCTTCTTGAGGTCCTCGAGACCACCGCACATGAAGAAGGCCTGCTCCGGGAAGTGGTCGTACTCGCCGTCGCAGATCGCGTTGAACGCGGCGATCGACTCGTCGAGCGGAACGTCCGAACCGTCCACACCGGTGAACTGCTTCGCCGCGTGGGTGTTCTGGGACAGGAAGCGCTCGACGCGACGGGCGCGGTGGACGACCAGCTTGTCCTCTTCGCCCAGCTCGTCGATACCGAGGATCGCGATGATGTCCTGGAGGTCCTTGTACTTCTGCAGGATGCCCTTGACGCGCATGGCGGCGTCGTAGTGGTCCTGCGCGATGTAGCGCGGGTCCAGGATCCGGGACGTGGAGTCCAGCGGGTCCACGGCCGGGTAGATGCCCTTCTCGGAGATCGGACGGGAGAGAACCGTCGTCGCGTCGAGGTGGGCGAAGGTGGTGGCCGGCGCCGGGTCGGTCAGGTCGTCGGCGGGGACGTAGATCGCCTGCATCGAGGTGATCGAGTGACCGCGGGTCGACGTGATGCGCTCCTGGAGGAGACCCATCTCGTCGGCCAGGTTCGGCTGGTAACCCACCGCGGACGGCATGCGGCCGAGCAGGGTGGACACCTCGGAACCGGCCTGGGTGAACCGGAAGATGTTGTCGATGAAGAAGAGCACGTCCTGCTTCTGGACGTCGCGGAAGTACTCCGCCATCGTCAGACCGGCCAGGGCGACGCGCAGACGGGTGCCCGGGGGCTCGTCCATCTGGCCGAAGACCAGGGCGGTCTTGTCCAGAACGCCGGACTCCTCCATCTCCGCGATGAGGTCGTTGCCCTCGCGGGTGCGCTCACCGACACCAGCGAAGACGGAAACGCCCTCGTGGAGGTTGGCGACACGCATGATCATTTCCTGGATCAGAACGGTCTTGCCGACACCGGCGCCACCGAACAGACCGATCTTTCCACCCTTGACGTACGGGGTGAGGAGGTCGACGACCTTCAGGCCCGTCTCGAACATCTCGGTCTTCGACTCGAGCTGGTCGAAGTCGGGGGCCTTGCGGTGGATCGGCCAGCGCTCGCCGACGTTGGCGTTCTCCTCGGGGTGGTTCAGCACCTCACCGAGGGTGTTGAACACCTTGCCCTTGGTGAAGTCGCCGACCGGGACGGAGATGCCCGCGCCCGTGTCGGTCACCACGGCCTGGCGGACCAGGCCGTCGGTGGGCTGCATCGAGATGGTGCGGACCAGGCCGTCACCCAGGTGCTGGGCGACCTCCAGGGTCAGCGTCTTCTTCGCGCCGTCCTGGGCCGGGTCGGCCACCTCGACGTGCAGCGCGTTGTAGATCTCCGGCATCGCGTCGACGGGGAACTCCACGTCGACGACCGGGCCGATGACCCGGGCGACGCGGCCCGTGGCGGCGGCCGTCTCAACAGTGGTCGTCATTACTTGTCACTCCCCGCGGTCGCGTCGGCCAGGGCGCTCGCGCCACCGACGATCTCGCTGATTTCCTGGGTGATTTCGGCCTGGCGGGCCGCGTTGGCAAGGCGCGAGAGCGAGTTGATCAGATCTCCCGCGTTGTCGGTCGCCGACTTCATCGCCCGGCGGCGGGCCGCGTGCTCGGAGGCGGCGGCCTGCAGCAGGGCGTTGTAGACGCGGCTCTCGACGTAGCGCGGCAGGAGGGCGTCGAGGACGTCCTCCGCCGACGGCTCGAAGTCGAACAGGGGAAGGATCTCGCCCTTGGCCCCCGTCTCCTCCGCGGCCTTCGCGAGGCTGAGCGGCAGCATCCGGTTGTCCACCGGCGTCTGCGTCATCATCGACACGAACTCCGTGAAGACGATGTGCAGCTCGTCGACACCGCCGTCCGCGGTGTCCTGCTGGACGGCCGCGATCAGCGGAGCGGCCACCTGCTTGGCGTCCGCGTAGGACGGGTTGTCGGAGAAGCCGGTCCAGGCGTCCGCGACCTTGCGCTCGCGGAAGCCGTAGTAGGCGACACCCTTGCGGCCGACGATGTACGTGTCGACCTCCTTGCCCTCGCCGCGCAGCCGCTCGGTGAGCCGGTCGGCCTGCTTGATGGCGTTGGAGGAGTAGCCGCCGGCCAGACCGCGGTCGCTCGTGATGAGCAGGACCGCGGCACGGGTCGGGGACTCCGCCTCCGTGGTGAGGGGGTGGTTGGTGTTCGACCCGGTCGCCACCGCCGTGACCGCGCGGGTGAGCTCGGTCGCGTACGGCGTGGAGGCCGCCACCTTGCGCTGCGCCTTGACGATGCGCGAGGCGGCGATCATCTCCATCGCCTTGGTGATCTTCTTCGTCGCGGTGACGGACCGGATGCGACGCTTGTAGACCCGGAGCTGCGCTCCCATGGATCAGGTCCCTTCCGTCGTCACTTGGAGACGTTGACGGTGGCCGGGGCGTCCTCGCCGAGCAGCTTGCCGTCGAAGGTCTCGAACTGCTTCTTGAAGTCGGTGATGCACTCCGCGACCTTGTCGAGGGTCTCGTCGGACATCTTGCCGCCCTCGCGGATCGAGGTCATGAGCGACTTGTGCTCGCGGTGCAGGAAGTCCAGCAGCTCCGTCTCGAAGCGGCGGATGTCCTGGACCGGGACGTCGTCCATCTTGCCGGTGGTGCCGGCCCAGACGGAGACGACCTGGTTCTCGGTCGCCATCGGCTGGTACTGCGGCTGCTTCAGCAGCTCGACCATGCGCTTGCCGCGCTCCAGGGCGGCCTTCGACGCGGCGTCCAGGTCGGAACCGAAGGCGGCGAACGCCTCCAGCTCGCGGAACTGGGCCAGGTCGACGCGGAGCCGGCCGGAGACCTGCTTCATGGCCTTGTGCTGGGCCGAGCCACCGACTCGCGACACGGAGATACCGACGTTCAGGGCCGGGCGCTGACCGGCGTTGAACAGGTCGGACTCCAGGAAGCACTGGCCGTCGGTGATGGAGATGACGTTGGTCGGGATGAACGCCGAGACGTCGTTGGCCTTGGTCTCGACGATCGGGAGACCGGTCATGGAACCGGCGCCCATCTCGTCGGAGAGCTTGGCGCAGCGCTCCAGCAGGCGGGAGTGCAGGTAGAAGACGTCGCCCGGGTAGGCCTCGCGGCCCGGCGGGCGGCGCAGCAGCAGCGACACGGCGCGGTAGGCGTCGGCCTGCTTCGACAGGTCGTCGAAGACGATGAGGACGTGCTTGCCCTCGTACATCCAGTGCTGGCCGATGGCGGAGCCGGTGTAGGGCGCCAGGTACTTGAAGCCGGCCGGGTCGGACGCCGGGGCGGCGACGATGGTCGTGTACTCCAGGGCACCGGCCTCCTCCAGCGCACCGCGGACGGACGCGATGGTGGAGCCCTTCTGGCCGATGGCGACGTAGATGCAGCGGACCTGCTTCTTCGGGTCGCCGGTGCGCCAGTTGTCACGCTGGTTGATGATCGTGTCGACGGCCAGGGCGGTCTTGCCGGTCTGGCGGTCGCCGATGATCAGCTGACGCTGACCACGGCCGATCGGGGTCATCGCGTCGACGGCCTTGTAGCCCGTCTCCATCGGCTCGTGCACCGACTTGCGCTGCATGACCGTGGGGGCCTGCAGCTCGAGGGCGCGGCGGCCGGACGTCTCGATCTCGCCGAGGCCGTCGATCGGGTTGCCGAGCGGGTCGACGACGCGACCCAGGTAGCCCTCGCCGACGGCGACGGACAGGACCTCGCCGGTGCGCTGGACCGACTGGCCCTCCTCGATGCCGCTGAACTCACCGAGGACAATGGCACCGATCTCGCGCTCCTCGAGGTTGAGGGCGAGGCCGAGGGTGCCGTCCTCGAACTTCAGCAGTTCGTTGGCCATGGTCGAGGGCAGACCCTCGACCTTCGCGATGCCGTCGCCGGCAAGGCTGACCGTACCGACCTCCTCGCGCGAGGCCGCGTCCGGCTTGTACGACTGGACAAAGTTCTCCAGCGCGTCCCGGATCTCCTCCGGCCGGATCGTGAGCTCCGCCATCTGGGTTCCCTGCTCTCCTTGTTGGGCCCGAAGTCTCTTTGGGGGATCTGGGGGCTCCCCCCAGAACTTCTGCATCCTGTGCACGGCCCAACCGGGCCGTAGGTAACGCTTGTTGGGTGTGGTGACCTGGTCCGCGGGTCAGCCGGCCAGTCGCCTCGTCGCCTCGTCGAGGCGGGAGGCGATCGTGCCGTTGACGACCTCGTCGCCGATCCGCACCGAGATCCCGCCGAGGACCGCGGGGTCCACGTCGAGGTTGAGGTGCATCGTCCGGCCGTACATCCTCGCCAGCACCGCGCCGAGGCGCTCCTTCTGCTGGTCGGTGAGCGGTACCGCCGACGTGACGACCGCGACCATCCGGTCCCGGCGCGCCGCGGCGAGCTTGGACAGGGACTCCAGTCCCCCCTCCAGGCTACGTCCCCGCGGCTGGGTGACCAGGCGGACGATCAGCCGCTCGGTCGCCGCGTTGGCCCGGCCGCCGAGGAGGCTGCGCAGCAGCTCGCCCTTGGCGGTGGCCGTGGCGGCCCGGTCGGTCAGCGCGGCCCGCAGCGCGGGGCTGGAGGTCACGATCCGGCCGAACCGGAACAGCTCGTCCTCGACGTCGTCGAGCGCGCCGGCCTTCTGGGCCGCGGTGAGGTCCGCGGTGTCCGCCAGCTCCTCGACCGCGTCGACCAGGTCGCGCGACTGGGACCAGCGGGAGCGGACCATGCCGGAGACCAGGTCGACGGTCTCGCCGCCCACCTGACCGCTCAGCAGTCGCGTGGCCAGGTCGGCCTTGGCCTCTCCGGCCTGCGCCGGGTCGGTGAGGACCCGACGCAGCGACACCTCGCGGTCGAGCAGCGCGGTGACGGCGGCCAGCTCCTCGGCGAGCTTCGCCGCGTCGACCGACGTGTTGTCGGTCAGCGCGTCGAGACGCTCACGCGCGGCAGCCAGTGCCTCGCGGCTCGCTCCGTTCATCGGGCGGCCTCGGCCTTCTCCTCGAGCTCGTCGAGGAAGCGGTCGATGGTGCGGCTCTGGCGGGCGACGTCCTCGAGGGACTCGCCGACCAGCTTGCCGGCCAGGTCGGTGGCGAGCTTGCCGACGTCCTGGCGCAGGGCGGCGGCGGCCGCCTTGCGGTCGGCCTCGATCTGCGCGTGGCCGGCGGCGACGATCTCCTCGCGCTGACGCTGACCTTCCGCCCTCATCTCGGCGATGATCGCGGCGCCCTGCTCCTGTGCCTCCTGGCGCAGACGCGCGGCCTCGTGGCGGGCCTCGGCGAGCTGAGCCTTGTACTGCTCAAGCACACTCTGGGCCTCGAGCTGGGCCGACTCGGCCTTCTCGATCCCGCCCTCGATGGCCTCGCGGCGCTCTTCCAGAACCTTGTTGATGTTCGGGAGGAGCTTCTTGGCGAGGAAGCCGAAGACGATGGCGAAGGCGATCAGACCGACGACGAGCTCGTCGAGATGCGGGATGATCGGAGGCTGGGGCTCCTCCGCCGCCGCAAGGAACAGAGCGTTCACATCAGTGCCTTCCGTGAAAGGTGTGGGGCTGTCGAATCCGGCTTACTGGAAGACGAAGCCCATGACGATGCCGATGAGGGCGAGCGCCTCACAGAAGGCGAAACCCATGATCTGGTTGGTGCGGATCAGACCGGCCGCCTCGGGCTGGCGGGCGAGGGCCTGGGTGCCGTTACCGAAGATGATGCCGACGCCGACGCCGGGGCCGATGGCGGCGAGGCCGTAACCGACGGCGTTGACGTTGCCGGAGACGGTGTTCTCGGCGGCGAGGGTCTGGAGAACGGACATGCCGGATCTTCCTTCTCTTTCAATGACCCGGTGGGGGTTGGCCACCGGACGACTGCGGTTTCGGGGGACGGGCCTGGCTCAGTGGTGCTCGGCGAGCGCGCCCTGAATGTAGCTGCAGGCCAGGAGCACGAAGACGTACGCCTGGACGGCCTGGATGAAGAGCTCGAAGGCGGTCATCACGATGACCATGACGAACGAGGCGCCGGCGTAGACGATGCCGATGCCGTTCAGCAGGTACCAGCTCGCCAGGGAGAACATCACCAGGAGCATGTGACCGGCGAACATGTTCGCGAAGAGTCGGACCGCGTGCGTGAAGGGCCGGATGATCAGGTTGGAGAGGAACTCCAGGGCCATGACCAGCGGGAGGATGGCGCCGAGGCTCTTGTCGTAGCCGAGGATGTTCTTCCAGCCGCCCGCGAAGCCGTGCTTCTTGAAGGTCAGCCCCACCCAGATCACGTAGACGATCAGCGCGAGCGCCGCCGGGAAGGCGATCAGCGAGGTGACCGGGAACTGGGCGAGCGGAACGATCGACCAGAGGTTCAGGATCCAGACGAAGAAGAAGAGGGACACCATCAGCGGGACGTACTTCTCGCCGTCCTTCTTGCCGATGATCTCGTAGACGATGCCGCGGCGGACGAAGTCGTACCCGGCCTCGCCGACCATCTGGACCTTTCCGGGAACCAGCTTCGGCTTGGCGAACGCGGCCCAGAAGAAGGCGACGATCAGCACGGAGCCGAGGAGCGCCAGCAGCATCGGCTTGGTGAACTCGAAGCCCGCGACCGTGGCGATGGGCTCGTAGATGAACGAGTGGAGGCCCGGTGCCGGGAAGCCGCATCCCTCGATGAAGAGGTGACAGCTCGGGTCGAAGGCAAGCGTCTGGTCAGCACTCACCGCGGGCTCCTTCAGCGTGGCGCATAGGTACGGCAACCTCGTTGTGTCGGCGCGGCACGCAGCCGCGGTTCGGCACTGGACTGGTCTTACGGATAAGGGGGCGGCGGTTCGGCGTCGAGCGTCGCGCTGGGACAGGCGTCAGCTCGGATGGCCACGCCCGCAGTGCCGCAGTTGGCATCGGACGATAGCAGCATCGCGAACCGCTCTTTATCCCGGCCCTACCTCTCACGCCGAGGACCCGCTCTTGGCGGGGTTTCCGCCCTGCCCTGCGGCCGGGTCGACGTAGAGGATCTTGGCCTTCATCCAGCTCCGCGCCTGAGCGGTGATCCACGTGACGGTGGCCGCGAGCAACGTGAAGGCGAAGGCCTTGAAATCGAACAGCGTCGTGTCCTTGAACATGGTCAAGAACAGGAAGAGAAGAAGCAGCTGGGCCACGTAGAGCATCAGCCCCATGGCCTGGAACAGCTGCGGCAGGGACTTGGCCGTGCGCTGGAGCACCACCAGCCCGATCCCCATGAACAGGACGACGACGAGCGTTCCGACGACGCCACCGATGGCACCCTTCCCGCCGGCGACCACCGCGCTCACCGCGGTGCCGACGGCGCCGACGGCAAGCGTGGGTACGGCGGCGGGCAGGACGGTGCGGATGTCGTTGGACGGCATGGCGGCATCTCCGCTTGCTGGTGGGGGCAGTGGTGTCGTCATGGACGAGCGTAGGCCCGGTCCGAGTCAGATCTCGGCGCCAACGGGCCGTCGCACTGCGGCCCTTCGGCACTGTCGCCGGGTCTCGTGAACGGTATCACAAACTATTTGAAGAGGTCTTTACCCGATGGTGTGCCGACTCTCACACATGAGAGTGACCTCGCGCGTGTGTGCACGACAAAGGGCTGCTTTGTCTGGTAGTGCCCCCGGCTGCGCCCCTCGTCAATTCGGCGTTCCGGCCTTCCGTCGTTCGGGGAGGTGAGAACGGGCGCCGATCGCTGTCGCGCCGTTGACCCCCGCCGGGACGCGCGGCCACTCCCCCGGGTCACCGCCCTCCGCCGCCGCCCCCGCGTCCGTCCCGGCACCGGCGCCGACGGCCGTCAGGGCCTCCTCAGCGGCCTGCGGGGCGACCTTCCGGCGCCGGTACCGGGGCGGTACGAACGACTCCGCCCAGCGCGGCGCGCGCGGCCGGAACCGGGGCAGGAGCAGCAGCACCAGCCCCACCGCGCTCAGCGCCACGATCGGCAGCATGATCCACATGGACGCGGAGTGGACCGAGTAGGTCAGCGTGCCGAACGCGATCAGCGCCGACCAGAAGTACATGATCAGCACGGCGCGGCTGTGCGAGTGGCCGATCTCCAGCAGCCGGTGGTGCAGGTGGCCGCGGTCGGCGGCGAACGGCGACTGGCCGTTCCAGGTGCGCCGCACGATCGCCAGGACCAGGTCGGCCATGGGGATCGCGATGATCGTCAGCGGCAGCAGCAGCGGGATGAAGACCGGCAGCGCGGCGTGCGTCGCCCGCCGCGTCGAGCCCTCGAAGATCTTCAGCGCGTCCGGGTCGACCTGCCCCGTGATGGAGATCGCCGACGCGGCGAGCACCAGGCCGATCAACATCGAGCCCGAGTCGCCCATGAAGATCCGCGCCGGGTGCATGTTGTGCGGCAGGAAGCCCAGGCACATGCCCATCAGCACGGCGGCGAACAGCGTGGCCGGGGCGGCCGCCTCGATGCCGTACCCGAACCAGATCCGGTACGCGTACAGGAAGAACGCGGCGGCGGCGAGGCACACCATGCCGGCGGCGAGGCCGTCGAGGCCGTCGACGAAGTTCACGGCGTTGATGGTGAGGACGACCAGCGCGACGGTCAGGAGCGTGCCCTGCCACTGGGTGAGGCCGACCGTGCCGATGCCGGGGATCGGCAGCCACAGGATCGTCAGGCCCTGCATGACCATGACGCCCGCCGCGATCATCTGCCCGCCCAGCTTGATCAGCGCGTCGATCTCGAACTTGTCGTCGAGGACGCCGATCAGCCAGATCAGGGCGGCGCCGGAGAGCAGCGCGCGAGGCTCGTTGGAGAGCGCGAAGACGCTGTTGAGGCGGTCCAGGTGGTCCGCGACGAGCAGGCCCGCGCAGAGCCCGAAGAACATGGCGATGCCGCCGAGCCGGGGCGTCGGCTCGCGGTGCACGTCGCGTGCGCGGATCTCGGGCATCGCGCCGACCGCGATGGCGAACTTCCGCACCGGCCCGGTGAGCAGATAGGTCACCGCGGCCGTGATGCAGAGCGTCAGCAGGTAATCACGCACGGGCTGCCCCACAGGAATCGCTGGCCATCTCAGCCCCACACCCTAGTCGCGCCGCTCCTCCCTGGAGGACACACCGGAGCGGCGCATGGTTGCGCTCAACCGTGCTTCTCCCCCCGATACGGGGGAAAACACCCGGCCAGCGCCCGTGCCTCCGCCCGTACGGAGGCCGTGTCCGCGTCCGCGGCGAGGGCCGCGGCGAACAGCTGCGCGACGCGTTCCATCTCCGCGGCGCCCATGCCCTGCGTGGTCACCGCGGCCGTGCCGAAGCGGATGCCGCGGCCGTCCCCGTACGGCAGGGCGCAGGTGTCCACGACCAGTCCGGCGGCCGTCAGGCGGGCGCGCGCGCCGCGGCCGTCGACGCCGAGCGGGGCCGGGTCGGCGGTGATGAGGTGGGTGTCCGTGCCGCCGGTCGTCACCGCGAAGCCCAGCGCGGCCAGCCGCTCGGCGAGCAGGCGCGCGTTGGCGACGGCCCGGTGGGCGTACTCCCGGAACGCCGGCGTCGCGGCCTCCCCGAAGGCGACGGCCTTGGCGGCCACGGTGTGCATCTGGGCGCCGCCCTGCGTGAACGGGAACACCGCCCGGTCGATCCGCTCCGCCAGCTCCGCCCCGCACAGCACCATGCCGCCGCGCGGCCCCCGCAGCACCTTGTGCGTCGTCGCGCAGACCACGTCCGCGTACGGGACGGGGTTCGGCGCCGCTCCCCCGGCGACCAGGCCGATCGGGTGCGCCGCGTCGACGATCAGGGCCGCCCCGACCTCGTCCGCGATGTCGCGGAACTCGGCGTAGTCGAGGTGCCGGGGGTACGAGATCGAACCGCACACGACCGCCTTCGGCCGGTGCCGGCGTGCCAGGGCGCGCACCTGCTCGTGGTCGACGAGCCCGCTCTCCGCGTCGACGCCGTACGGGACGAAGTCGAACCAGCGCCCCGAGAAGTTCGCCGGCGACCCGTGCGTGAGGTGGCCCCCGTGGGCGAGGCCCATGGCCAGGACGGTGTCCCCGGGGCGCAGCAGCGCCGCGTACGCCGCCAGCACGGCGGAGGAGCCCGAGTGGGCCTGCACGTTCGCGTGCTCGGCGCCGAACAGGGCGCGCGCCCGCTGCACGGCGAGCCGCTCCGCCGCGTCCGCGTACTCGCAGCCGCCGTGGTGGCGGCGGCCCGGGTAGCCCTCGGCGTACTTGTTGGCGAGGCGCGAGCCGAGCGCGGCGAGCACGGCGGGCGACGTGAAGTTCTCCGCGGCGATCAGTTGGAGGCCGTCCTCCTGCCGCTGCGCCTCCCCGTCCAGGACGTCGGCGATCTCGGGGTCCTGCCGGCGCAGCGCGTCGGCGTCCGGCCCGTAGGCGCCGTCCAGCGCCTCCTCGGCTCCAGCGGTGAGCGGCATCAGTGGCTCCAGGCGCTCCAGGCGTGGACGGGTCCCCCCGGTCCCTCCACTGTAGGTCCGGCTCCCGCGGCCCGCCCGTCCGGCGGCTCAGCGGTGTGCGGGGACCCCCGTCAGGGCGGTCACCACCGGCTCCAGGGCCTGGTTGATCTCGTCGCCCACCGAGCGGAAGAACGTGATGGGCGCGCCGTACGGGTCGTTCACCTCGTCCGCCTCCGCGGTCGGCGCCAGCAGCCAGCCCCGCAGCGCGGCCGCCGCCTGCACCAGCGCGTGTGCCCGGGCCACCACGCCGTCGGCCTCCGGGTCGGGCAGCGTCGTCGGGTCTATCGCCCGTACGAGCCGGGTGAACTCCTTCAGGGTGAACGTGCGCAGGCCCGCGCTGTGGCCCATCGAGATGACCTGGGCACGGTGGTCACGGGTGGCCGTGAGCACCAGGTCGGCGCGGACGACGTGCTCGTCGATCAGCTCCCGGCCGACGAACCCGCTCGCGTCCGCGCCGAAGTCCGCGAGGACCGTCTCGGCGTTGGCCTCCATCGGCGCACCCTCGTGCCCCCACGTGCCGGCGCTCTCCACGATCAGGCCGCAGCCCGCCGGGTCGCCGATGCGGTCGCGCAGGGCGTGGCGGGTCAGCCGCTCGGTGATCGGCGAGCGGCAGACGTTGCCGGTGCTGACGTGGAGGATGCGGAACGTGCTCGCCGTGCCTATGCCACGCCCCTCAGGGGTCGTCAACTGGCCACCTCGAGGTCGGGTACGACCTTGCGCAGCTCGTCCGCGGAGAGCGCGCCCGCGCGCAGCAGCACCGGCACGTCACGGGTGACGTCGACGATCGACGACGGCACGATGCCCGGTGTCGGGCCGCCGTCCAGGTACACCGACACGGAGTCGCCGAGCATGCCCTGGGCGGCGTCGCAGTCCTCCGGCGCCGGGTGTCCCGTCAGGTTGGCGGACGACACCGCCATCGGGCCGACGTCGGTGAGCAGCTCGATCGCCACGGGGTGCAGCGGCATGCGGATCGCGACGGTGCCGCGGGTGTCGCCCAGGTCCCACTGGAGGGACGGCTGGTGCCTGGCGACGAGCGTGAGCGCGCCCGGCCAGAACGCGTCGACGAGCTCCCACGCCTGCTCGGAGAAGTCCGTGACCAGGCCGTGCAGGGTGTTCGGCGACCCGATGAGGACGGGCGTGGGCATGTTCCGGCCGCGGCCCTTGGCCTCCAGCAGGTCGGCGACGGCCTCCGGGCTGAAGGCGTCCGCGCCGATGCCGTAGACGGTGTCCGTCGGCAGCACGACGAGCTCGCCGCGGCGGACGGCGGACGCGGCCTCGCGCAGGCCCGTCGAGCGGTCGGTCGCGTCGTTGCAGTCGTATCGCCGTGCCATCAGCGGGCCCTCCAAATTTCGGTCACTCGGTTCACCTCCGGGGCGCTCAAGGCCCCGCCGACGGCCGACCGTGCCCGGTCGCCCGTCCCTCGCGCCCCGCGCGTGTCCCCGGACGGGGTCCGGGGGCGCGTCCGCTCCCCCGCGGCGGCGCCGCGCCCCTCCGGTCCACCCGTCGCGGGCGCCTCGCGGCGGCCCCGCGGGGCGCCGCACGTCTTCGGTTCCGTCGTCGGCACCGGCACCGGCGTCATGGCGTCGCCTTGCGCGCCGACGCGAAGCGGGGCCGGTTGTTCAGGTCGGGGTGGTCGGCGGCGTCCGTCCAGCCGGCCTCCTCGTTGAAGATCCACGGCACCTGGCCGCCCTGCGTGTCGGCGTGCTCGACGACGACGAGGCCACCGGGGCGGAGCAGCCGGTGCGCGGTGCGCTCGATGCCGCGGATCACGTCGAGGCCGTCCTCGCCGGAGAACAGCGCCATCTCGGGATCGTGGTCACGGGCCTCGGGCGCCACGTACTCCCACTCGGTGAGCGGGATGTACGGCGGGTTGGAGATGACCAGGTCGACCTGGCCGTCCAGCTCCGGGAGGGCCGTCAGGGCGTCGCCGTGGTGGACGGTGACCCTGGACCCCTCGGCGTTGCGCCGGGTCCACACGAGGGCGTCCTCGGACAGCTCCACGGCGTGCACGCGGGAGCGCGGCACCTCCTGGGCCATGGCGAGGGCGATCGCGCCGGAGCCGGAGCACAGGTCGACGATCAGCGGCTCGACGACGTCCATGGCCCGTACGGCGTCTATGGCCCATCCGACGACCGACTCCGTCTCCGGGCGCGGCACGAAGACGCCGGGGCCCACCTGGAGCTCCAGGTAGCGGAAGAACGCCCGGCCGGTGATGTGCTGGAGCGGCTCGCGGGCCTCGCGGCGCGCCACGGCCTCCCAGTAGCGGGCGTCGAAGTCGGCGTCCTCGACGCGGTGCAGCTCGCCGCGCTTGACGCCGTGGACGAACGCGGCGAGCTCCTCCGCGTCGAAGCGCGGTGACGGCACACCGGCGTCGGCCAGGCGCTGGGTGGCCTGGGCGACCTCCGACAGCAGCAGGCTGCGGGGGCTCGGGGTCCTCCCCCCGAAATTCTGCTGCACGCTGGTCCTCCGGGCTGCTGGGTCGTACGAGGGCGGGGTTACGGGGACGGGCTCACGCGGCGGAGAGCTTCGCGGCCGCGTCGGCGTCGACGCACGCCTGGATCACGGCGTCCAGGTCCCCGTCGAGCACCTGGTCCAGGTTGTAGGCCTTGAAGCCGACGCGGTGGTCCGAGATGCGGTTCTCGGGGTAGTTGTACGTGCGGATCTTCTCCGACCGGTCGACCGTGCGGACCTGGCTGCGGCGGGCGTCCGCGGCGTTGCGCTCGGCCTCCTCCTGGGCCTTCGCGAGCAGCCGGGAACGGAGGATGCGCAGGGCCTGCTCCTTGTTCTGGAGCTGGCTCTTCTCGTTCTGGCAGGAGGCGACGACGCCGGTCGGCAGGTGCGTGATGCGGACGGCCGAGTCGGTGGTGTTGACGGACTGGCCGCCGGGGCCGGAGGACCGGTAGACGTCGATCCGCAGGTCGTTGGGGTTGATCTCCACCTCGACCTCCTCGGCCTCGGGCGTGACGAGGACGCCGGCGGCGGAGGTGTGGATGCGGCCCTGCGACTCGGTGGCGGGCACGCGCTGCACGCGGTGCACCCCGCCCTCGTACTTCAGCCGCGCCCAGACGCCCTGGCCGGGCTCGGTCGCGCCGTTGCCGCCCTTGGTCTTCACGGCGACCTGGACGTCCTTGTACCCGCCCAGCTCGGACTCGGTGGCGTCGATGATCTCGGTCTTCCAGCCGACGCGCTCGGCGTACCGCAGGTACATCCGCAGGAGGTCGCCGGCGAAGAGGGCGGACTCGTCGCCGCCCGCGCCCGCCTTGATCTCCAGGATGACGTCCTTGTCGTCGCTCGGGTCGCGCGGGACGAGCAGCAGCCGCAGCCTGTCGGTGAGCTCCTCGCGCCGCTTCTCCAGCTCCTTGACCTCGGCGATGAAGTCGGGGTCGTCGGCGGCGAACTCGCGGGCGGTCTCGATGTCGTCACCGGTCTGCTTCCAGGAGCGGTACGCGGCGACGATCGGGGTCAGCTCGGCGTAGCGCTTGTTGAGCTTGCGCGCGTTGGCCTGGTCGGCGTGGACCGAAGGGTCGGCGAGCTTCTTCTCGAGGTCGGCGTGCTCGCCGACCAGTTCCTCGACCGCCTCGAACATCGGGGGCTCCTGGAGTGGGTGTGCGAAAGGGGCTGCGGGCGACGGCGTGGTCGGGGGCGACCCGGACCCCGACCAAAAAGCCGGCCCCGGCCGTCCGAGGGACGGCCGGAGACCGGCGATACGGCTCGCTACTTCTTGGAGCCGGCAGCCTTGCCGAAGCGGGCCTCGAAGCGGGCCACACGGCCACCGGTGTCGAGGATCTTCTGCTTGCCCGTGTAGAACGGGTGGCACTCGGAGCAGACCTCGGCACGGATGGTGCCGCCCTCGATCGTGCTACGGGTGGTGAACGACGCGCCGCAGGTGCAGCTGACCTGGGTCTCGACGTACTCGGGGTGGATGTCGCGCTTCAAGGTGTCTCCTAGTTTCGGGAGGGCTCCGGGTCGCCCCCGCGGGATGCGGATGCGTGAACCGGGGCCGACGTACCAGTCTGCCAGGACCGGCCGTATCTCCCAAAACCGGGGTGGGGCCGCGGGTATTCCCCGCCCTCAGCGGACGACGCCGCCGGCCTTTCCGGTGGCGGTGCCGCGGGTGGCGGAGGCCGGGACGGGCAGGTCCTGGCGCAGGGCCTGCCACACCTGCTGGGCCTGGACGTCGAGGGGGACGACGCGGTTGGGGTCGGTCGCGTCGTACCGGACCGGCATCGTGATCATGTGGATGTCGTCGGCGCCGAGGCCGGACAGGCCGCCGGCGAGGTCGGCGAGCTCCTTGACGCCGTCCAGCCCGGAGTCCGGGGTGATCGCCCGGGTGGCGGTGTCGGCGAGGCCCCAGAGCTTCTGCGGGCTGGTGAGGACGCCGACCCGCTCGACCTGGTCGATGAGGGCCTTGACGAAGGACTGCTGGAGCTGGATGCGGCCCAGGTCGCTCTGGTCGCCGACGCCCTTGCGGGTGCGGACGAGGCCGAGGGCCTGCTCACCGTCGAGGGTGTGGGTGCCGGCGGCGAGGTCGAGGTGGCTGCTCGCGTCCTCGATGGC
Organism: Streptomyces sp. NPDC045287; assembly: GCF_056432325.1. Taxonomy (NCBI): domain Bacteria; kingdom Bacillati; phylum Actinomycetota; class Actinomycetes; order Kitasatosporales; family Streptomycetaceae; genus Streptomyces; species Streptomyces sp. NPDC045287. The sequence continues at coordinate 187,734 of NZ_JBWKJG010000004.1, forward strand.
CCGCGTGGTGGTGATCCGGACGCCGCCCAGCTCGTCGATGAGCTCCTTGAAGCCGGTGAAGTCGACCTCGATGTAGTGGTCCATGCGGATGCCGGACATCTGCTCGACGGTCTTCACGGCGCAGGCGGGGCCGCCGACCTCGTACGCGGTGTTGAACATGACCCGGTACGCGGCGGGCTCGCTGCCGCCGTCGCGGCGGGCGCACTCGGGGCGGGTGATCAGCGTGTCGCGCGGGATGGACACGACGCTGGCCTTCTCGCGGCCCTCGTGGACGTGGACGACCATCGCGGTGTCGGAGCGGGCGGCGCCCTCGTCGCGGCCGTACGCGCCGTTGGCGCCGGAGCGGGAGTCGGAGCCCAGGACGAGGATGTCGAGGGAGCCGTCGTCGGCGTTCCGCGGGCGGTCGTCGCCGAGCTGGGCGTCGATGTCGACGCTCTCGATGTTGGCGTCGAGCCTCATGTACGCGAACCCGGCGCCGCCCCCGGCCAGGACGGCCAGGGCCGCCACCGCCCAGGCGGCGGCGACCAGGCCGCGTCGGGCGACCGCCGGCTTCCCCCCGCGGCCCCCGGCGGCGGATATGCCGCCCTTGTCCTGCTCGCCCATGGTCTCCTCGATCCCGTCGGCCCGCGTACGCTCCGGATGCCCCCGTCGGTACCCGATCAGACGGCGGACCGCGGGAAAGGGTTGCACGGGTTTCCGCACGGTCCCGGGAACGGCCCGTGCCCGCCGTGCGGGGCACGGCGGGCACGGGGTGGTTCCGCGGAACGCGTACGGATCGCGTCCGGGTCCCGGCGCGGGGCCGGGACCCGTCGGGCGGCGGGCGTCGCGCGGCGGGCTGCCGCACGACCCCGCCTCGCGACTAGCTGATGATGTCGTACGAGTTCCAGCCGCTGCCGATCGTGTACCGCGACTTGAACGGCACGGTGGGCGAGTTGCGGCTCGGGTAGAGGTGCAGCGCGCCGGCCTTGTCGCGGACGACCAGGTCGGCGGCGCCGTCACCGGTCACGTCGCCGGGGGCGACGTAGGCGGTGAAGTTCCAGCCGGTGCCGACCTGCACCCGCTGGTTGCTGAACGGGGCGTTGGCCACGCCGCGGCCCAGGTACATCCACAGCCGCGCGGAGGTGTCGCGGACCAGCATGTCGGCCTTGCCGTCGCCGCTGTAGTCGCCGTTGCCGACGACCACGTAGCTCGCCCAGCCGGAGCCGCCCTTGAGGCGGGTGCCCCAGGTGCCGTTGCCCTTGCCGGGGTAGGTCCACAGGATGCCCGCGTAGTCCACGGTGAGCATGTCGGCCAGGCCGTCACCCGTGACGTCGCCCGGGAAGGTGATGGACTTCACCTTGCTCCAGCCGGTGCCGATGCGGGTGTCGACCCCCTCGAACATCCCCTCGGACGCCCGGAACTCGATCCGGTTCCAGCGCAGGTCGCCGTTGGACGTGCGGTACACGATGTCCTGGGTGGAGTCCCGGTCCAGGTCGGTCTGGCGCACCAGGTTGATGCCGCTGAAGTTGTCCCTGAACCGGGGCGAGCCGAGGCTCGTGCCGCGCGACGGGAAGACGAAGCCGTTGGCGTTGTCCTTGCGACGGGCGAACAGGTCGGCCTTGTTGTCGTCCGTGAGATTGGCGTCCGCGACGATCTGGTTGACCTTGCCCGCGTACGTGGAGACCTTCGCGAAGACGCTGTGGGCGCCCTTCTCGATGCAGTCGACCACGCCCCACGAGACGACACCGGCGATCCGGCCGTTCACGATCAGCGGACCGCCGGAGTCGCCGTTGCACGGGCTGATCGTGGTCGCGTCCGTGCCGCCGGCGGGCTTGCCGGCGCAGAACATCTCGCCGGCGACGAAGTACTCGGCACCGGCCGGGAAGCTGGTGCACTTCGCGTCGCCCTGGATCGGCACGCTGGCCTTCTTCAGGTACTGCGAGATGTCCGAGCCGGGGGTGCCGCTGGTGCGCCCCCAGCCGTAGACGGTGCCCGTCGTGCCCGGCGCGTACGACGCCGTGTCGGATGACGTGACCGTCTGCAGGGTCTTGACCCGGAGCGGACGGTCCAGCGTCAGGACGGCGATGTCGTTGCGGACGTCGCCGTCGTACGACGGGTGGACCCACTGCCGGCTCACGCGGGCCGCCTGGCCTCCGTGGGTGACGAGATCGCCCTTCTCGTCCAGCTCCGCCAGCGTCGTGGCACCGGCGACGACGAAACCGTACTCGGTCCAGTCGGCGCCGTCGACGCAGTGCGCCGCGGTGAGGACCTTGGCCGGGGCGATGAGGGCACCGCCGCAGAAGAATCCCTCACCGGTGACCGGGTCGGTGCCGTAGAGCTGCGTCATCCACGGCGCTTCCCCGAAGGGGGCGTTGACACCGCCGATGATCTTCGGGTCCGCCTTCGGCGCGGACGCCGCGTCACCGGACCGCATCGCGTTGGGCCGGTCCGCGCTGCCGGACTTCGCCTCAGCCTCGAAGAAGGCGCGGGCCTTGGCGGAGAGTTCGGCCTCCGAGGCGACGTCCGGGGTCTGCCGCGTTTCGGACAGCTGCGGTCCGTCGGTCGCGGACGCGGGGGACGCGGCCAGTGTGGCGCCCCCCACCGCGAGCGCGGCGAGGACCGCGGGGAGGACGATTCGGGTCCTCTGCCGAGGAGATGACACTCATACCCCCTGTTGATGGGACGCGCGACGGCATCGGAAGCCGTGGCGCGCTGCAGAAACACACAAGGGAGAGAAGAAGAGTCAGGCCGTTGTCATGAGCGGGCAGCACGAAGAGCGCCTCGCGGCACACGGCAGGCACGCGAACGCGTGTTCCCCCCCACCTTGGTCCGCTGATACTACAAGGCAGAAGTCCGCCCCGTCACTCGGGTGACGGGGCGGACTTCTGTGGCGGTGCCTACGGCGGACGACGTCAGTCGTTGCCGTTTCCGGACGACGGCGTCGTCTTCTGGATCTGGAGCAGGAACTCGGCGTTCGACTTGGTCTGCTTCATCTTGTCGAGCAGCAGCTCGATCGCCTGCTGCTGGTCGAGAGCGTGCAGCACCCGGCGCAGCTTCCAGACGATGGCGAGCTCCTCGCCGCCGAGCAGGATCTCCTCCTTGCGGGTGCCGGACGCGTCGACGTCCACCGCGGGGAAGATGCGCTTGTCGGCGAGCTTCCGGTCGAGCTTGAGCTCCATGTTGCCGGTGCCCTTGAACTCCTCGAAGATCACCTCGTCCATGCGCGAGCCGGTGTCGACCAGCGCGGTGGCGAGGATGGTCAGCGAGCCGCCGTCCTCGATGTTCCGCGCGGCACCGAAGAAGCGCTTCGGCGGGTACAGCGCGGTCGAGTCGACACCACCGGACAGGATGCGGCCGGAGGCGGGCGCCGCGAGGTTGTACGCGCGGCCCAGACGGGTGATCGAGTCGAGCAGGACGACCACGTCGTGACCCAGCTCCACGAGGCGCTTGGCGCGCTCGATGGCCAGCTCGGCGACGGTGGTGTGGTCCTCTGCGGGGCGGTCGAAGGTCGAGGAGATGACCTCGCCCTTCACCGACCGCTGCATGTCGGTGACCTCTTCCGGACGCTCGTCGACGAGGACGACCATCAGGTGGCACTCGGGGTTGTTGTGGGTGATCGCGTTGGCGATCGCCTGCATGATCATGGTCTTGCCGGTCTTCGGCGGGGCCACGATCAGACCGCGCTGGCCCTTGCCGATCGGCGACACGAGGTCGATGATGCGGGTGGTCAGCACGCCCGGGTCGGTCTCCAGGCGGAGCCGGTCCTGCGGGTAGAGCGGGGTCAGCTTGTTGAACTCGGGACGGCCCCGGCCGGAGTCGGCGGCCATGCCGTTGGCCGAGTCGAGGCGGACCAGCGCGTTGAACTTCTCGCGGCGCTCGCCCTCCTTCGGCTGGCGCACGGCGCCCGTGAGGTGGTCGCCCTTGCGCAGGCCGTACTTGCGGACCTGGGCGAGCGACACGTACACGTCGTTCGGGCCGGGCAGGTAGCCCGAGGTCCGGATGAACGCGTAGTTGTCGAGGATGTCCAGGATGCCCGCGACGGGGATCAGGACGTCGTCCTCGGAGAGCTGCGGCTCACCGGCGAAGTCCTCGCGGCCACGACGCCCGCGGCGGTCGCGGTAGCGTCCGCGGCGACCGCGGCGACCGCCCGCCTCGTCGTCGTAGCCGTCGTCCTGCGGTCCGGCCTGGCCCTGCGGCGCGCCCTGGCGCTGCTGGCGCTGGCCGCCGCCCTGCTGGTCGTCGCCCTTGCCGCGGTCGCGGCGGTCCCGCTGGCGGTCGCCCCGCTCACCGCGCTCGCCCCGCTCACCGCGGTCACGGCGGTCGCGGCGGTCGCGGCGGCCGGCTTCGGCGGTGTCGGCGGCGGACTCGGCCGTACGGGCCTCCTGGCCCTCGGGACGGGTCTCCGTGCGGACGTCGGTACGGGCCTCGGCGCGGCCCTCGGCCTCGGCGGCGGGGCTGCCGGCCGGCGCGGTGGCGCGGCGCCGGCGGCGCTCGCCGCCGGCCTCGTCGCCCTGCTCCAGCGACGTGGCGAGCTTCGGCGACGGCTGGCCGGGGATCTCGATCTGCTGCTGGGCGACGACCTTCTCGCCCCGGGCGGGCGCGTCGCCCTTGTCGGCCTTCTCCGCCTTCGCGGAACCGGCGCCGGCCGCCTCGGCCGTGTCCCCGGCCTTGCCGCCGGTCTCCTCGCCCGTACGGGTGCGGGAGGTGGTGCGGCGCTTGGGCTTGGCCTCGGCGGCACCGGACTCGGCGCCCTTCGGCGCGGCCGCGCCGTTGCCCGCCTGTGCTTCCTTGATGACCTCGATCAGCTGGCTCTTGCGCATGCGCGCGGTGCCCCTGATGCCGAGGCCGGACGCGACCTGCTGCAGCTCGGCCAGGACCATGCCCTCGAGGCCGGTGCCGGAGCGGCGGCGCCGTGAGGTGGTGCCAGTGGCAGCACCTGCGGCGGGCGCGGTCGTGTCGACAGTCTTGTCGGCAGTCACGCCCATCAGATCGGTGGTGTCGCTCACGAAGGGTCCTTCCCTGGAGCGGACGTCGGCCTTCTGGCTCGGCGACCGGTTGTGCTGTCCGGCCTCGGCCCTGATGTGGGGACCGTGCCGGGGCGGTGGTTCCGCCGGGATACGGCGGCAGAAGAAATAACGTGCGTGGGTCCGGCCCGAGGCCCCTGCTCGGCCCTCTCCTGGGAGAAGCGAGGGGGGACGCGCGCCGGTTCCGGAGCGTGCTCGAAACTGCTCAGGCAGGCTGCTCAGGCAGTTGGGGAGGCTCCCGGAAGAAGGGTGGTCCCTGCTGGGGACACGCAGCACCGCGCCACAAAGACGTCGGGTGCAGACTTGAGGTTAACACTACCGGCTCCAACAAACATTCCCCCTCTCACACACCGGCAATCCGTGTATCCGGCGATCCTCGCCGCGGCGGGTCCCGCCCGGCGGGGCTACGGCGCGAGCGGCAGCACGCTCGCACCGGCGGAGTCGAGGGCGAGCCGGTTGGCCGCCCAGCCCTCTCCCGCCAGCAGCGCGACCTTGTCCGCCGCGCCGTCCTCGGCCAGCGCGAGCACCGTGGGGCCCGCGCCGGAGATGACCGCGGGGATGCCGTCCGCCCGCAGCCGGTTCACAAGGGCGATGCTCTCCGGCATCGCGGGGGCCCGGTACTCCTGGTGGAGCCGGTCCTCGGTGGCGGCCAGCAGCAGCTCGGGGCGCCTGGTCAGGGCCTCGACGAGCAGCGCGGCGCGGCCGGCGTTGGCGGCGGCGTCCACATGGGGGACGGCGCGGGGCAGCAGGCCGCGGGCCGTCTCGGTGAGGACCGGGCTCGCGGGGACGAAAACCACCGGAACGATGGAATCCTCGGGGTCCATCCTGATGGCGCGGGCCGCTCCGCCCTCGGTCCACGCCACGGTGAAGCCGCCGAGCAGGCAGGCGGCGACGTTGTCGGGGTGGCCCTCGATCTCGGTGGCGAGCTCCAGCAGCGCGGCGTCGTCGAGCCGGCTGTCGCCGCCTATGGTCACGGCGCGGGCGGCGACGATGCCCGCGCAGATGGCGGCGGAGGAGGAGCCGAGGCCGCGGCCGTGCGGGATGCGGTTGGCGCAGACGACCTCGAGACCGCGGGGCTGCCCGCCGAGCAGGTCGAACGCGGTGCGCAGGGAGCGTACGAGGAGGTGGCTCTCGTCGCGCGGGAGCGTGTCGGCGCCCTCCCCGGCGATGTCGACGTGCAGCCCGGAGTCGGCGACCCGGACGACGACGTCGTCGTACAGCCCCAGCGCGAGGCCGAGGGCGTCGAAGCCCGGGCCGAGGTTGGCGCTGGTGGCGGGGACGCGCACCCGTACGGCGGCGGCGCGGAACGCGGGACCGGCCATCGCTCGTTGACTCTCCTTGATCTGGACCTGCGGGGGTGACCTGCGGGGTGGGGATGGGCGGGGGACTGCGAGGGCTTCCATCAGAACGTACGGGGACCCGGGGCCGTTTCGGCGGTCACCAACGGCGTCGTCACCCGCGGCATATGCGGCGGGGTGGGTTCGGTACAGCCTATCGAAGGAAGGTTCTGCCGCGACATAGGGCGCACGGGAGGCGCACGATGCGTGTCGCGAGCCTGTCCGTGCTCCTCGGCGGCGGGGGTGCCGTCCCGCGGGCCCGGCCGGACGGCCGGGCCCGCGGGCGGGCGGCGCCGGAGGGATCAGGCCAGGCCGAGGCGCTCGGCCGCGGCGACGGCGTCGACCGGGACGGTGACGGGCTGCGGGGCCCCGGCGACCGCCCAGTCGGGGTCCTTGAGGCCGTTGCCGGTGACCGTGCAGACGATGGTCTGACCCGGGTCCACCTTGCCGTGCTCGGCGGCCTTCAGCAGGCCGGCGACGGACGCGGCGGACGCGGGCTCGACGAAGACGCCCTCCTGCGCGGCCAACAGGCGGTAGGCGCGCAGGATCTCACGGTCCGTCACCTCGTCGATGAAGCCGCCGGACTCGTCGCGGGCGGCGAGCGCGTACTGCCAGGAGGCCGGGTTGCCGATGCGGATCGCGGTGGCGATGGTCGACGGGTCCTTGACGACCTCGCCGCGCACGATCGGCGCGGAACCGGACGCCTGGAAGCCCCACATGCGCGGGGTGCGCGAGGCGACCCCGTCCCCCGCGTACTCGGTGTACCCCTTCCAGTACGCGGTGATGTTGCCGGCGTTGCCGACGGGCAGCACGTGGATGTCGGGGGCGTCGCCGAGCATGTCGACGATCTCGAACGCGGCGGTCTTCTGGCCCTCGATGCGCACCGGGTTGACGGAGTTGACGAGCGCGACCGGGTAGTTGTCGGAGAGCGCGCGGGCCAGCGTCAGACAGTCGTCGAAGTTGCCGTCGACCTGGAGGATCTTCGCGCCGTGGACCAGCGCCTGGCCCATCTTGCCGAGGGCGATCTTGCCCCGCGGGACGAGGACGGCACAGACCATGCCGGCGCGCACCGCGTAGGCGGCGGCGGAGGCCGAGGTGTTGCCGGTGGAGGCGCAGATGACCGCCTTGGCGCCCTCCTCCTTGGCCCGCGTGATCGCCATGGTCATGCCGCGGTCCTTGAACGACCCGGTGGGGTTGGCGCCCTCGACCTTCAGGTGCACCTCGCACCCGGTGCGCTCGGAGAGGACCTGCGCCGGGACGAGCGGCGTACCACCCTCACGGAGCGTGACGACCGGCGTCTTGTCCGTCACCGGGAGGCGGTCCCGGTACTCCTCGATGATGCCGCGCCACTGGTGGGTGCCCTTGCTGGTCATGGGTCCTCTACTCCCCTTCAACACGCATGATGCTGGCGACACCGCGCACGGTGTCGAGCTTGCGCAGCGCCGCGACCGTCCCGCTGAGGGCGGCGTCGGGCGCGCGGTGGGTGACGACGACGAGGCTCGCCTCCCCGTCCTTGCCCTGCTGGCGGACGGTGTCGATCGACACGCCGTGCTCGGCGAAGACCGCCGCCACCTGGGCGAGCACGCCCGGCTTGTCGGCCACGTCGAGACTGATGTGGTACCGCGTGACGACCTCGCCCATGGAGCTCACGGGCAGTTGGGTGTACGCGGAGTCGCCGGGGCCCGTCGCGTCGTTGAGGCGGTTGCGGCAGACGGCGACCAGGTCGCCGAGTACGGCGGACGCGGTCGGCGAACCGCCGGCGCCCGGACCGTAGAACATGAGCTGCCCGGCCGCCTCGGACTCGACGAACACGGCGTTGTAGGCGCCGCGCACGGAGGCCAGGGGGTGGCTGAGCGGGATCATCGCGGGGTGCACGCGCGCGGTGACGGACCCGCCGTCGGCGGCCCGCTCGCAGATGGCGAGCAGCTTGATGGTGCACCCCATGCGTTTGGCGGAGGCGAAGTCGGCGGCGGTGACCTCGGTCATCCCCTCGCGGTACACGTCGTCGAGGCGCACGCGCGTGTGGAAGGCGATGCCGGCGAGGATGGCGGCCTTCGCGGCGGCGTCGAAGCCCTCCACGTCGGCGGTCGGGTCGGCCTCCGCGTACCCGAGGGCGGTGGCCTCGTCGAGCGCCTCGGAGTAGCCGGCGCCGGACGTGTCCATCTTGTCGAGGATGAAGTTCGTCGTGCCGTTGACGATGCCGAGGACGCGGTTGACCTTGTCGCCGGCGAGGGACTCGCGCAGGGGCCGGATGAGCGGGATCGCGCCCGCGACGGCGGCCTCGTAGTAGAGGTCCCGGCCGTGCTCCTCGGCGGCGGCGTGCAGCGCGGCGCCGTCCTGGGCGAGGAGCGCCTTGTTGGCGGAGACGACGGACGCGCCGTGCTCGAACGCGGTGGTGATCAGCGTGCGGGCGGGCTCGACCCCTCCGATGACCTCGACGACCACGTCGATGTCGCCACGTTTGACGAGGGCCGTGGCGTCGGTGGTGATCAGCTCGGGGTCGATGCCCTCGCGGACCTTGGAGGGCCGGCGGACGGCGACGCCGGCGAGCTCGACCGGGGCGCCGATGCGCGCGGCGAGGTCGGCGGCGTGCGTCGTCATGATGCGCGCCACCTCTGAGCCGACCACTCCACAGCCCAGCAGCGCCACCTTCAGCGGACGCGTACGCATCATCCGACCTCGTTTCCTGTCCTTCTGCGCATTTCTACAGTGGTCCAGTCTCACCCACCGGACGGGAGTTTCTATCCTCCGTCCGGATCCTGAGACATCTATTTCATCAACCGACATCGAGACGCAGGAGATCTTCCTCCGTCTCCCGTCGGACGATCACCCGCGCCGCGCCGTCGGCGACGGCGACGACGGGCGGGCGGAGCGCGTGGTTGTAGTTGCTGGCCATGGAACGGCAGTACGCGCCGGTCGCGGGTACGGCGATCAGGTCGCCCGGCGCGAGGTCGGCGGGCAGGAACGCGTCCCGCACGACGATGTCGCCGCTCTCGCAGTGCTTGCCGACGACCCGGCAGAGCATCGGCTCGGCCTCGGAGGAGCGGGAGACCAGCGCGACGCTGTACTCGGCGTCGTACAGCGCGGTGCGGATGTTGTCCGACATGCCCCCGTCGACGGAGACGTACGTGCGCAGCCCCTCCAGCGGCTTGACGGTGCCGACCTCGTACACGGTGAACGCGGCCGGGCCGGCGATGGCGCGGCCGGGCTCGACGGAGATCCGCGGGGTGGCGAGCCCGGCGGCCTCGCACTCCCGGGTGACGATCTCGCCGAGCGCCTTGGCGATCTCGTGCGGCTCGCGCGGGTCGTCCTCCGACGTGTACGCGATGCCGAGCCCGCCGCCGAGGTCGATCTCGGGCAGTTCGACGCCGTGCTCGTCGCGCACCTCGGCGAGGAGGGAGACGACGCGGCGGGCGGCGACCTCGAAGCCTGCCATGTCGAAGATCTGCGACCCGATGTGGGAGTGGATGCCGACCAGTTCGAGCCCGTCGAGCTGGAGGGCGCGGCGCACGGCCTCGGCGGCCTGCCCACCGGCGAGGGCGATGCCGAACTTCTGGTCCTCGTGCGCGGTGGCGATGAACTCGTGGGTGTGCGCCTCGACTCCGACCGTCACGCGGATCTGCACGCGCTGCCGCCTGCCGAGGGCCTGGGCGGCGTGGGCGACGCGCACGATCTCCTGGAAGGAGTCGAGCACGATCCGCCCGACCCCCGCCTCGACGGCCCGCCGGATCTCCTCCGTGCTCTTGTTGTTGCCGTGGAAGGCGATGCGCTCGGCGGGCATGCCCGCGGAGAGCGCGGTGGCGAGTTCGCCGCCGGAGCACACGTCGAGGTTCAGCCCCTCCTCGTGCAGCCACCGCACGACGGCGCGGGAGAGGAACGCCTTGCCGGCGTAGAACACGTCGGCGTCCTTGCCGAAGGCGTCGGCCCAGGCGCGGCAGCGGGCGCGGAAGTCGGTCTCGTCGAGGATGTACGCGGGCGTCCCGAACTCCTCGGCGAGGGACGTGACGGGGATGCCCCCCACGGTCAGGACCCCGTCGTCGCCGCGCCGCACGGTGCGGGCCCACACCTTGCCGTCGAGGTGGTTGAGGTCGGTGGGCGGCGCGCTGTAGTGGCCCTCGGGGAGGACGTCGGCGTGGCGGGGTCCGGCGGGGTGTGCGGAACGGCTCATGTCTCTCTCACAGCTGTCACAGGTGGTCGGGGGCGCTGACGCCGAGCAGGGACAGGCCGCCGGCCAGCACCGTCCCGGCGGCTTCGGCGAGGGCGAGCCGGGAGCGGTGGGCGGCCGAGGGTTTCTCGTCGCCGCGGGGCAGCACGGTGTGCTGGAACCCGAGGAACGCGTCCGCGGTGGCCTCCAGGTGCCGGGCGAGCCGGTCCGGGGCGTGCTGCCGGGCGGCCGCGAGGAGCACGGCGGGGTGGTCGGCGAGCGCGGCGAGCAGCTCCGGGGCGTCGACCTCCTCCTCGTACGCGCCGGTGAAGCCGAGGTCGGCGGCGTTGCGGAGGAGGGCGCGGGAGCGGGCGTGCGCGTACTGGACGGTGAAGAGGGGGTTGTCCGCCTCGGTCAGGCGGAGCAGCGGCGCGGCGTCGAGGACCCGGTCGTGCGCGGCGGGCCGCAGCAGCGCCCACTGGCGGGCGTCGGGCCCGAGGACGGCGGCGACGTCGTAGTGCGGGGGGACGGCGCGGAGGCAGCGGGCCGCCCGGTCGCCGGTCGCCTGATCGCCGGTCACCTGATCGCTGGTCGCTCGGCCGCTGGTCGCCTGGCCGCTGGTCGCCTGATCGCCGGTCGCCCGGGCGGGGGCGCCCTGCGAGCGGAGCAGGGCGACGACGGCGCGCGTGAGGGCCCGGAGGCGGAGGTCGGCGCCGTCCGGGACCAGGAAGCGGACCTCGTGCTCGGGGAGCCGGCCGAGCGCGTCCCCGTACCCGTACCGCCGCCCTTCCTCGCGGACCCGCCGGACGAGGAGCCGGCCGGCCTCGGCGCGGGTGCCGGGACGGAGCGTGAGGTTGAGGAATCCCGGACCGGTGATGTCGACCCGCTCGATGCCGGGCGCGTCCAGGAGCCGCTCGCGCAACACCTCGGCGACCTGCCGGGGCGGGAGCGCGGCGGGCCCGGCGAGCTGGAGCGCGGCGTTCGTCGCCCAGTCCCCGCACCCCCCGGCGCGCGGCCGCTCGACGACGACCCGCGGGGGCACCTCGCGCACGGCCAGGACCCCGTCACCGACGGCACGCCGCACGGCGCGCAACACGGTGAGCGAGAGATCAGCGGGGGTCACGGGACAAGCGTAGGCGAGGAGGGGGGAGGGAAGGCGAACCGGTTTCGGTATACGGGCAGATACGGGACGGGAGGACACCGCCACCCGGCCGGAAACCGCACCCCGGCTGCGCCGGGGCCGGCATCGGCGGGGCCCTGGCGGGGCGGGGTGGGGGGCGGGGGTGGGGAACGCCCGGTGGGCGGGGCCCGGCAGGGCGCGTCCACTACCCGGTGGGGCGGGGTGGGGGGTGCCCGGCAGGGCGCGTCCACTACCCGGTGGGGCGGGGTGGGGGGTGCCCGACAGGGCGGGAGTACGCCCGGTGGGCGGGGCGGGGCCCGGTGGGGTCCGGCCACGGGCCCGAGGCACCGCGCCGCCACCGCTCCCGAAGCGCCGCCCCGAACACCCCCGCCCGGTTCCCTCACGTCCCCGAGCCTGCCCTGCCCTGCCCTGCCCTGCCCCCGGGGCGTACCCGCTCGTATCCGCCCGCTGTCCCTTATCCCTGGGCCGTACCCGCCCAGCCCGTGTCGCGCCGGTCGTCCGCCGGGGGCAGGAGGAGACCGCGCACCAGTTGGACGAGGTCGGCCGGCTCGAAGGGCTTGGCGAGGAAGGCGTCCACCCCGGCCTCCAGCCCGCTCGCCACCTCCGCCTCGTCGCACGCGCTGATGATCGCGACCGGCAGGTGCCGGGTCCGCGCGTCGGCGCGGAGCAGAGCGGCGGTGCGCAGCCCGTCCAGACGCGGCATGACCACGTCGAGGGTGACCAGATCGGGTTGGAACCGATGGACGACTTCCAGACACTCGGCACCGTCGGCCGCGGTCACCACCTCGAAGCCCTCCAGCTCGAGGTTGACCCTGATCAGCTGCCGGATGACCCGGTTGTCGTCCACAACCAGCACCCGCCCGGAGACGCCTGACACAACTCGAGAGTAGGTCCCGCCCGGCCCCCGCGTCCGGGTTTTCGCCACTTCCACCCCCCGCAGGGGACCCTTCGCCCCGCCCCCCGGAAATACCTGTTCACGGGCACCCTCCAGGAGCTGGTAGGGTTCTACCCGTCGCCGCGAAACACGGCGGACGCCCCCGTAGCTCAGGGGATAGAGCAACGGCCTCCGGAGCCGTGTGCGCAGGTTCGAATCCTGCCGGGGGCACCCTGTATGAGGGGCCCAAAGACCCCGTCACCAGCGGAAACGCTCGGTACGGGGTCTTCGCGTATGCGCAGGCGCGTGCGGCCCGGAGCGGGCGTACGCCGGGGTCCGTGGACGAGGCGCGGACAGGCTTTTGAAGCGTCCGCCTTGGTCGAGCGCCCACTCCACTGGGGCAGGAGCGGGCGTCAGCCCCGGCGTGTATGCGGAACCGTCTACTCCCTCAAGTTCAGGGCACGCGGTGCCCATGACACTGGCTCGCTCCTTACCTGACGATGCCACTGAGTGGTGGATCTTCCTGGGTGTGATCGCCCTCTATGTACTCGGCCGTTGGTTCTTCGCGTGGCAACAGGCCCGGCGCGAGGGCGACAGTCATCCCGTGCGCGCCGCGTTCGTCGAGGAGGACGATCCCGATGCGGTGAACGCGTCGCCCACGGGTGGCTTCCGCTCCTACCGACAGTTCTTCGGCTTCGTCGCCAGCGCTGTCGTAGTGGCCCTGGTCGCCACCCTGACAGACGGCCGGGTTCGCTTCCTCCTGTTGTGGTTCCTCGTTCCGCTGCTGGTCGTAGCACTGTCGTACGTCGACTTCCGTCAGGCCCGAAAAGCGCGCTCAAAAACTCGGTAGGGAGCCAACAGCCATCGCAGGAGTGCGTCACCCAGCCTCACCCGTACTCGCGCAACAGCTCCTCGCCCTTGCGATCGGCGATCTTCCGCCGGCCGTCGACACCCTCGGCGTAGCGGCTCAGCAGGACCTCGACACTGTTGCCCACACGCTTGGCGACCTTCATGCCGGGCCCACCCCGGAGTTGAGCCAGGTCGATAGCGCCGCGCGCCGGAGGCCATGCGGTCGGGCCACGAGCGGGGAGGCGACCACGGCCGGCGGGGACACCGGCGCAGGGGCTTCGCACCAGGCGTTGGCACACCGAAGGATTGACCACTCCCCCGCGCCCGTTGGTGAACAGCTGTCTACCCTCGGCGGTGCCGAGCGTCTCGAACTCTTCGCCGGCGCGGGCGGCCCGGAAGGGGACGCCGTGCCGCTGCTGCCCGTTGAAGACGCTCTCCCACGGGCGGGCCACCAGTCCCGGCAGCGAGACCGGCGAACCGAGAACCAGCCGCTCGAAAACACCGCTCTCCGAGACCGACGACCGCCGCGCCACACCACTCACCCGGTCGTCTATATGAGTATGCTTGTTGGGGTGTACAAGTTCGGAGAAGCGCCCCCGCGCACCGCCACCGCTCACGCGATCAGGTAGCCGGGAGCTGGTACGAGAGGACGTAGGCGTCCGCCGCCATCACCGTGTCGCAGACCTCCACGGCTCGCCCTTCCGTGTCGTACGCGGTCCGGATCAGGTGGATCACGGGCACGCCGGAGGCCAGGTGGAGCGTCTTGACCTCGGCGGGCGAGGGCATCCGGGCGCGGATCTCCTCGTCGAAGTGGTCCAGGCGGTGGCCCAGCTCCTCAAGGCGGGCGTAGATGCCGCCGGGCCCCGGGTTGGGTTCGGCGATCGGCGTACCGCGCGCGATGTCGAGCGGCAGGTACGAGGTGGCGAACTCCACCGGGCGGCCGTCCAGCAGGTAGCGCCGGCGACGGGCGAGCACCCGGCGCACGGACCCGAGCCGGGTGGAGACGCCCTGGCTGGCCTTCTCCTCCTTGACCTCCAGACTGTCGACCTGGGGATGACTGCCGGCCGCGTCCGCCTCCACGATGAACGCGGACTTGCCTTGCTCCCGGTGGCGCCGGGCGAACCGGTCGGAGGCGAGTCGTCGCACGGGCGGCCGTGGTCGCACGAAGACGCCCTTGCCGTGTTCGGCGTGCACGAGCCCTTCTCCCTGGAGGACGGAGAAGGAGTTGCGGACGGTCATCCGCGACACTCCGTAGTGCTCCACGAGCTCGGCTTCGGAGGGCAGCTTCTCGCCCTCCTTGAAGCGGCCGCGGTCGATGGCTTCGCGCAGCTGGTCGGCGATCTGCCGGAAGACCGCACGGTCACTCGTGGGGTCGAGGGCGCCGAGCAAGCCGGAGGAGAGAGGGGGCACGCGTACTCCTTTAGGTATCTAGACGAGTGGGCGAGTGTTGTTGCTACGGTGGAGAGCCTAGCCAGCCGAGAGGGCCGAGGACCGTGAGTACCGACCGTCCGCATTCCGTGAGCGTCGCCGGAGTCATCGTCGACGACCAGGGCCGGGCCCTCCTGATCAAGCGCCGCGACAACGGCCACTGGGAGCCCCCGGGCGGAGTCCTCGAACGCGAGGAGACCATCCCCGAAGCCCTCCAACGCGAAGTCCTCGAAGAGACCGGAATCAAGATCGCGCTTCCCGCGACCCTGACCGGCGTCTACAAGAACATGAAGGGCCTGATCGTCTCTCTGGTCTTCCGCTGCGAGGCCGCCGACGGCACGCCCACCACGGGCGAGGAGACCCGTGCGCTGCGCTGGGCCACCCGTGAGGAAGTCACCGAACTCGCCGACGAGGCGTACGCGATCCGCGTCCTGGACGCACTCGACGCGATATCCCCGCCGGCCGTCCGTGCCCACGACGGAGTGAAACTCGTCTAGCCCGAACCCGCTGCACATGGCGGCCTACCAGCATGAAGGAACTTGTATGCACGAGTATACGGGTACGGCCCGGGTCTGGGGACTGTCTTGCCCAGGTTTCCCCGAAGAGGTCAGCCGAGCCCGCCGCTGGACCCGGGACATCCTGCGTGGATCTCCCCTGGTCGACGACGCCGAACTGATCGTGAGCGAGCTGAGCGCGAACGCCGTCCTCTACACGGCCAGCGGCACGCAGTCCGGCAGCTTCCACCTGGCGGTCGCCGTCTCCCCGCGGGTGGTGGCCCTGTCAGTGACGGATGAGGGCGGCGCCAACACAGCGCCCAGGGCCGAATACCAGAACGAGCGGGCCGAACACGGCCGGGGCTTGAGCATGGTCGACGCACTCGCCCACCGGGTCGTCGTCCACGGCAACCACGGCGGTTACACGGTCACCGCGGAACTCCTCACCACGGTCGGCCCCGCAGAGGAAAATCCATGCTGAGGCCCCCACGCCATCGCGCATCGAACGCGCGCGGCCCATTCCTCCCCTACCGATGCGGGGCCTCCGCCTACCCCCTGCACGAGATCCGCGCCATCCCTCTGGGATCACACGACGCCGCGAGCCCACGCCTGGCGCTGCGCTGGTTACAGGAACGTATGCAGCACATCGCGGATCAGCTCGATACCTCCCATGCGCAACCGGCCTTGTGCTGGTTGGCCGACGAGGCTGAGCACGAACGCGCCCTCGCCTACCTGACCGCAGGCACCGGCTACCAGCTCACCTTCCACGACGAGAACACCCGCTACGTCCTCGCGGTCCACCCCACAGGAGCGATGCCGTGAACAGCCTCACCCGCGGCTACTGGTGCGAATGCCAGACCCAGGACCTCACCACCACCAAAGCCCCGATACTCCTGGCGCCCTTCGACACCTACTCAGCACCCCAGGCAAGCCGATGGGTCGCCATCACCCTCCACACCATCTCACCAGCACTCGACTCCAACGCCTCAGAGACCGTTCTCTTTCCGAACCTCATGTGACGTCTTCGCTGGTCAGGCATGAAGTAGCTGCCGCCGCGGGAGTCTCGGCTTGTTGCCGGGCGAGAGGTCATGGGGGTGACGGATGCCGTCGATGCGGGCGGTTCTGGAAGCGCGGCAGAAGGCCGCGGCCGCGCAGGTGAAGGAACTCGAAGCCTAGTTGGAACGGGTGCGGGCGGCTCTGGCGGACGCCGAGGAGATGCACCGGTGCCGGGTGATCGGTCTGGAGCAGTATCTAAAGGCGCTGGCCGAGGAGGAGGTGTCCGCCGACGTGGCCGGCGAGGTGCCGCGGAGGAAGCCGGCCGGACCGCGCCGGGCGGTGCCCCACCGGCGACACGCGAGTGAGGTGACGGAGTTGCCACCGGACTATCAGGCGTTGATGGCCGCCACGGCCGATGCGGGAGGCGACGGGCTGGGTGCCCGGCGGGCGGCGGTGGTGCTGGGCTGGGACAGTGCGTCCGCCTCCCGCTTCGAAGGCGCCAGGGCACGGCTGAAGCGACTGGTGGAACGGGGCTGGTTGGTCGAGGTGAGCCGGGCAGGTTCACGCTGCCCCTGTCGCTGCCGGGGCAGGACGCTGCCGGTGCTGGACGGCCAGACGGCGGCTCATGAGCATGGTCATCGACCACAGAATGACGGCTTCGCTGGTATCGGTGCGGCGCTCGTAGTCCCGGACCAAACGCCGGCTGCGCAAGCACCAGGCGAAAGATCTCTCCACGACCCAGCGGCGGGGCAGCACCTCGAAGCCGCAGGTGTCGTCGCCGCGGCGGACGATGTCCAGGACGACGCCGAGCTGCGTGGCACTCCAGTCGACGAGGTGGCCGGTGTATCCGCCGTCGGCCCAGACCCGTGCCAGTCGCCCGAAGCGGTCCTGGACCGCTGGCAGAAGGATGCGGGCGGCGTCCCGGTCTGTGGTCGAGGCGGGGGTGACCAGCACGTTCAGCAACAGCCCGAGCATGTCGATGATCAGGTGCCGCTTGCGTCCGTTGATCTTCTTCCCGGCGTCGAAACCCCGCGAGCTGTGGGTAACGGTGGTGTCTGCCTTCACCGACTGCGAGTCGATGATCGCCGCACTCGGTTCCGGATTACGGCCTTCGGCATCGCGGACGGTCTCGCGCAGCCGGTCGTGCAGCTCGGCCACGAGTCCCGCATCCCGCCAGCGGGCGAAGAAGGCGTACACCCGAGGCCAGGGCGGGAAGTCCGAGGGCATCGACCGCCACTTGATGCCGTGGTCGACGAGGTAGCGAACTCGCGTCGAGCATCTGTCGGTGGCAGTAGCCCTCTGGCCGTCCGCCCCGACCCGCCAGCCATTCCGGAACCGGCAGCAGGTCCCGGACCACGGCCCACTCGTCATCGCTCATGTCCGAGTCGTACCGGGGCCGGCGCCCTCCCAGACCAGGACCCTGTTCGAACCCCACCGACCGCTCGAGCGGGTAGAGAACGGCCAGTGACACCAACAGGGGCGAACGACGGCGATCGGCCACGGATGGCAGCGGACACCAGGCCAGATGTGCAGCGGGCTTACCGACCTCGCGGGTGCTGCGTGATCGACCTGCCAAGGATGAGGACAGACTTCAAGGCCATGGCCTACACGGGCGCTGGCCACACCATCGGCCAGCCCTCGTCGCCTTGACCCGGTCTTCGTGACCCCGCTGGCCTCATCGTTGGGCTTGGGGCCTCAACTACACGACAACTGACCACACGAAGATCCTCAGCGTGGCAACCTATCTCTATGCAAGAACACTGGGATCTGTCAGGACGTGACGTTGTACCAGACCTACGGGCCAAGGCACGGCCCGCGGACCCAGGTGCAGCTTCCCTCCATGCGATGCTGAGCTCTGCGGGGACGCAATGGGCTCCCCCTTATGAAGAAGTGCGCAGAAGACTGCAAATCAGGAGCAAACAGGTCGCACCTGAGGTTCAGAGGCAGGCTGATCAGCGCTTCAGAACGTACATGACGCTGTTCCGCGGGGTTGGTCTGCTCTATGAAGAAAACGGCATCTTGCAGTCCACCGAACTCGGTGAAAGCTTGCTTGAGCTCCTAAACGAACAGTACCAGCGCATCGACGACTTCAGCCAGCAAATCTATCTCAACTATCGCACTCAACTCGCCCGGTTGGTTGCGCCCGCACTAGCCCGATACCAGCTCGCGAACCCTCTGACCAGAGACACCTACCCGCCGGGAACCGACGTCAGACCACTTCTTACCATTTGGCGAGTTATGAGAAATCTAGACAACAAGCTCCATTGGGAAGAACTAGGGCGATGCGTCACGACATGCCTGAGGGAATCAGAAATCGAAGCAGCGATACAAAAGATCGCTCAAGCACGCTCACAGGACGGCTACGACCCGAAGAACCCTGACACAATGGAGCGGATTCTCGGCCCACGCCGCCCTGACGCAGGAAACGATCAGTCAGACAGGCTGGACACATGGTTCTCTCGAGCCGCATTCAAGAATCTTTTTCTAGAACCCCGAGATCGACCGGAGGACGGCTATCGGTACCTCAACTCTGAGTTCATCCCTCTAATTGACGAGGTAATCGCAACCACTCCTCCAGCCGATCAGTTTGCAGATCGAGGAGAGTACGTGCGTTGGCTCGGAAAAGCACCGAATGTACCATCTCCCACTCAGGCCGACTCTGACAGCAAGCTAAAGAACCTTATCGTCGAAAAGTGCCGACGCTATGGAGGGCGTCAAATCATCGCGCTCGTCGGGCCAGCAGGAACCGGTAAGACGAGGATGGCCCAGGACGTTGCTATGACTCTTACAGAAGGAGACTCCACCCGGGTTCTGACAGTCCAATTCCACGCAGCATTCACGTACGAAGAGTTTGTCGGTGGACTTGCCCCCAGTAACGGAGGTTTCGCACCCTCTCCCGGCGCGCTTGTGCAGATAAACGATACAGCGCTGGCGTCTCCGGACAAGACGCACGTTCTCATCGTCGATGAGCTGAGTAGAGCTGATGTCGCCAATGTACTCGGTGAACTCCTCACTTACATTGAGTACAGAAACCGCCTCTTCCTAGTCCCCGGGCTGGGCAAACGGGTGTCGATAGCACCCAATCTGGTCATCATTGCCACGATGAACCCTACTGATCGAAGCGTTGTCAATATGGACGACGCATTGGTGAGAAGGATGCGCCAAATCGAGATTTCTCGCAGTCGTGACGCGCTCGAAGTAATCCTGCAAGAGGCGGGCATGGCTAGCGATCTTAGGAAACAGGTAACTCAGTGGTTCGACGGGCTTCCTGAAGATGCCCCCTTCGGACACGGTCTATTCGTCGGAATGCGCGACGAACGCGACTTGCACGATCTGTGGCATGAGTCATTGCGGTATTTCTTGCGCCGGGGCGGGATCACCACTTACCCCAACCCAGAGAAGATCGAAAACACATACATCTGGAGAAACGCTCGGTTCACCTCAGACACCGAGGAAGAGGCGTGAGAACCAGAACGTACGGACGACTGCAACTCACTCATCAAGAAGTTGGATACTCCCTAGAAGAGCTGTCAAATCTCCCCTGGGTCCAGTCGAAGGTGGCCTTCATTCGACCAAGTCGTTTTGGGTTCGATATTGAAGTTGGGCCATACGCTGGCACCATTGTCGTCCACGAAAATCTCGTCATCGCTATCGATGAAATGGTTCCGGGAACTGTCGACGCCTGTCTTGCTCTTTCATCGAGCGGGCGAAAGCAAGCTACACAGGCAGCTCAGCCCGGTTCAACCCTACCGCCGCTTGCGGCGATAGCACGAGCATTTTCCGCGATGGCCGAAAGAGAGTTGGCGGCCGGGCCGCAAAAGGAGTACATAGCGACTTCCGCTCATAGCAGTCGAGTCAGAGGGAAGATCCACGTCGGCGAAACAGTACGTGCTCTGTGGAGTCGTGGCCGGCATGACCTCCTAGCGATCCGCTACCGCAATCTATCCGAAGATACAGAGATCAATAGGTACCTACTTGCCGCTTGCAATCGCGCTGCCCACCTACTGCGCCATTACGATGAGGCGAGAATAACGGTGCAGCGATGCATGCAAATGCTTTCGGGAGCCCAGATGCTACCCGATCCAGCGTTTCCGTCCCTTTCTCCGAGCATCAGCGCAGATCTCAGAGAAACTCTCCGTATGGCGGAAGCCATAATACGGGGCGTCCCGTTCAACTTCCAAAGTGCTGGCACTTCACCATTCAGTGCCTGGGTCAACATTGATCGAGTATTCGAAGAAGCTGTACGCACACTATGTAGAAGTACAGCCCCAGCCAACTTCACAGTGACGGACGGCAAGTCACAGAAGATTCCCCTATTTCACGCAGTCGAAGGAGAGGGGGAACCCATGCAAAAAAGAGCCGATCCAGACATCGTGATTTACGGAGATCGCAGGATCGGCTTGCTTGACGCAAAGTACAGGAAGTCAGGAGAAAGGGTCACAGAAGACGAGATATATCAGCTCATCGCTCATGCCGGGGCTTTCTCGGCCGATGCCGCTGCCCTTGTGACGCCCGCTCTCCACGGCCCTCCAGGTGTCCGACGATTGGGCCGGGTCAACACAGGTTGCTCCGTAGACGTCATCGCAGTCGACCCCACGCAGGCAGATGGGATGACCGACCTGATCGGTCACTGGACGACGAGCCTAGCGAAGTGATTTGACTCACATGGGGATGATCGATGGGGCATGCTGTGTTCACAACAGACTGTCATCTCCCCATGGCTGTACGGGCGCGCCGCCGAGCTCCGATCACCTTGGATGGGTGCGCTGCGAGACCACACTGTCAGTACGAGCTTCTAGGATCTATCGCATGGACAAGGGTGAGCCCGGCTGGGCGTATGCTGACCTCTTCAGCGGTTGTGGCGGCATGTCGGCCGGCCTAGCAGCAACGGGCCAGTACAAGGCGGTTTACGCGGCCGACAACGACGTGTGGGCCAACGCCACTTACGCCGCCAACCTCGATCACACGCCGGATGAGTTGGACCTGCTGACACTCCAAGACGCAGGCGCTCGGCGTTCGTGGGCCGCCCGAATCCGTGAAGCGGTCGGTGACCGCCAGTTCCTCCTTGCAGGAGGACCGCCCTGTCAGGGCTTCTCTTCGCACGTCAAGACCCGCGGTGACCGCAAGGGTCGGAATCAACTCTTCAGCGTTTTCGGTGATCTAGCAGTCACGCTCAAGCCCGATGTCGTGATGGTCGAGAACGTCGCTGACCTGGTCTCGGCTCGTTCGTGGGATTTGTTCGACGAATTTCGCTCAAAGTTGCAGGACGCTGGCTACAGCGTTCGAGCGCGGATCATGAACATGGCGCAGCTCGGCGTACCTCAGGAACGGTTCCGCACCGTAGTGCTGGCGTCTTTGCACCAGATGCCAACGTTCCCTGCTGTACGAAACACGCCAGATTCTTTTTCTACTGTCAAAGAGTGGATTGGCCACCTTCCGCCTATTTCCAGTGGTGAATCGAACCCAGATGATCCAATGCACGTTACGTCGCGCCATCGACCGTCGACGATCGAAATTCTGAAGCAAGTTCCCCACGATGGTGGCTCCCGTCCGGCGGGAGTCGGTCCGGAGTGCCTGGATCGCACGCGTGGCGCTCATGGTGGCTATACAGACGTTTATGGACGTCTGGCCTGGTCCGGTCCGGCGCCGACCATCACGGCTCGGTGCAGAACTCCTAGCTGTGGACGATTTGCTCACCCTGAACAAGACCGGGGCCTAACGGCGAGAGAAGCAGGGCTTCTTCAGACATTTCCCGCCACGTGGCAGTTCCAAGGACCCTTCGATGACCGTTACAAGCAGATCGGTAACGCGGTACCCCCGCTAGCCGCTCAGGCTTTTGGTGAGCACATTGCAGCTGGAATGCCACCAGTTGAATCCGAGGTTGGACTTTTCGAAGTGGCTGATAAGCCCGTCGGCAGTAGCTTCTCGGTGCTGATTCCGGGCATCCGCAGGCGCGGAGGGTTGCTGGTCAAGTGACGCTCACTGCAATTGACGCATTCGCAGGCGCTGGTGGACTCAGCTTGGGCCTAGCCCGAGCTGGGTACTCCGTTGCATTGGCCTTCGACAACAGCCAAGTGGCCGTTGATACGCACCGCAAAAATCTTTCATGCCGCGCGGAAGTGCTTGATGCTGCCACGACCACCGGAGGGCAGCTCCTCGATCTCGCTGGGCTAAAGCGCGGCGAGGTGGACTTGCTCGCCGGCGGCCCCCCGTGCCAAGGATTCTCCCTTCAGCGTAGAGGTGCACGGGAAGACCCAAGGAACCTTCTTGTTCTTCGCTATCTCGATTGGCTTGAAGAAATGCGCCCCCGCGCGTTTCTCATGGAAAATGTTGCCGCCATTCAAAGCGTGCGCGGAAAGCATCTTTTGCGAGCTGTCGAAGAAGCGGCTCAGGATCTAGGTTTTCAGGTTCACGCAACGATTCTTGATGCGGCCGATTACGGTGTTCCGCAAAGACGTCGGAGGGCTTTCCTTGTGGGGCTTCCTGCCGGCACCCATTTTTCCTGGCCGACGCCAAGGAAGGAGCCCCCGCGCACGGTGGGAGACGCTATCCGGGATCTGCCATCGCCGCCCGAAGACGGGTCCAACCACCCGTCATTCACGAACCACTACAGAGAGGCTAGGCTGAGCAAACTCAATATCGAGCGAATCAAACATGTCCCCCCAGGGGGTGGCCGTGAGTACCTCCCTAAGCACCTCCAGCTCGCGTGCCATCAAGGGAATCACCGTCATCTGGACACGTATGGCCGACTGGCGTGGGATGAGCCAGCTGTGACTATCACGGCAAGGTTCGACAGTTTCACCCGAGGGAAATTTGGCCACCCAGAGGAAAACCGCACCATCACTCTCCGAGAGGGCGCCCGGCTGCAGTCCTTCCCAGATGATTTCGCATTCCTCGGAAACCGGGAGGAGGGGGCGAGGCTGATCGGTAATGCGGTGCCACCGTTGCTAGCAGAAGCGATTGGGCAGAGCATCAAGGCCGCCCTGTCAGGAACGGCGGCTTCAGGCGATTCTGAACCGGTACAGATGTCCCTGTGGGGGGCTGGCGTCGCAGCCGTCTGAGTGGGTTGCACTCGGACGGCTATCCGCAGCCCGCCCACGCGGACTGTACGCGGACAGAGAGAGGGACCCAGCGAACCTCTACCGGCCTGACCAGTACCTATACGTGATGCACACGAGGCGTCCAGAGCCTTGTGCGGGTTTGGGTCCTGTCGGGGGTGTCGCGGGCGGGTGTGTGGTGGGGGTTCTGGTCGGGGCTGGGGCGGGACGCGTCCGCATGGGGTGGGGGAAAGACGGAGGCCCAGGCCGGGAGGCCTGGGCCTTGGGGTGGGTGGGGGGTTTCACACGGGGGCCGTGTCGGGGGAGGGCTTGTCGGGGTCGGGGGTTGCCTCGGGGGGTTTCGGGGACGGGACGGGGAAGGTCAGGAGGGCCAGGAGGACCAGGGCGGCCAGGGCGGAGCCGACGAGGAAGCCGGTGCCGATGGAGGTGGCGCCGATGACCGGGCCCAGGATGAGGGGGGCGACGAACTGGCCCGTGAAGTTGGCCGTCCCGGACAGGGACATCGCCTGGCCGCGCTGGGCCGCGGGCGCGGATTCGCCGATCATCATCGCGAGGGCCGGTACGACGACGCCGCTGCCGAGGCCGAAGACGAAGGCGGCCAGGGTGAGGAAGACCCACTGGCCGTTCAGGCCGATCAGCAGGAACGACAGCGCCCAGGCCACGGTGGCGACGCGGAGCAGGTTCACGTAGCCGAGGCGGGCCTTCATCCGGGCGTAGACCAGGCCGATGAGGCTGCCGCCGACGGAGGTGCTGGTGGTGATGAGCGCGATCAGGAACGGTTCCTCGACGTCGACCTCGGTGAGGCGCTGCGGCAGGAAGACCGCCAGCACGTAGAGGAGGAACGAGGCGAAGAAGGAGAAGGCGTAGAAGACCAGGAGGCCGGGCCGGCGGCGCAGCAGGGTCACGACGCCGCCGCCCTTGGCGCGGCCCTCCGCGGGGAGGGCGGGCATCACGAGGAGCGTCAGGAGGCCGACCGGGATGCCGAGGAGGTAGACCGCGAACGGGGCGTGCCAGGACAGGCCGCCGAGCGCGCCGCCGATCAGCGGCCAGATGATGCCGCCGAGGCTGAGGGCGGTGGAGCGCCAGCCGGCGACCCGGTCGCGCTGCTCGCCCTGGAAGAGCGCGAGGAGGGCGACGGTGGTCCCGACGAACACCGCCGCCGCGCCGACGCCGAAGACGAACCGGCTGATGATCAGGGCGGTGTACGACTCCGTGACCAGGCCGGTGCCGCCGGCGACGCCGTACAGCAGGAGTCCGCCGACGAGCGGTGTGCGCAGGCCGAAGCGGTCGATGGCCCAGCCCACGAAGGGGCTGACGAGGGCGAGCGAGAGGCCGTGTGCGGTGAGGATGAGGCCGGCGCCGGTCCCGCTGACCCCGAGTTCGCCGCGGATGACGCCGACGACGGGGGCGATGACGGCGCCGGCCATCAGCGTGAGGGTGGAGGCGAGCAGCAGGACGAGCAGCATGGCCCGGTGGGGAGCGCGCGGGGCGGGTCGGGCGGTGGGGTCGGGTAAGGCCATGGCGGGGCTCCTCGGAACGAAGGTGCTGGGGCGACTCGGCGTCGTCGTGATCGCATCGTGCAACCTCGAGCACGGTTCAGGTCAACCGCGCGGGTGGTGGTCGCGCAGGGGGTTCGAGCAGCGCTCCAGCGGCCCTCGTCCGGTCCGCTCAGGCGTCCAGCAGGGGCTTCCACCAGCCCGGGTTGTCGCGGTACCAGGCGACGACGCTCCTCAGCCCCTCGTCCAGCGTCCGGCGCGGGGCGTAGCCCAGCTCGGCGCGGATCTTGCCGTCGTCGATGGCGTACCGCAGGTCGTGGCCCTTGCGGTCCTCGACGTGGCGGACCATCGACCAGTCGGCGCCGCACAGTTCGAGCAGCCGGTCCGTCATCTCGCGGTTGGTGAGGCTGGTGGCGCCGCCGATGTTGTACGTCTCGCCGGCCCGGCCCGCGTCCAGGACGAGCTGGATCGCCCGGCAGTGGTCGTCGACGTGCAGCCACTCCCGCACGTTGCCGCCGTCGCCGTACAGCGGCACGGGGATGCCGCGCAGGAGGTTCGTGACGAACAGCGGGATCAGCTTCTCCACGTGCTGGTGGGTGCCGTAGTTGTTGGAGCAGCGGGTGACGCGCACGTCGAGGCCGTGCGTGCGGTGGTAGGCGCGGGCCAGCAGGTCGCTGCCCGCCTTGGACGCGGAGTACGGCGAGTTGGGCAGCAGGGGCGACTCCTCGGTCCAGGCGCCCTCGGTGATCGACCCGTACACCTCGTCGGTGGAGACGTGGACGACGGTGGGCACCCCGGTGTGCAGGCACGCGTCGAGGACGCTCTGCGTGCCCAGGACGTTGCTGTGGACGAAGGCGATCGAGCCGTCGACGGACCGGTCCACGTGGGACTCGGCGGCGAAGTGCACGACGGCGTCGTGGCCGGGCAGCACGCGCCGCATCAGCTCGTGGTCGCACACGTCGCCGCGGACGAAGGTCAGCCGGTCGTGGCCCATCGGCAGGTTCTCGGTGTTGCCCGCGTAGGTGAGCTTGTCGACGACCGTGACCCGGGCGTCCTCGTAGCCCGCGTACCCGCCCGCGAGCAGGGTGCGCACGTAGTGGGAGCCGATGAATCCGGCACCGCCCGTGACGAGGATCCTCATACCGGCACCTCCGCTTGTGTGTGGTCTCCGATGATCAACCGGTTGTGCGAGCCGCCGTCCTGGGCGCTGACCCGGGCCCAGCGGCCGATCACGCAGCCGCTCAGCTCGGGGACGTCGGTGATGGAGGCGCCCTCCAGGACGATGGAGTTCTCGATGCCCGCCGACTCCAGGACGCAGTCCCGTCCGACGGCCACGTTCGGGCCGATCCGGCAGTCCCGGACGACGCTGCCCGCCCCGATCACCACGGGGCCGGTGAGGTGCGATCCGGTGACGCGGGCGCCGGGCTCGACGACCACCCGGCCCTCCACCACCGTCGTGGCGTCGATCTCGCCGGCGGCCATCGGGTCGGCGCCGCCGGCGCTGTCGGTGCCCAGCCGCTCCAGGAGCACCCGGTTGCACTCCAGCAGGTCGTCGATCTTCCCGGTGTCCTTCCAGTAGCCGTCGTACTCCTGGGCGGTGACCGCCCAGCCGCCCTCGATCAGGTACTGGAGGGCGTCGGTGATCTCCAGTTCGCCGCGGGCGCTGGGCCTGATGGCCCGGGTGGCCTCGTGGACCGCCGACGTGAAGAAGTAGGCGCCGATGACCGCCAGGTCGCCCCGCGGTTCGGTCGGCTTCTCGACCAGGGCGCGCACCACGCCGTCCGCGTCCACCTCCGCCACACCGTACTGCCGGGGGTCGGCGACCTTGGTGACGAGGAGCTGCGCGGCGGGGCGCCGCCGGCGGAACTCCGCCGCCGCGTTCGCGATGCCCTCGGCGAGGATGTTGTCGCCGAGGTACATGACGAACTCGTCGTCGCCGAGGAATTCGGCGGCGAGCGTCACGCAGTGCGCCAGGCCCAGCGGCGCCTCCTGCCGGAGGTAGGTGATCCGCATGCCGAAGCGGGAGCCGTCGCCGATCGCCTCCTCGATCTGCGCGCCGTGGCCCCCGACGACGATGCCGGTCTCCTTCACACCGATGTTCCGCAGGTTCTCCAGGCAGTGCACCAGAACGGGCTTGTTGGCCACGGGGACCAGTTGTTTCGCCATCGAGTACGTGAAGGGACGCAAACGCGTCCCCTCTCCTCCGGACAGTACGAGCGCTTTCATGGGCTTCCCAGCGGTTCTCGAACGGAGATACGGTCAGGGACAACCTCCGGTCCCACGCTCGACTCCGGTTCGAGCCACCGTCGAACTCCGCCTGACACCGTCCGGGGCGTCACGCATCGGACGACAAGGAGCTGAGTCGATGGCGGAGAGTGCCCTGACCCCCGACGAGGTCGGCGAGTTCTACGACGACCGGGGGTGGCTCTGGGAAATCTTCATGGGGCAGAACCTGCACATCGGTTACTGGGACGGCGTCGATCCGGACGTCGACCCCAAGGACCGGCTGACCGACGTGCTCGTGGAGCAGGTGGCGCTCGGCCCGGGGCAGCGGCTGCTGGACGTCGGCTGCGGCCAGGGGCGGCCGGCGATCCGGCTCGCGCAGGCCACCGGCTGCGACGCGCTCGGCATCACCGTGAGCGCGGACCAGGTCGAGACGGGCACCCGGCTCGCACGGGAGGCCGGCGTCGCCGACCGGGTCCGGTTCGAGCGGGTCGACGCCATGAAGCTCCCCTACGAGGACGGGTCGTTCGACGCCGTGTGGGCGGTCGAGACGCTGATGTACCTGTCCGACCGGCAGGCCGCGCTGCGGGAGATCGCCCGCGTCCTGGTCCCGGGCGGGGTGTTCGTCCTCGCCGACTACACCGAGAGCGGGCCCCTGACCGAGGAGTGGCGGGCCGTCCTCACCGAGGGCTTCACCGTGGACTCGCTGCCGACGGCCGACGCGTACACCGGGATGATCGGCGCCGCGGGTCTGGAGATCGTGCGCCACGAGGACGCCACGCCGCACCTGCACCGGTCGGCCGCCCGCATCGACCAGCTCGTCGCCGACAACTACCCGAAGGTCGTGGAGAAGGGCGGGCGGGAGTTCGCGGAGGAGTTCAAGGCCATGATCGGCAAGATCTCGGAGCTCGAACGCGACCTCCTCGGGTACGTCATCACGACCGCGCGCAAGCCGGTCTCCTGAACCGGCTCCGGCCGGGGGGAAGCGGCGTCCAGTGGGTGTCGAGCGGGGTTCGAGGCCCGTTCCGGACGATCTGCGCATGAGGATTCTCTTTGTGGCGGGCGGCACCTCCGGGGTCATCTTCGGCATCGTCCCGCTGGCCCAGGCCGCCCGCAACGCCGGACACGAGGTCTTCATGGCCGCCCCGGAGAACGTGATGCCCACCATCACCCAGGCGGGCATCCCCGGCGTCGCCGTCTCGTCGAAGGTCATGCACGACGCGCTCGTCGACCGCCGGGGCGTCCGGGTCCCCATCCCGGAGGACCTGCACGAGCGGTACATCTTCAACGGCCGCACCTTCGGCCGGTACGCGGCCTCCTGCCTGGACGGGCTGCTGGACCTGGCCGACCGGTGGCGGCCCGACGTGGTGGTGGGCGGGGCCCTGGCCTTCGCCGCGCCGCTCGTCGCCGCCCACGCCGGCGTGCCCTACGTCAAGCAGGCCATCGACATGGGCGAGCCGCGCACCATCGACCTGGGGGCGGCGGCCGAACTCGGCCCCGAGCTGGAGCGGCTCGGCCTGTACGACATGCCGCGCGCCGACCTGTTCGTCGACATCTGCCCGCCCAGCCTCCGCCCGGGGGACGCACCGCCCGCGCAGATGATGCGCTACGTGCCCTACGCCACGCAGAAGCGGGTCGAGCCGTGGATGTACGCCAAGGGGGACCGGCCCCGCGTCCTGGTGTCGGCCGGCAGCCGCGTGACCCCCGAGTCGGACTTCGACATCCTGAGCGGGCTGGTGGACAAGGTCGGGAAGCTGGACGTGGAGCTGCTCATCGCGACCCCCGAGTCCGTGGCGGAGAAGCTGCGCCCGCTGCCCGGGCACGTGCGGGCCGGGTGGATCCCGCTGCACCTGGCGGCCCCCACCTGTGACCTCGTGGTCCACCACGCGGGCGGCAACACCACCATGGGTTACGTCTCCTACGGCGTGCCGCAGGTCCTCATCCCGTACCTGCCCTACTGCGTCGACTACAGCCGGCGGCTGAGCGACTACGGCGCGGCGCGGATGATCGACCCCGCGGACGACTCCGCCGAGACCGTCGCGCGCGTCTGTGCGGAGATGCTCGCCACGCCCTCCTACCGGGAGCGGGCGCGGGCGCTGGCCGACGAGGTGGCCGGGCTGCCCGGGGCGGCCGAGGCCGTGACGGCGATCGAACGGCTGGCGGCCCGCGGGCACTGACGTTCCGGCCGGGCCGGAGCCACGACTTCAAGGCGCAAGAGGGGCGAGAAGGGTATTCACGTGATCAATCTGTTCCAGCCCGCGGTCGGTGACGAGGAGCTCTCCGCCGTCGCCGACGTGTTCCGCGACAAGTGGCTCGGCCACGGCCCGCGGACCAAGGCGTTCGAGGCGGCGTTCGCCGAGCACCTCGGCGTCGAACCGGACCGGGTCGTCTTCCTGGCCTCCGGCACGGCCGGTCTCTTCCTCATCGTCGAGTCCCTGGGCCTCGCCGAGGGCGACGAGGTGGTCATGCCGTCGATGAGCTTCCTCGCCGCGGCCAACGCCGTCCTGGCGTCCGGCGCCCGGCCCGTCTTCTGCGACGTCGACCCGCGGACGATGAACCCGCGCTGGGAGGACGTCGAGGCGGCCCTCACGCCCCGCACCCGGGCCGTGCTGCTGCTGCACTACGGCGGCCAGCCCGGGCACGTGGCCGAGATCGCCGAGCGCTGCCGCGAGCGCGGCCTGACCCTGATCGAGGACTCGGCCTGCTCGATCGCCTCGACGGTGGACGGCCGGGCCGTGGGCACCTTCGGGGACCTGGCCATGTGGTCCCTGGACGCGGCGAAGATCCTGACCACGGGCGACGGGGGCCTGCTGTACGTCCGCGACGCCGAACAGGCCGCGCGGATGCGGCGCCTGGCCTACCACGGCCTGACGCAGGCCACCGGCTTCGGCTACGCCAAGGTGTCCCACCGGTGGTGGGAGCTGGAGGTGCCGGAGATCGGGCGCCGCGTCATCGGCAACGACCTGACCGCCGCGATCGGCACGGTGCAGTTGCGCCGGCTGCCGGAGTTCATCGCCCGCCGCCGGGAGATCGTCAAGCGGTACGACCACGAGCTGGCCGACGTGGCGGGGCTGCGGCTGCCCCCGCCGCTGCCGGACCACCACACGTCCTCGCACTACTTCTACTGGGTGCAGATGGACGCCGCGATCCGCGACGGCGTCGCCGCCGACCTGCTCGCCGCCGACATCTACACCACGTTCCGGTACGCACCGCTGCACAAGGTCCCCACCTACGGCTCCGACCGAGTGCTGCCCGCCACCGACCGGGCGGCGGGCGAGACCCTGTGCCTGCCCCTGCACCACGGGCTGAGCGACGACGACGTCCGTACGGTCGCCCGGCGGCTGCGCGAGGCCGTGGCGGACCGCGGCCGGGCCGCCGGCGCCCTCTGAGCGGCCCGGGGAGAAGGGAACGGGAGAGGGACATGCGCCTGCTGTTCATGGCCACGCTCGGACAGACCCTGCACGAGGTCACCCTCGGGCTCGACCTGGCCGCGCAGTTG
Organism: Streptomyces sp. NPDC045287; assembly: GCF_056432325.1. NCBI lineage: Bacteria > Bacillati > Actinomycetota > Actinomycetes > Kitasatosporales > Streptomycetaceae > Streptomyces > Streptomyces sp. NPDC045287. The sequence continues at coordinate 218,276 of NZ_JBWKJG010000004.1, forward strand.
AAGGACGCCGGGATCGGCGCCCACTTCGTCGTCGACCGGTACAACGAGGGCCAGTTGGCCGCCGCCGGCCACCCGTACACCCTCGTGGACACCTCCATGGGGCCGGGCGTGCGCGACGTCGTCGCCCGCGCCGTGCGGGAGTCGCGGCCGGACGCGATCGTCCTCAGCGACTACATGGCCCACTGGCTCACGCACGTCGTCAACTACGGGATCGACCCGTGGTTCGTCGACGACTTCGGGCTGCCCGTCATCCCCATCGACTCGGTGAACCTGGAGAACACCAACCTCGAACTGGAACTCCTCGGCCGGCCCACCCAGGTCAGCGACCGCATCCTGACCGCGCCCGCCCACCTGCTGCCGGTGCCCGCGAACCGGCCGGACGCCACCGGCGGGCGGGGGCTCCCGTACCGCGCCGACCGGACGCCGGCGCCGCCCACCCCCACCGCCCGGAAGGAGCTGCGCCGGTCGCTGGGGGTCCGCGACGGGGAGCGGTTGCTGATGCTCCCCACCCTGCCGTGGCAGCGGATCATGCAGACCCAGGCCGGGCCGCGCACCCGCGAACTGGCCGTCCGGGTGCCGCGCCTGGTCGGGCAGTACCTGCGGCGGCTGCCGTCGCGCACGCGGTTCCTGGCGGTCGGGCCGTACCTCGACGGCTTCACGCTGCCGGAGGACCGACTGCACGTCGAGGAGTCGTACACCGCGGGGCGGTACGCCTCGCTGCTCGCCGCGTCCGACGCGGTGCTCGGCCTGTTCCTCCCCTCCTTCGCGCTGGAGCGGGCGGTCCTGGTCGACGTGCCGGGCCTGTTCACCGTCAACACCTTCGACATCGACGGCGGGCCGGGGCTGCAGCGGCTGGCCGACGCCTTCGGCGGTCTCTCCCCCGCCGTCCGCTCCTGGCTGGCCGGGTTCCCCGGGCCGGTGCCGCCGTTCCACATGTGGCCGCTCCAGTGGAACGCGGTCGTGAGCCGCCTGCTGGAGGACAACCCGCTGACCACGACCGCGCTGCGCACCGAGCTCTTCGACGAGGAGTCGGTGGTGACCGGGTTGGAGGCCGTGCTGTACGACCCCGGTACGCGGGACCGGCTCGCCGCGGCCCGGGCCGACTACCGTGACGCGATCGCGAAGCTGCCGGAGACCGCCGAGGTGTTCCTGACGGCGGCCCGCCGGTGCGGCGTGACCGTCTGACGGCGGGGTCCGGACACGGGCACAGGCGCGGGGTCCGGACGGGGGGTCCGGACGCGGGGCCCGGACGCGGGGAGGCCCGGGACGGCTGGTGCCGTCCCGGGCCTTTCCGCGCCACTCGGACGGCGCCGGGCGGACCGCGGCGCTCAACCGCGTCACTCGGACCGTGACGTGACGCCCGGACCGCGCCGCCCGGACCGGCATCGCCCGGACCGCGCCGCTCAGACCGCGGCGAGCAGGGCGCGCAGCGAGTCGTCCAGGTCGCGGCGGGGCCGCCACTCCAGGGCCCGGCGGGCGAGGGTGACGTCCAGGGCCTGCCAGGCCGCCGCGGAACTGGCGGAACCGCCGGGCCCCGCGCCCGGCTCCGGCCGCGCGGCGGCCGACCGGCGGACCGGGACGCCGCTCAGCTCCACCAGGCGGTCCACCACGTCCTGCACGACGACGGCCCGCCCGCTGCCCACGTTGACGACGCGTCCGGCCACGCGCGCGCGGGGGGCCCGGGCGCAGGCGACGACCGCGTCGGCGACGTCCCCGGCGTCGACGAAGTCCCGCCGGGCGGTCGCCGGTGCCAGGTCCCACTCCATCGGGCCGGGCCCGCGGTGCGCGGCGAGCCGGGCGGCGAGGGAGCCGAGCAGGCTCCCGGTGGGCGCGCCGGCGCCGCAGACGTTGGAGATCCGCAGGACCACCCCGTCCACGCCGGACGTGCCGGCGGCGTCCAGCACGGCCCGGGTGGCGCGCAGCTTGGTCCGCCCGTACGCGGTGTCGGGGGCCGGCGGGTGGTCCTCCGCGAACGGCCGGCCGGCGGTCCCCGGCCCGTACTCGTGGACCGTGCCGAGCTGGACGAGCCGCGGGCGCCGCGGTGCGGCGGCGACGGCGTCCAGGAGCCGGCCCACGAGGTCCGCGTTGGCGGCCTCCTGCTGCTCGGGGGTGACGCCCCAGACCTGCCCGGCGGCGTTCACGACGGTGTCGGCCGCCACCTCGTCGAGCAGCCGGGCGAGCCGGGCCGGCGGTTCCCGCAGGGGGTCGAGGTGTTCCCAGCGCCGTACGGACGGCGGGGCGGAGCTGCCGGGGTGGCCCCGGGAGACCCCCGTCACCCGCGCCCCCGCGGACCGGAACGCGTCGCAGAGGTGGCGTCCGAGGAAGCCGGTGGCCCCCAGGACGACGACCGAGGTGCCCGTCATCGGCTCACCCCCGCCACTCGGCCAGGACGCCCGCGGCGAGCGTCTCCTTCAGCGACGCCGCGCCGGCGTCCCGGTCGGAGATCAGCGGCGGCTCGGTGAAGCCCCACGGCAGGTCCAGGTCGGGATCGAGGGGATCGATGTTGATCTGCGTCCCCGGTACGTACGTGGTGGACACGACGTAGCAGATGCAGGTGTCGTCCGCGAGGCTGAGGAAGCCGTGGGCCACGCCCTCGGGGATGAAGAGGCAGCGGCCGGAGTCGGCGTCCAGCTCCGTGACCGCGTGGGTGCCGAAGGTGGGTGAGCCGGTCCGCAGGTCGACGATGACGTCCCGCAGCGCACCGCGCACGCAGGAGACGTACTTGGCCTGGCCGGGCGGGACGGCGACCCCGTGCAGTCCGCGCAGGACGTTCCGGCGCGAGACCGAGAAGTTGATCTGCCGGGGCCGGAAGGGCCGGCCGATCGCCTCTTCCAGCAGGTCGGTCCGCAGCGACTCGTAGAACGTCCCCCGGTCGTCGGCCAGTTGCTCCGGGGTGATGACGTAGGCTCCCGGAACGGCCGTCTCCGCAACTCGCACGATGGGGCCACCTCACTTCGCGGCCGTGGATTCCCGGTGGGCGGCGACCACCCGCTCCAGGTCGCGCACCACCTGGGCGGGGACGGGCATCCGCTCCACCTCGTCGCGCAGCCGCAGGGCCGCGGTCCGGTACGACGGGTCCTCCAGCAGGTCGCGGACGGCGCCGGCGATGTTGGCCGCGCTGTCGTCGTCGGGGTCGATCAGCCGCGCGGCGCCCTGGTCGGCGATGCGCGCGCTGTGCTCCTCCAGGCCCGGCAGGTACGGGACGAACACCTGCGGCACTCCGTTGGCCAGGCAGGTGAGGGTGATGTTGCCGCCCGCGTGGTGGACCATCACGTCGCAGGTGGGGGCGAGGACGTCCACGGGCAGCCAGCCGGCCCGTGCGCCCTCGGGGAGCTCCAGCCGGGCCGCGACGTCGTCGGGGGTGGCGATCAGCAGCTCGATGTCGAGCGGCGCCACCTTCTCGACCAGGCCGTTGAGCAGGTCGAAGTCGTCGTCGGGGGTGACCCTGCTGCCCGCGCTCACCAGGACGCGGGGCCGGTCCCCCTTGGTGTACATCCAGGGTTCGAGGGCGCTCTGCGTGCTGCACGGGATGTGGCGCAGCGGCAGGGCCACGGGGGCGGTGGGGGGGCGCACGCTCTCCGGCATGAGGGTGACGGAGAACGCGGGCGGCGGCGTCCCGTGCAGGCCGAGGCGCTCCATCTCGGGAGCCAGTTCGGCGGCGGCCGCGAGGTCGATGTCGAGGGGCTCGGCGATGTCGGTGGCGAACCGCACCCAGGGGACGCCGGCGTGGTGGGCGACGAGCGGACCGGCGTACGCGAGGACGTTGCTGACCACCAGGTCGGGGCGCCACTGCTCCACCAGGTCGATCAGGGCGTCGAACGAGTGCGCCGCGAGCCGCCCGAACATGCGCCCGATGGCGATGTTGCGCTCCGGGCCGCGGGCCGGCGTCGGCACGAGGACGCCCTCCCGGTTCACCCGGCAGTCCTGGATCGTGCGCTCGGTGACGGAGACCGCGGGAATGCCCGAGCCGAGGATGGCCGACATGGTCACCTCGGGGCCCGTCATGATCACTTCATGGCCCGCGTTCCGGGTCGCCTGGGCCAGCGGGATGTCCGGGAAGATCGTCCCGGCACCGTTTCCCCCCACGAAAAGAATCTTCATGGCCGCATCGTCGGGTCCGCCCTTCGAGCCTCGCTCGAAGGCGCTCCCCCACGGGGGTGCGCGGTCCGTGCTTACGGACCTTCGAGCGGTTCTCGAAGGGCGTGCCGAACGCTGGGCGGGACCGAGGGGACCACCGCGAGCCGCCGTCCGGCCTCCCCTCCACGAGAACGCACCCCACCTACGAGGAGGCCGCCGTGTTCCGGCACACGTCCGAAGTCCACGGCTGGTACGCCGAACGCCGGCGGGCCCAGCGGCACGTGGTCACCCTCACGCCGTTGGACCGGCTCGACGGCTGGTCCTTCGACCCGGCCACGGGCGACCTCCGGCACGCCAGCGGACGGTTCTTCACCGTCGAGGGGCTCCAGGTGGACACCGACCACCGGGAGGTCGACTCCTGGCAGCAGCCGATCATCGTGCAGCCGGAGTCCGGCATCCTGGGCATCCTGGTCAAGGAGTTCGGGGGCGTCCCCCACTTCCTGCTCCAGGCCAAGATGGAGCCGGGGAACATCAACCTGCTCCAGCTCTCGCCGACGGTGCAGGCGACCCGGAGCAACTTCACCCGGGTGCACCGCGGCGGCGCCGTCCCGTACCTGGACCACTTCCTCGCACCGCGCCGCGGCCGTGTCGTCTTCGACTCCCTCCAGTCCGAGCAGGGCTCGTGGTTCCTGGGGAAGCGGAACCGCAACATGGTCGTCGAGACGACGGAGGACGTGCCGCTCCGGGACGACTTCTGCTGGCTGACGCTGGAGCAGATCGGCGACCTGCTGAGCGTGGAGAACCTGGTCAACATGGACACCCGGACCGTGCTGTCCGGCCTCCCCGGGACGTACGGGGGGAGGTTCGGCGGCGGCGGGGCCGAGGACCGCGGGCTGCACCGGATGGCGGAGCTGCTCAGTTGGTTCACCGAGGCGAAGGTCGGGCGCCGGCTGGAGCGGCGCCGCGTGCCCCTGTCCAAGGTCGAGGGCTGGTCCGTGGGCGGCGAGCGCGTGGAGCACGAGGAGGGCCTCTACTTCTCCGTGGTCGGCGTGGACGTGGAGGCGGAGGGACGCGAGGTGAGCCGCTGGTCGCAGCCGATGCTCGCCCCCGCCTCCCGCGGCGTGGTCGCGTTCCTCACCCGCGCCGTGGACGGCGTGCCGCACGTGCTGGTCCAGGCCCGGACGGAAGCCGGTTCCCGCGACGTGCTGGAGATCGGCCCGACCGTGCAGTGCGCCCCGGAGAACTACCGGCACCTCCCCGCCGAGCTGCGGCCGCGCTTCCTCGACGAGGTGCTGGGGGCCGCGCCGTCCCGCGTCACGCTGGACGTCGTCCACTCCGAGGAGGGCGGCCGGTTCCACCACGCCGAGAACCGCTACCTGGTCGTGGAGGCGGGGGACGACGTCCCCCTCGACCCGGGCGACGACTTCGTCTGGATGACGCCCGAGCAGCTCGGCGCCCTGGTGCGGCACAGCGGCTACGTGAACGTCGAGGCCCGGAACCTGCTGACGTGCCTGAGGTACCTGCGGTGAGCGCGACACCCGTGGCCGGCCGGCCGGTGCGCCTGGGGGTGCTGGGGTGCGCCGACATCGCGGTCCGGCGGGTGCTGCCGGCCCTGGCCACCGTGCCGGGGGTGACCCTGGCGGCGGTGGCCAGCCGGAGCGGCGCCCGGGCCGCGCAGGTCACCGACCGGTTCGGCGGTGACCCCCTGGAGGGGTACGACGCGCTGCTCGCCCGCCCGGACGTCGACGCCGTGTACGTCCCGCTGCCGGCCGCGCTGCACGCCCCGTGGGTGGAAAAGGCGCTGGCGGCCGGCAAGCACGTGCTGGCGGAGAAGCCGCTGACGACGTGCGTGGCGGACACGGCGCGGCTCGTCGGCGCGGCCCGTGCGGCGGGGCTGGTGCTGAGGGAGAACGTCATGTTCGTCCACCACCCCCAGCACCACCACGCGCGGCGGCTGCTCCGGGAGGGCGCCATCGGGGAGGTCCGGACCGTGGTCGCGGCGTTCGCGATCCCGCCCCGGCCGGCACACGACATCCGCTACCGGCCGGAGCTCGGGGGCGGCGCCCTCTTCGACGTCGGGTCGTACCCGCTGCACGCCGCCCGGTTCCTGCTCGGGGACGGGCTGGAGGTCGTCGGCGCGACCCTGCGGACCGACGGGGACCGGGGGGTGGACGTGTCCGGCACCGCCCTGCTGGCCGGGCCCGGCGGGGTGACCGCACAGGTGTACTTCGGCATGGAGCACCACTACACGTCCCGGTACGAGGTGGTGGGCAGCGCCGGGCGGCTCACCGTGGACCGGGCCTTCACCCCGCCGGCGGACCACCGGCCCGTGCTGGTGGTGGAGCGGAGCGACGGCACGGAGCGGCTGGAGCTGGAGCCGTTCGACCAGTGCGCGGGCACCCTCGACGCCTTCGTACGGGCCGTCGCGGCGGGAGCCGGCACGGCCGGTGAGGCGATCGTCCGGCAGGCGGAGCTGATCGCAGATGTCCATCGGAGCGGGACCCGCGGCGTGCGGCCGGCTCCACGACCGGCGCGAGACGCCGTGGAAGGCGAGGACCGATGAAGGACGCCAAGGCCCGCATCCTGGAGCAGGTGCGCGAGTACCACGGCTCGGACGAGAAGGAGTTCGAGCCGGGCCGGACCGCGGTGTGGCCCTCGGGCGCGGTGTTCGACGCGGAGGACCGGGTCGCGCTGGTGGAGGCCGCGCTGGACATGCGGATCGCGGCCGGCGTCAGTTCGCGGCGGTTCGAGCGGGAGTTCGCCCGCTACTTCCGGCTGCGCAAGGCGCACCTGGCCAACTCCGGTTCCTCGGCCAACCTGCTGGCGCTGTCGGCGTTCACCTCGCCGCAGTTGGAGGACCGCAGGCTGCGGCCCGGCGACGAGGTGATCACGGTCGCGGCCGGCTTCCCGACCACCGTCAACCCCATCATCCAGAACGGCCTGGTGCCGGTCTTCGTCGACGTGGAGCTGGGCACCTACAACGCCACGGCCGAACGGATCGCGGAGGCCGTCGGGCCCCGCACCAGGGCGATCATGGTCGCGCACGCGCTCGGCAATCCGTTCGCCGTCGAGGAGGTCGCCCGGATCGCCGAGGAGCACGACCTGTTCCTCATCGAGGACAACTGCGACGCGGTGGGCTCGACCTACCGCGGCCGGCTCACCGGCACCTTCGGCGACATCGCGACCACGAGCTTCTACCCGGCCCACCACATCGCGATGGGCGAGGGCGGCTGCGTGCTGACGGACAACCTGGTCCTGGCGCGGATCGTGGAGTCGATGCGCGACTGGGGCCGGGACTGCTGGTGCGAGCCGGGCGAGGACAACCGCTGCTTCAAGCGGTTCGACTACCAGATGGGCACGCTGCCGCACGGCTACGACCACAAGTACATCTTCTCGCACGTCGGTTACAACCTGAAGTCCACCGACCTCCAGGCCGCCCTGGGGCTGAGCCAGCTCGGCAAGCTCGACGCGTTCGGGGCGGCCCGCCGCGCCAACTGGCGGTTCCTGCGGGAGGCGCTGGACGGCGTGCCGGGGCTGATCCTGCCGCGCGCCACCGAGGACAGCGATCCGAGCTGGTTCGGCTTCGCGCTGACCGTCAAGCCCGACGCCGGCTACACCCGCGAGGGGCTGGTGGCCTTCCTGGAGGGCCGGAAGATCGGCACCCGTCGTTTCTTCGCCGGGAACCTCACCCGTCACCCGGCGTACCTCGACCGGCCGCACCGCATCAGCGGTTCGCTCGCCAACAGCGACATCGTCGCCGGGCACACCTTCTGGGTCGGGGTCTACCCGGGCCTGACCGAGGAGATGGTCCGCTACATCGCCGAGTCCGTCCGCGACTACGCGGTGAAGAACTCCTGACGTCCGTGCCGGGCCGCGGCGACGCGGCAGGAAGGTTCACCATGCCCCACGCACACCAGTCGTCCCTGGCCTCGGCGGCCCGCGACGTGGCGCCGCTCGCCGCCGCGCACGCCGCGACCGCCGAGGAGCGGCGCCGGCTGCACCCCGCGGTGGCGGAGGCGTTGATCGCCGCCGGCTTCCCGCACCACTTCGCCCCGGACCTGCCGGGCCGCTCCCCCGGCACGTTCACCGGGCTGCTGGAGGCCGTCGCCGTGCTCGGCGAGGAGTGCGCGTCGGCGGCGTGGGTCGCCTCGGTCACCGCGAGCGCGGGCCGGATGACGGCGCACCTGCCCGCGGAGGGCCGGGCGGCCGTCTGGGAGAAGGGCGCCGGCACGGTGGTGGTCGCCGGGCTGATGCCGGCGGGGACGGCACAGCGGGTCCCGGGCGGCTGGCGGGTCCGGGGCGAGTGGGCGTACGTCAGCGGGGTCGACTTCGCCGACTGGACGCTGGTCGCGGCACGGACGGAGGAGGCGGGGCGGACGGCCGTACGGGTGCTCGCGGTGCCCCGCGCCGACCACGCCGTCGTCGATTCGTGGTTCGTGATCGGCATGCGGGGCACCGGCAGCCACACGGTGGTGCTGGACGACGTCGTCGTGCCGGACGAGCGGTCGGTGCCGCTGGAAGTGGTGCTCCGGGGCGAGGCGTCCGAGGGGTCCGCACCCTGCCACCGGGTGCCGCTGAAGGCCGGCAACGGGCTGACGCTGGCGGCGCCCCTCCTGGGCGCGGCCCGCGGCGCGCTGCGGCGGTGGCGGGAGCTGACCGGGGCGAAGCTGGCGGCTCCGGGCGGGGCGATCTCCGGCGGGCCCGACCCCGGCCCGTACGAGCAGGTGCTCGCGCGGGCGGAGGGAGAGCTCGACGCGGTGGAGCTGTTGCTCGGCCGGGCGGCCCGGGTCGTCGACCGGGGCGGGGTCACCGCGGTGGAGACGGCCAGGAACGCCCGCGACTGCGCGCTGGCGGCGGAGCGGCTGGCCGCGGTGGTGGACGGGCTGCTGCGCACCGCCGGCACCCGGGGCCAGGCCGAGGCGGAGGCGCTGCAACGGCACTGGCGCGACGTGAACTGCGGCGCGGGGCACAGCGGGCTCCAGTGGGCACCGGCGGCGAGCGCCTACGCGCGGCTGGTCGGGGCGCCGGGCCGCTGAGGGGTCCGGCCCCCCGTGCCGACGGCCACGGCCGGCCCCACACGGGGCCGGCCGTGGCCGTCGGTGCGCACGGGGCCGGGTCGGTGGTGTTCCTCACACGGCGGTGGCGGTGCGGTGGTCCCGCTGGACGGGGAACCGGCGCACCGGGGAGTGGGGGGACGACGGCGGGTTCAGCACCGCCAGTTGGAGCCGCTGGAGTTCCGGCGAGGGTTCCAGGCCCAGTTCCCGGTCGAGGATGCGGTGCAGGGTGCGGTAGGCCTGGAGCGCCTCGGCGCGGCGGCCCGAGTGGTTGAGGGCGGAGATCAACTGGCCGTGGAACCACTCGTTGAGCGGGTACTCGTTGACCAGCTCGGACAGCTCCGGGATGGCGTCGCGCTGCCGGCCGAGCCGGATCTCCGCCTCGATGCGCAGTTGGAGGCCCCGGATGCGCAGCTCCTCCAGGTGGACGATGCGGCCGGTGAGCACGTCCCCGGCGGGGATGTTGGACAGGGCGGGGCCCCGCCACAGGGCGAGGGCCCGGCGCAGGAGGCCGAGGGCGCGTTCCGGCTCGTCGTCCTGAAGCGCTTTCTGGCCGCGTGCGATGAGGTTCTCGAATATCTTGACGTCGACCTCGTCGTCCTCCACCTGAATAACATATCCAGGCGCGCGGGTTACGAGAAGGGTACGTTCGGGTGCCACGATCCCTTCGCTTACAAAAAGTTTACGCGCGTGATAAATGTAGGTCTGAAGGGTCGTCAGCGCGCTCTTCGGCGGGGCTTCGCCCCAGAGTTCCCGGATCAGCGAATCCGAGCTCACGGTCTCGTTGGGCCTGGTGAGGAGCAGTGCCAGCGACTGGCACACTTTCGGCGTGCTCGGTAGGCGGGAACGGCCGTCTTCCGTGATGATTTCGAATGGCCCGATCAGATTGAATCGCATTGGAGCACCCCCATGGTGTCGTTCAGTCGACTTGCCCTTCAGCTATCTGGCCAACAACTCCACAGTAGATCAACGGGCGCGAAGCCGAGGTTTCACAGGAGGGAAATGTCATGTCCCTCCGGCGAGGGGTGTGAAAAGAGTCAGGGGGTGCGAAATCCGGCCGTTCTCCGGCCTATCCCGCATTCTTCCAGCCGGGGCCGGGGGCGGTGGTCCAGGAGCGCGCCGCCCCGTGCGCGGACACGACGGACGGCCACCCCGCCCGCCCGGCGCGCCCCGTCCGCCGTACCCGCGCCGCCGCCTCCTCCTCCGCCGCCGCGGCGGAGGCCAGGACCGCTGCCAGCACCACGGTCACCGCGGCCGTCTCCTCCGGGGCCGGGGACCCGCGCGTGATGCGCCACGTCCCGCTCACTGGGGCTGGTTCCCGTGCTTGCGGCCGGGCAGCTGCGCGTGCTTGTGCCGCAGCATGTCCAGGGCTCGGATCAGTTCCGTCCTCGTGTCGGCCGGGTCGATGACGTCGTCGACGAGCCCGCGCTCGGCCGCGTAGTACGGGTGCATCAGCTCCCTGCGGTACTCCTCGATGCGGGCGCGCCGGGTCTCCTCGGGGTCCGGCGAGGCGGCGATCTCGCGGCGGAAGACGACGTTGGCGGCGCCCTCCGCGCCCATGACGGCGATCTCGTTGGTCGGCCAGGCGAGCGAGACGTCGCAGCCGATGGAGCGCGAGTCCATGACGATGTACGCGCCGCCGTACGCCTTGCGCAGGATCACCTGCACCCTCGGCACCGTCGCGTTGCAGTACGCGTACAGCAGCTTGGCGCCGTGCCGGATGACGCCCCCGTGCTCCTGGTCGACGCCGGGCAGGAAGCCGGGCACGTCGACCAGGGTGACCAGGGGGATGTTGAAGGCGTCGCAGAACTGGACGAAGCGCGCCGCCTTCTCGGACGCCTCGATGTCCAGGACCCCGGCCGTCACCAGCGGCTGGTTGGCCACGAAGCCCACGGTCTGGCCGCCCAGCCGTGCCAGGGCGCAGACCACGTTGGCCGCCCACAGCTCGTGGACCTCGAAGTACTCGCCGTCGTCGGCGATTTCGGCGATGACGTGGCGCATGTCGTAGGCGCGCTGGGGATCGGCGGGCACCAGGTCCGCCAGCGCTTCGCAGCGCCGGTCCACGGGGTCGTGGACGGGTTCGGCGGGCGGCAGTTCCCGGTTGTTGGCGGGCAGGTACGCCAGCAGGTGCCGTACGTCCTCCAGGCAGCTCTCCTCGTCGTCGTACGCGAACGCCGCGACGCCCGAGGTCCGCGCGTGCACGTCGGCGCCGCCCAGCGCGTCGTGGCCGATCTGCTCGCCGGTGACGGCCTGGACGACGTCGGGGCCCGTGATGAACATCTGCGAGGTGCCGCGCACCATGAAGACGAAGTCGGTCAGGGCCGGGGAGTACGCCGCGCCGCCCGCGCACGGGCCCATGATGACGCTGATCTGGGGGATGACCCCCGACCCGCGCACGTTGCGCTGGAAGATGCCGCCGTAGCCGGCCAGCGCGGTGACGCCCTCCTGGATGCGGGCGCCCGCCCCGTCGCACAGTCCGACGACGGGCGCGCCCGCGGCCAGCGCCAGGTCCATGATCTTGTGGATCTTCTGGGCGTGGGCCTCGCCGAGGGCGCCGCCGAAGATCCGGAAGTCGTGCGCGTACACGAAGACCGTGCGCCCGTCGACCTCACCCCACCCGGTGACGACGCCGTCCGTGTGCGGCCGGCGGTCCTCCAGGCCGAAGCCGGTGGCGCGGTGGCGGCGCAGCGCCTCGGTCTCCACGAAGGTGCCCTTGTCGAAGAGGAGCTCCAGGCGCTCGCGGACCGTCAGCTTGCCCCGGGCGTGCTGGGCCGCGGTGGCCTTGTCGCCCGGTCCGGCCAGGACGCGGTCGCGCAGCTCCCGCAGCTCCTCCACGCGCGACCGCAGGTCACCCGCCGGGCCGGGCTCCGGCGGCGCGGGCCGCGGCGGGCGGGCGGCGGCCCTGCGGGGCGGTGCCGGCTCCGTCCGGTCGGTCTGTGGGGTGTCGTCGACGATGCTCACGCGTGCCCTTTCCGAGAGGAGTTCGGCCCCTGCCGCACCGGAGCGATGCCGGGCCCCGTCCCCTGAAGGCTGAAGAGTGCCGCTAAAAGGGGGCTCGAACGGCGGTCCACGCGGTCAGGCACGGCAGGCGGGAAGCCCGCCGTGGTGCGCGACCATCTCGGAGAACAGCAGGCCGACGTCCATCGGTTCGCCCGGTGCCGCGCCCCGCGCCTCGGCGTAGGCCCGGTGCAGGTTGGGGACGAGCCGCTCGGAGTCGAGCAGGTCGGCGTACGCTCCGAGGTCGGCGTCGCGCGCCGCCTCCAGCGGGGTGACCCCGGCCGCGATGCCCTCGGCCGCCAGTTCCTGGACCCGGCGCAGGTAGCCCTCGGTGACGTCGAGCAGCTCGGGGCCGCCCACGGGCCCGTGTCCGGGCACGATGGTCTCGGCGCCGAACGCCCGGAGCCGCTCCATCACCTCGATGGTGCCCGCGACGGAGCCCATCAGGCAGAACGGGGTGGCCCCGGACATGACGAGGTCCCCGGCGTACAGCACGCGCCGGTCGGGGAGCCACACGACGGTGTCGCTCGCGGTGTGCGCCGGGCCCAGGTGGACGAGCTCGGCGCGGACCCGGCCGACGTGCAGGGTGAGCCGGTCCCGGAAGGTGAGGTCCGGGAGGGTCACGGTGATCTCGCCCCACGGGACGTCGGGCCACAGCCCGGTCAGGTGGAGGCCGGTCGCCTCCATCTCGGCGCGGGCGCCCTCGTGGGCGACGATCACGGCGTCGTCGGCGAACAGGTGGTTGCCGAAGGTGTGGTCGCCGTGCGAGTGGGTGTTGACCACCAGGCGCGGCGGCTGCGGCGACACCCGGGCGACGGCCTCCTTGAGGGCCTGCGCCCGGGCCTGAGTGGCGGCGGTGTCGACCAGCGCCGAGCAGCCGTCCGAGACGACGAGTCCGGCGTTGTTGAGGCACCATCCGCCGTCGGGCTGCACGTAGGCGAAGACGTCCTCCGCGACCTCCTGCAGCCGGGGGGTCGGGGTGGCGGGGTGGCGGGGGGTCACGGGCAGCTCCCTGGGGTGCGGGTCGTTCGGGTACGGGGGTCGGGGCGCGGGGCCGGGGGCGCGGGCGCGGGGGGGGCACAGGCGCCGTGGGCCGGGGGCCGTGAGCCGGGGGCGCGGGCGCGGGGCCGGGGAGAGGGCCCGGCGGACGGCCGCGCGCACCGGCGCGGCCGTCGTCGCGGCCCCTCGGGCCCGGGCCCGGGAGAGGGCCCGGCGGACGGCCGCGCACACCGGCACGACCACCGCCCCGGCCCGTGGGCCCGGGCCCGAGGGATGGGGCCCGGCAGGCTGCCCCGCACGGCAGCACGGCCACCGCGCCCCGGCGGGCCGACCGGCCGTCGGGGACGGCCGGTGCGGACCCGCAGACCCGGGCCGGAGGGGCGAGGCCCGGCAAGCAGCCCGCGCGGTGGCGGGGCCGCCGCGTCGGGCGGGTCGTCCGGCCGGGCCGGGGGCGGCCGGTACCGCCGGGGGCGGCCGGTGCCGCCGAGAGCGGCCGGCCCCGCCGGGGGCGGCCTGTGCCACCGGGGGGCGGCCGGCGCGGGCCCGTGGTGCGGCGGCTCGTGGACGGCGAGCGCCGCCGCGCCGGCGGGCTAGGCCCCGTACCGGCCGCCGTCGCGCGGCCCGCCGGGGGCGGCCGACCCGGGCCCCCGGGCCGCCCGACCGGCCGGCTCCGTCCCGGACGCGTCAGAAGACCTGGTCATGGCTGATGGTCCGGGACTTGAGCGCCGGCCTCCCCCCGTCGATGACCAGCACGTCGTGGACCGTGCAGCTGGGGCTGATCTCCGGCTTGCCGCCCGGCCGTACGGTCACGACCAGGGCGTACACGGTGGAGTGGACGGTGCCGTCGGGACGCGGGTCCAGGGCGATCTGGTTGAACCAGTGCCGACGGCGCACCGGGTCGCCGTCGAACTTCTTGTGGAAGTCGACGAGTTCGCGGACGATCCCGGCCCGGCCCCGGGCGGGCTCGACCCCCGGGGAGTGCTGGAACTCGCCGTCCTCGGTGAACGTGGCGGCGTACTCCTCGAACCTGCGGTTGTCCAGGTGGTGCATCTGGTGGGCGTAGAAGTGCTGCACCAGGGAGTGGAGTTCGGTGAGGGAGGAAAGGTCGGCGGTGACGCTCAAGGGGGTCTCCTCGGGTAGGGGGCCGTCAGGCCGAGGCGCCGGTCCCGGCCTCGGCGAACGCGGCGGCGTGCCGCATGGTGGCAAGGCTGTTGCGGCCGAGCGCGTCACGGACGTGGGCGCGGGCGTCGGCGAGGGTGCGGTCCGCGCCGAGGACCTCCGGCACCGCGGCCGGGTCGAGCACCACGGTGTGCCGGGCGGTGGCGACGGTGGTGCCGCCCTCGCCGGACGCGAACTCCCACAGGCCGCTGTGGCCGAGCAGCAACCGCGGGGTGACCCGCTGCTTGTAGGCGATCCACGACGGCTCCTCGCACACGCGCACCGAGCGGGTCGTGTGCGCGGAGCCGTCCGCCGTGACGGTGTCCATCTCCAGGTCCTGGATGCCGGGCGGCTCCTCGACCAGGCGGACGCGGCTGACGTGCGGCAGGCGCTGCGCCCACAGGTCCGCGCGGTGCACGAAGGCGTACGCGTCGAGGGCCGCCCCCCGGAATTCGAGGGTGTCGGTGAAGGTGAGGACCACGTCCCGGACGGGGTGGCCGAGTTCGGCCACCCGTGCCAGGGCCCGCAGTTCCTCGGCGCTGTTGCGGTCCAGCGCCTCGTTGATCCACTTCACCGTCTCCGGGTCGTCGCCCTCGGCGGCGAAGTCGTGCAGCAGCACGAGGCGGGTGCCGCCGTGGGGCAGGGCCTCGAAGCGCCACTCGCCGCCCATGGAGGCGATCGGGGGGCGGCTGCGCTCCTGCCGGAAGGTGATGCGCAGGCCCTCCGGGTCCAGGGTGCGCCGCGAGGTCCAGTCGGAGACCCCGCCGTTCACGGTCGCCCAGATCCGGAACCGTTCGGCGCGCTCGCCGCGCTCCAGGTGCTGTACGTGCACGGTCGGCCCGAAGACGGCCGGCCAGGCGGCCACGTCGGCCACCAGGTCGTACAGCACCTCGGGGCGGGCGGACACGTCCAGGGTGTGCTCGGTGCGGTGCCGTCGCGGTGTCATGCGGGCGTGCTCCTCGTGCGGGGCGGGCGGGGCAGGGACGGGCGGGCGGATGGGCGGGTCAGGCGGCGCGGGCCACGAGGCCGTTGACCAGGTCGGCGAGTTCCTGGGGCGTCGTGACCTTCGTGATCTCGTCGTCCGGCACGACCACGCCGAACTCCTGCTTGATCTGCGCGGCGCTCTCCATGAGGGCGAGGGAGTCGTACCCGAGGTCCTCGAAGGTGAGGTGGGTGATGTCGGTGTCGGGGCCGACGCCTTCCATGTCGCCCGCGCACGCGACGAGGATGCGGCGGACGTCGTCGACGGTGATCTGTGCCATGGGTTCTCTCTCCTTGGTTCGTGCGGTGAGGGGGGCCGGGGGTGCGGTGCCGTCTACGGCTCGTCGACGGCGCTGACCACCACGGCCGCGTTGAAGCCCCAGCGCCCCCGGGCGAGGACGAGGACGTGACGGACGCGCCGCTCCCGGGGCTCGCCGCGGACGACGTCGATGCCGTAGGCGTCGGGTACGCCGCCGAGCGCGGGGGTGGGCGGTACGACGCCGTCGCGGATGGACAGGGCCGCGGTGACCACGTCGAGCGGGCCGCCGCCCGCGTACAGGCGCCCGGTGAGCGCCTTGGGCGCGGTGACGGGGACGCCGCCCGCGCCGAACAGGCCGCTGAGGGCCTGGGCCTCGGCGGCGTCGAGCTCGGGGATCCCTGCGCCGTCGGCGAAGACCGCGTCGATGTCGGCGGGGCCCAGCCCGGCGTCGGCGATCGCGTTCTCGGCGGCGCGCCGCAGCCCCGGCGGGCGGCCCGAGCCGGGCGCGGGGTCGAACGTGGCGCTGTACCCGGTCAGCGCGGCGTGCAGCCGCTCGGCTCCGCGGGCGCGGGCGCGGTCCTCGTCCTCCAGGACGAGCATCGCGCCGCCCTCGCCGGGCACGTGGCCGGAGGCGAGGCTGTCGAAGGGCAGGTAGGCCCGGGCGGGGTCGGTCTCGCGGGTGACGCGGCCGTCGGCGAGCTGGGAGACGTACCCCCACGGGTCGAGGGCGGAGTCGACGCCTCCGGCGATCATCAGGGGGGTGCCGCGGCGGATGCCGCGGCGGGCGTAGCCGAGGGCGTCGAGTCCGCCGGCCTGCTCGCCGACGAGGGCGGCGCTGGGGCCGCGCATGCCGTGCCGGATGGAGATCTGGCCGGTGTTGACGGCGTAGAACCAGGCGAAGGACTCGTAGACGCTGACGAACTCGGGTCCCTTGCTCCAGAGCTTGGCGAACTCCCGGTGGGTGAAGTCGAAGCCGCCGAGGGCGTTGGAGGTGATGACGCCCATGTCGTAGTCGGGCAGGTCGCCGGGGGAGACGGCGGCGTCGGTGAGGGCCCAGGCCGCGGCGGTGAGCGCGAGTTGGGTGGAATGGTCGGTCTGCGGGAGCAGTCGGCTCGGCAGGTGCTCGGCGGGGTCGAAGTCGTCGATCTGCCCGGCGAGGGTGGCCGGGTAGCCGGAGACGTCGAAGCGGGTGACCCTGCCGATGCCGCTGTGGCCGGACAGGACCGACTTCCAGTAGGTCTCGGTGCCCAGGCCGTTGGGGGCCGTGACGCCGATTCCGGTGATCACCGTCCTGGCGGTCATGCGGCGGCTCCTTCCGGGGTGCGCAGGACCATCGCGCTCTGGAAGCCGCCGAAGCCGCTGCCGACGGTCAGGACGGTGTCCACCCGCTGTTCGCGCGCGGTCAGCGGCACGTAGTCCAGGTCGCACTCGGCGTCGGGGACGTGCAGGTTGGCCGTGGGGGGCACGACGTTGTGCCGGATGGCGAGGGCGCAGGCCGCGATCTCCAGGGAGCCGATCGCGCCGAGGGAGTGCCCGACCATCGACTTGATGGAGCTGATCGGCACGCGGTACGCGTGGTCGCCGAGGCTGCGCTTGAACGCGGCGGTCTCGTGCCGGTCGTTCTGCTTGGTGCCGGAGCCGTGGGCGTTGACGTAGTCGACGACCGTCGGGTCGATGCGGGACTCGTCGAGGGCGGCCCGGATCGCCTCGGCCATCTCGCGGCCGTCCCGCTTCAGGCCGGTCATGTGGTACGCGTTGCAGCGCGTGGCGTAACCGGTGATCTCGGCGTAGATCTGCGCGCCCCGGGCCCGGGCGGTCGCGTACTCCTCCAGGACGAACACGGCGGCGCCCTCGGCGAGGACGAAGCCGTCGCGGGAGGCGTCGAACGGGCGGGAGGCGTGCTCGGGGTCGTCGTTGCGGGTGGTGGTGGCCTTGATGGCGTCGAAGCAGGCCACCACGATCGGGGAGATGGGGGTGTCGGCGGCACCGGCGACCATGACGTCGGCGCCGCCCTCGCGGATGAGCTGCACCGCGTGGCCGACGGCGTCGAGGCCGGAGGTGCAGCCGTCGGACACCATGGTCACCGGGCCCTCGGCGCCGGCCACCCACGCGATCTCGGCGGGCATGACCCCGGGGCTGAGGTAGTCGAACATGTGCGGCGACAGGTAGCCGGGGTCGACCCGCCACTCGCGCCCCCGGTCGGACATCACCAGGTACTCGTTCTCCAGGCTGGTCGCGGAGGCGACCGCACTGCCGAGGCTGACGCCGATCCGGTGCGGATCCACGCCGCCGAACTCCAGTCCGCTGTCGGCGACCGCCTCCCGGGCGCAGGCGACCGCGAACTGGGTGGCCCGGTCCATGCGGCGGATCTCGCGCGGGGTCAGTCCCTCGTCCTCGGGGCGGAAGTCGACCTCGCCGGCGACCTGGGACCGGAACGGGGCCGCGTCGAAGAAGGAGATGCGCCGGGTGGCGGTGCGCCCGGCGGTGAGCAGGTCCCAGAACGCCTTCGCGCCGGACCCCCCGGGAGCGCGGATCCCGATTCCGGTGATCACCACGCGGCGGCTCATCGGGGGCTCCCCGCGCTGCCGGCCGCCCGGGGACCACCGTGCTTGCAGCAGAACATCGCGTCTCTTTCCTTTCGTCTTGCCCGGCGGGTCCGCCCGGCCACTCCCGTGGGGGCACCGCCGCCGGCTCTCCTCACCCTGCGGACAGGGGCTCGAACACGACTCGAAACCGGATCACCGCGCCCGGGGCCGGTGCGGGTGGCGCGGTCAGGCGACGTACGGCCGCCGTGCCCGGGCCTCGCGGAGCGCCTGCGCCCACCACATGAGCTGGTCGAGCAGCTTCTTCGCCGCCGCGTTGACCTCCTGGGCGTCCAGCGGCTCGCCGTCGTCGCCGAACCGGGTGTGCACGTGCGGGAAGTTCACGCTGTCGCGCAGCGGCACCGCGTGCAGTTCGGTGAAGACCGGCCGGAGCTGCTCGATGGCGCGGATGCCGCCGGACATGCCGCCGGCGTATCCGACGAAGCCCACCGGCTTGGCCTGCCACTCGGCGTAGAGGCAGTCGACGGCGTGCTTGAGGGCGGCGGGGTAGCCGCGGTTGTACTCGGGGGTGACGACGACGAAGACGTCGGCCCCGGCGATGCGCTCGGCATAGGCGCGCACTTCGGGCGAGGCGTACCGGCCGTCCTCGCCGACCTCCCCCAGGACCGCGGGAAGCCGGGCCCCGGCGATGTCGACGACGTCGACGTCGAGATCGCCGCGGGCGCGGGCCCGGCGGACGAACCAGTCGGCGACCACGGGGCCGAAGCGGCCCTCGCGGGTGCTGCCGACGATGACGGCCAGGCGGGTGGGCGTGGCGGTCGGCATGGGTGCTCCTAGCGTGAGGTGGGGAACCGGTCCCGGAGGCGAGGGGCGCGGGCGTGCGGGGGCGCGGGGCGCGGGCGTGCGGGGGTGCGGGGCGGGGACGGGTGCGGGGGCGGCGGGCGGAGCCGCTCAGCCGGCCCGCCCCGTCAGCAGGACCACGCGGCCGGTGTGGGCGCGGGTCTCGACGAGCTCGTGGGCCTTGGCGGCCTCTTCGAGGGGCAGCGCGCTGTGGATCGCGTGCCGGACCGTCCCGTCGGTGAGGTACCGGACCAGCTTCTCGTGGTGGTCCAGGTACTCCTGGCGGCGGCTCGTCCGCCACTGCCCCAGGGCGAAGCAGGTGAGGGACCGCATGCCGATGAGCTCCATGGGCGAGATGCCGGGGACGGCACGGCCGCCGGCGGAGGAGCCGTAGAACACGAGCCGGCCGAACGGGGCGAGGAGCCCCACTCCGGTGCGCAGCACCTCTCCGCCGACGCTGTCGAGGATGACGTCGACGCCCTGGCCGCCGGTGGCCTCCCGCACCCGGTCCGGCCAGTCGTCGCGGGAGTAGTCCACGAGGACGTCGGCGCCCAGTTCCCGTACGAAGTCGAGCTTGCGGGCGGAGCCGGCGGTGGCGATGATCCGGCCGGCGCCGGCCGCCCTGGCCGCCTGGACGGCGAGGTGGCCGATGCCGCCGGAGGCGGCGTGCACCAGGACGGTCTCGCCCTGCCGCAGCGACGCGGTGGCCAGGGTGCCCATGGCGATGGGCCCGGAGCCGGGCAGGGCGGTGGCCTGTGCCGCGTCCATGTCGGCCGGGACCGGCAGGACGGTGTCCGCGTCCACCGCGACGTATTCGGCGTACGCGCCGTGCAGGGTGAAGGCGCCCACGCGGTCGCCTTCGCGGATCCCGGTCACCCCCTCGCCCAGGGCGGCGACCGTGCCGACGACATCGCCGCCCAGCACGATGGGGAACGTCGGCTTCCACATGGGGGCGGGGAAGATGTCGCGCCGCATCTGGGTCTGGGCGAACCCCACGCTCACCGCCTCCACGGCGATGAGCACCTGTCCCGGGCCGGGGCTCGGCACAGGTGTCTCCTCGACCCGCATGACCTCCGGGGCCCCGAACGCGTGGATACGGATGGTGCGCATCATTTCCTCCGGTCGTCGTCGCCGGGACCAGCCTCGCGAGCCGGGCTTGAGCACGGCTCGGAGACAGCTCGGGGACGGATCGAGGGGCGCGCGGAGGCCCGAAGAGGTCGGGGGCCCGGGGGCCCGGGGGCCCGGAGGCTCGAAGACCCGGAGGCTCGAAGACCCCGGGCTCGAAGACCCGGGGCCCGGAGGTCCGGTCAGCGCACGGTGCGGGGCTCCGGGCGGCCCGTGCACTGCTTGAGTTCGAAGAAGCCGGGGTCGGTCGCCAGGGTGCGCAGCGCGTCCCACAGGCGCAGGGCGCGCTCGCCGGTCGGGATCTCGCTGAGGACCGGCCCGAACTGCGCGGCGCGGCCGTTGACGGAGAGGGTGGGGACGCCGATGAGCTCCTGCCCGAGGCCGTCGGACGGCACCCGGGCGTGGGAGGCCCGCAGCGCCTCGTCCCACCGCTCGGAGCCCGCCTCCCCGGCCAGGTCGGCGGGGAGGCCGACGTCGCGGAGCGCGGCCTCGACGACGGCTCCGGTTCCGCTCATCGCCTCGGTCATCACCTGCTGCCAGGTGTCCTCGGTGGCGTCGCGCACGGGGGCGAAGATGCCGTCCGGGGCGTGCAGGCGGCTGCCCAGGGCGGTGTAGAGGGGGCCGACGACGACGTCGCCGTGCGCGTGTCGCGCCGCCGCCACCACGCGTACGGGACCCCAGTACGCGTCCAGCATCCTGCGCCGCTGCTCGGACATCTCCGAGCCGCTGTTGAGCAGGGCGAGGCTCATCTCGTGCCAGCGCACGGTGAGCGGGCGGTGCTCGGCGACCTCGGTGATCCAGCGCGAGGTGATCCACGCCCAGGGGCAGAGCGGGTCGAACCAGAAGTCGACGGTGTCGGTGCCGGTGTCGGGCGCGTGGCGGGTTCCGCCGGTCTCGGTGGTGTTCATGGGCTCCCTCTGTTCCTGTTTCCGTCTATCCGTTGTGGCCGTCGTGTCCGTCGCGCACGCCGTCGGTGCCGTCGTGTACGTCTTCGCCGCTGGCGTGCGCGTCTTCGGCCCCGTCGTGTACGTCGTCACCGCCGCCGTGCGCGTCCTCGCTGCCGTCGGCCCCGCCGGTCCCGTGGGAGGCGCCGGCCCCGTCGGCCCCGCCGGTCCCGTCGGGGGCGCCGACGCGGGCCAGCGCCTCCAGGACGGCGTTCTGCCGGGCGTCGCGGTCCGCCACGCGGCGCGCGTAACCGTCCCGCCCGTAGGTCTCCTCGGCGAGGTCGGCGAGCCGGTCGATGGTCTCCGCCGTCATCCGGGGGCGGCCGAGGTCCCGCCAGGCGTCGTCCATGCCGGGCCCGGCCGCCGCCAGCCAGCGGCGCAGGCCGCCCTCGCCGCCGCCGAGGTGGAACGCCTGGAAGAGGCCGACCGCCGCCCAGCGCACCCCGAGGCCCTGGGTCACCACCGTGTCGAGCTCGGCCATGGTGACGACGCCCTCCTGGACGAGGTGGACGCCCTCCCGGAGGATCGCGGCCTGGAGCCGGTTGGCGACGAACCGCCGCACCGGCTTGCGCAGCACGACCGGGACCCGGCCCACCGACCGGTAGAAGGCGACGCACTCCTCGACCGCCGCCGGATCGGTCCGGCTGCCGCCGACGACCTCCACGAGGGGGATGAGGTGGGGCGGGTTGAGGGGGTGCCCGACGAGCAGCCGCCCGGGGTCGGCCATCGTGGCGCCCATGGCGTCGGGCAGCAGCCGGGAGGTGGAGGAGAGCAGCAGGGCCGTCGGGGGCGCGGCCGCGCCGACGCGGCGGAAGAGGTCCTGCTTGAGTTCCAGGTCGTCGGGCAGGTTCTCCTGGACCACGTCGACGTCCCGTACGGCCCGTTCGAGGTCGGGCTCGACCTCCAGCCGGCGGGCGAGCTCCCGCGGGTCGCGTCCGCCGCCCGGCAGTCCGGGGGCGAGGAGCTCCAGGGCCTCGGCGACGATCCGGTCCGCCCCGGCGCGCCGGCTGTGGACGCGGACGCGCAGTCCGTGGGCCAGGAAGAGGGTGGTCCAGGCCAGTCCGATGGTGCCGGCCCCGATGACGGCGATCGTGCGCGGGGCGGCGGGTTCCGTCGCGGTGCCCATGTCCTACCTGCCGTGGTCGGGGTGGTCGGTGTGGTCGGTGTCGCCGGTGGGTGTCCGGACATCCGGCAACGGCCGCCGGAGCGGTGCTCCGGCGGCCGTGCGGAACCGTCCGGTCCTGCCCGTCAGGGCTGGACCTTGGTGGTGGAGAAGACCACCGGCTTGGCCGGGTCGGCGTAGCACTGGAAGGGGTCCCACTCGTTGGTGGTGGGCTGGAGGCGGTACCAGTAGAAGGACGGGTCGTCGAAGCTGGTGCCGCCGGCGGTGGTGGTCAGCGTGCCGGATCCGGGGGCGCGCAGGACGACCTCCAGGTTCGGCAGGTCGTACGCCACCCCGCCCTCGAACATGCCGTCGGCCCGCACGACCAGGGTGTTGCCGTTCCGCTCGACCCACTGGCTGCCGTTGAGGTTGGCGCTGCCGCCGCTCAGCCAGTAGCCCACCACCGTGGCGCCCGCCGGCACCTGGTACGCGATCTTCACGTCGGTCAGCGTCTTGTTGTACGCGGCGACCGCGTTGATCGGCGTCGAGTCGAACGTGACCTTGAACGCCTTGTACGGGGCGACGGTGGCCGGCGCCGTCACGGTGAAGTCGCGGGAGTACTCGACCGGGATCCACCCGCCCGACACCCGGGTCTGACACACGTACGGCTGCGTGGTCGTGGTCTTGGTGCCGTTCGTCGCCGCCGTGGCGGAGCCGCTCGTCACCAGGACCCCCGTGACGGCCACACCCACCGAGGCGAGGAGGGAGGCGGCCTTCTTCCAGTTCGTCTGCACTGTGTTCCCCTGTTCTTCGCGCCTGGACGCTCCGGGCGCGCCTGGCCTAATCTGGCCGCCCCGGCTGGAGTCGCGATCGAGAGTTCATCCAGGCCCGGCGCCCCTACCCGGCGGAGGTCGCGGCGCGCGCGGCGGCGCGGGAACTGGCGCGTTCGAGGTGGTCCACGAGTGCGGCGGGGTCCATCACCCCGGAGACCGGGGGCAGCCCGTCGACCACGACGGACGGCACACCGGTGACGCCGAGGTCACGGGCCCGCTGCTCGTCGGCGCGGACGGCGGCGGCGTACGCGTCCCCGGCGAGCACCTCGCGCGCCTCGGCGGCGTCGAGGCCCGCCTCCTCGGCCAGGCGCACCAGCACGTCGTGGTCGGCGATGTTCAGCGCCTCGGTGTGGTACGCGCGGAAGAGCCGTTCCATCAGCTCCCCGGTGACGCCGCGCGCGGCCGCCAGGTGGGTGAGCCGGTGGGCGTCGAAGGAGTTGACCGGGGTGGAGAGGTGCATGTTGATCTCCAGGCCCTCCCTGCGGCCGTGCCCCTTGATCAGGGCGACGCGGGCCGGGACGGCGGCCGGGTCCATCCACTGTTCCATGACCTTCGCGGCCGTCGGCCCGGGCTCGCGCTCGGCCTCGGGGCCGAGTTCGTAGCTGCGCCAGACGACCTCGACCCCGTCCCGGTGGCCGAACCGCTCCAGGGCGTCGTGGATGCGGCGCTTGCCGATGTAGCACCAGGGGCAGAGGATGTCGGAGAAAACTTCGATCTTCACAGGGGTCTCCTCGGTGGCCGTTGGGCGGGGGGCGCTCGCGGTGGTCAGTCGATCGACAGGACGACCTTGCCGCGCACGTGCCCGGTCTCGACCTCGCGGTGGGCGTCGGCGGCGGCTTCCAGGGGGAAGACCCGGGAGATCTCGACGCGCAGCCGGTTCCGGTCGTACAGCTCGGTGAGTTCGCGCAGGCGCTCGGCGGACCGCTGGCTGAAGATGGCCCGGACGCCGAGCTCCTCGACGCGGGCGAAGTCGACGAGGGTGCCGATGCGGGCGCGGTCCTTGACGAGTTCGACGGAGACGTCGAGGGCCTCGCCGCCGATGCAGTCGAGGGCGGCTGTCACCCCCTCGGGGGCCAGGGCGCGGACCCGGTCGGCGAGCCCCTCGCCGTAGGTGACGGGGATCGCGCCGAGGGAGCGGAGGTAGTCGTGGTTGCGCTCGCTGGCGGTGCCGATGACCGTGGCGCCCCACTCCTTGGCGAGCTGGGCGGTGATCGTGCCGACGCCGCCGGCGGCGGCGTGCACGAGCAGGGTGTCGCCGGGGCCGACCTCCAGGGCCTTGAGGGCGGTGTGGGCGGTCTGCGCGGAGGCGGAGAACGCGCCGGCCTCCTCCCACGGCATGTTCGCGGGCTTGGGCACGACCTGGTCGGCCGGGACCACGAGGTACTGGGCGTAGCAGGAGAGCACGGCCCAGCCGAGGACCTCGTCGCCCACGGAGAACCCGGTGACGCCTTCACCGAGTTCGTCGACGACGCCGGCGAAGTCGTTGCCGAGGACCTGGGGGAAGGCCAGGGTCATGCCGGGCGGGTTCCAGCCGGCGCGGACGGCGCAGTCGTACGCCTGGGCTCCGGCCGCCTTCACCCTCACCCGCACCTCGCCGGGGGACGGACGGGGCGTGTCGAGCTCCGTCACCTCGAGCACCTCGGGGCCGCCGAAGGTACGGATGGCTGCTGCCAGCATGGGCGATTCCTTCCTCGCACGTATGGGTCACGGGTCCGCCGGGGTTCCCCGGCGAGCCCGTGACCCCATCGTGCAACCTCAGCCACAGTTGAGGTCAACCGGGCTCGTGGAGGCCGGAGTTGGGCCCAAGCGGTCTTCGAGCGGTCTTCGAGCGACTTTCAAGTGATCTTCGAGTGGCCTTCGAGCGGTCTCCGAGCAGACTTCGAGCGGCCCCGGCGCCGTGGCGTCCGCTCAGTCCTCGGTGGCGCCCGGCCCGGCGGCGCCCGGCCCGGTGGCGTCCGGCCCGGTGGCCCGGGCGCGGGCGACGGCGGCGATGACGGCGTTCTGGACCGTGTCGCGGTCCGCCGCGAGCCGCTCGTAGGAGTGGGCGCCGAACGCCTCGTCGGCCTGGGCGATCACCGTGCCGACCGTGGCCTCGTCGACCGGCGGTTCGCCCAGCCCCGCCCAACTGCGTTCCAGGCCGACGCCGAGGTGCTGGAACCAGTGGCGCAGTCCGCCCGGCCCGCCGCCGAGGTGGAAGGCCCGGAAGGGGCCGACGGCCGCCCAGCGCGGCCCGATGGACGCGGTCACGATCTCGTCCAGCTCCGCGACCGACACGACCCCCTCGCGGACCAGGTGGATGCTCTCCCGGAGCAGGGCCGACTGGAGCCGGTTGGCGACGAACCCGGGGACGGGCCTGCGCAGCACGGTCGGCGTCTTCCCCAGGCCCCGGTAGAACGCGACCGCGTCGTCCACGGCCGCCGGGTCGGTCCGCTCCCCCGCGACCACCTCGACCAGCGGCACGATGTGCGGCGGGTTGAAGGGGTGGGCCACGAGCAGCCGGGACGGATCGTCCATCGCCGAGCCGAGGTCGTCGGGCAGCAGCGTGGACGTCGAGGACAGCAGCAGGCTGCGGGGGCCGGCCGCGGCGCCGGCGCGCGCGAAGAGGTCCCGCTTGAGCGCCAGGTCCTCGGGGGCGTTCTCCTGTACGACGTCCGCGCCCTCGACCGCGCGGGCGACGTCCGGCTCGAACCGCAGCCGCTCCGCCAGCTCCTCCGGGTCCCTCGGGCCGCCGGGGAGGGTGGCCGCGTACCGGCCGAGGGCCGCGCGCACGTGGCGTTCCGCGTCGGGGCGGCGGCTGTTGACGCGGACCGCCATGCCCGCCGCGGCGAACAGGGCGATCCAGCCGAGGCCGATGGTGCCGGTGCCGATCACCGCGGCCGTACGCGCGGGCCCTGCTCCGCCCGCCGCCGCGGCCGTGCCTGCCGTCGTCTCACTCACGGGTGCTCCTGGGGTACGGGGAGGGGCGCGGATCAGTAGGTGCCGAGGGCGCCGCAGACGTTCATGGCCTGCGCGGTGACGGCCCCGGCGGCGTCGGCGACGAGGTAGTCCACCATCGCCGCGACCTCCTCGACGTCCACGTAGCGGCCGATCGGCACGCGGGTGGTGACCTTCTCGGCGGCCTCTTCCTCGGTGATGTCCCACATGTCCGCGTAGTGGCGGCGGACCCGCTCGGCCATCGGGGTCTCGACGAAGCCGGGGCAGACCGCGTTGACGGTGATGCCGGTCTTGGCCAGGTCCAGGCCCAGCGCCTTGGTGAAGCCGACCACGCCGTGCTTCGACGCGGAGTACGGGGCCGCGGTGACCGCGCCCTGCTTGCCGGCCGTGGAGGCGATGTTGATGATCCGGCCCCAGTCCTTGCCGAGCATGCCGCCGGCGGACAGGACCTCGCGGGTCACCAGGAAGACGCTGTTGAGGTTGGTGTTGATGACGTCGTACCAGAGCTCGTCGGTCATCTCCGCGATGGCCCCGCCGCCGTTGCGCCCGGCGTTGTTGACCAGGACGTCGATGGCGCCGTAGCGCTCCACCGCGGCGCGGACGAAGCGCTGGACGTCCTCCTTGTCGGTGACGTCGCACGGGACGCCGTCGACCTCCAGGCCCTCGTCGCGCAGGGACTTGACGGTCCCGGCGAGCCGGTCCGCGTCCCGTCCGCACACGAAGACGCGGGCACCGCCGCGGGCCAGGTGCGCGGCCACGGCCAGGCCGATCCCGCTGGTCGCCCCGGTCACCACTGCCACCCGCTGCTGACGCTCGGCCATCGTTCCTCCGTAACACCGTTTACTCGAAGCGAGTTTGACGGTGACTAGAGTCGGCGCCGGGGCTCGACGGGTGGTCGAGGGGGGATCCAGCGGTACGCGCGGCCGGCCCGGGCCGGCCCCGGTGGGAACCCAGGCCGGTGGGGGCCCAGCCCGGTGGGGCCCCGGCCCGGTGAGGTCCGGCGCGCCACCGGCCGGCGACGCGCCGGAACCCTCCGGGGTCAACCGGTCCGCGCCGCGGCGGGCCCGGCGGCGCGGGTCGCCGGGAAGTTCTCGGGGCCGGCCAGCACGGCCGCGAGGTGGGCCACGGACGCCATCGTGATGTGCCGGTGCCAGCCCTGGAACGAGCGGCCCCCGAAGTCCCGCAGGCCCACGTTCTCGGCGATCGGCAGGAAGTCGCGGGTGACCACGTCCGCGAGCTCGGTCAGCTCCACCACCGTGGCCAGCGGGAGGTCGCTCGCGGTGGTGAGCCACAGCTTGGCGGGCCGGCGCTCGCGGCCCGGCCAGTGCGCCACCAGCAGCAGCGGCCGGTCGGGGTCGCGCCGGGGCACGGGCGTCTGCGCCGGTACGACCGGGATGACCGCCGCCACGGCGTCCTGTACCGGCCTGCCCCACGGGTCCTGGCATTCGAGGGGCCTGCGCATCCGCTTCATCGACTCGACGAGCTGCTCGGCCTGTATCTCGCGGTCGCCGTAACCCTGGAGGGTCTTGCAGTCGATCCGCAGCGGGGTCGAGGGGCTCACCCTCATCACCAGCGGCATTCCGGCCCGGTCGAAGTGCCGGAGGCACCCCCCGATGTCCAGCCCCTCGCTGTCGAGGACCACGAGCCCGCAGGACACGCCCCAGTCGCGGACCGGCTCCAGGGCGACCGCGCTCGCGCACTCCTCCGGGGTCTCCGGTCCGATCTCCTCGGGGATGCTCGCCATCCGCCGGCGCAACGTGTCCTTCGACCAGCTCGGGGGCAGCACCAGCCGCCAGTTCACCGGCACCGCCGCGTCGGCCGACGCCAGCCACGCCCCGTACGCCTGCTGGCCGACGACGGTCTGCCCCAGGTGCGGGACGAACTGCTTCTCCACCCCCACCGAGCGCGTGCCGACCCGCGGGACCACGGTCGGCAGCACCACCAGGGTCCGCGGCCCGGTCAGCCGCTCGACCGCGGCGGCGAGGGCGCGCCGCACCTCCGTCCACTCCCACGGCGACCCGCTGATGAAGTGGTGGGTGCTCTGCCGCGCGGCCTCCCCGCCGACCTGGTCCGCGATGTTCCGCAGCGTCTTGCGCCCCGTGGCGGTCAGCAGCCCGCGCGTGTACCGCTCGGCCTGGAGGCGCTGGTCACGTCTGCCCAGGGGGGCGAAGACGGAGTCGCCGAGTTCGGCCACCCACGCCTCCAATTCACCGGGTCCGATGGACGGGTTCTCGCCACCCGGAGCCGCCCTGTATCGCTGGCCGACGTGCATGGTTCCCCCTTGAACATGACAGGCTGCGCACTACTTGAACATTTTCGGCGTAAAACCTACGCGATTGACGTTGCAGAATCGATATCAAGGATCGATTGGCTGGAAATCGGCAACCCACGGTCCACGAAGTGCGCATTCGTCGGCATTTCTCGGCCGGAAACCACCGGAGCGGGGCTCTGGAGCACCACGGGCGCGTCCGGTTCCAAGCCGGATGTCATGTCACGTACCGACGGGTCGGTTACGCAGAGTGCCGACTGCGGGGTCGCCCGGGCGGACGGCCGGGGTGAGGGCCCGGTGGGGGCGGGGGTGGCTCGAATGGGACGGGTGAGGGCGAGGGCATCGGCCATGCCCCTGCGGGCGGGGCCTGCCGGCGGGCGAGAGCCTGCCGGGGGCCAGAGGGCGCGCGGGCGAAAACCTACCGGAGGCCGGGGCCGGAGGCCGGGGGCGCGGAGAGGGGCGGCGGTCACCCCGCCGCCGAGGGGCCCGGGACGCGGAAGGGGGCGTGCCCGGGGCGCGAAGAGGACGTAACCCGGGGTACGAGGGGGGGCCGTGACCCGGGGCTCGGAAGGGGATGGCACGCTCCTCGCCCCATCCGTCACGGCCGGGCCGTGGCCGTCGCGCGGACGGGCGGCTCCGGCGGTGCGGACGCGGGCGAGGCCACGGTCACACGGCCACCCGGGGCGTCACCGCTCTACACACGCGGTGCGGACGCGGGCGAGGCCCGCCGCGCCGTGGGCCGTCGCGCGGACGCAGGCGCGAACCGCCGCGCGGACGGCCCGGACGCGGCGGAGGCGCCCCCGGCCCGGCCGGACGCGACCCGACACCGACCGACGCGGCTCAGGCGGGCCAGGCCGTCGGCCCCGCCGGGGCGGCCCGAGGCCGTGGTGTTCGCGCACCGCCTCGTCGCCGGCTCCGGCGAGCCCCGGGACGCCGCCGGGGCCGGACGGCGCATTCACCTCGCCCGTGCGGTTGCCGAGACCGCACGCCGTCCGCCGAGCCCCGTCACCCCTCGGGAAAGCGGATCGCTGAACCGGAGCGGTGGAATTTCCTGTTCCTTATCCACCGCCGTCCACTGCCCCTCCCGCATTTCGGCTCGCGCGGCTCGTCGCGACATCCGCGGCGGTTCCGCCGGGGGTCTTCGCGGGCGCCGCCTCTCCCCCCCCGTCCGCGAATACCGGAATGGCACGGCGGGCCCCGGCGGAACGCCCGCACGGAGAACCACGGAGAACACCGAAACAGCCGAGGAGACGGCCGCCACGGCACCGAAAGGTCCTACGGAGCCTCCTTCGGGCACCGATCCCCGGCACGCGGCGCGGACCCGGCCGGCGCGGCGCCTTCCCCCGGGGACCGTGCCGTGGAGCGGGGAGGAACCGTTCCGGCGCCGGACGGGCTCCTCCCGCACACCGGCGGTCGGCCGGAAGCCGGGCATCTTTTCGCGTTCCGGGGAAACACGCGGGTCGGCACGTTGGGTCGTCGAACGCGAAAGGTTCCGCCATGGCCGATGACGTCATCGCGATGATCAGGAATGACCACCGTGAGCTGGATCGCCTCTTCGAGATGATGAGGAAGGACAAGGGTTCGCGGCCGCTGGCGCTGCCTCTGGCCGTGGCGATGCTGGAGGCACACAGCCGGGCCGAGGAGGAGTACGTCTACCCGGTGCTCACCGAGAAGGTCGGGGAGGGGGAAGAGGTCCAGCACGCGACCGAGGAGCACCACGAGGCCGAGGACCTGGGCAGGCGGCTGCTGGAACTCGACTGGGAGAGCACCGAGTTCGAGGAGGGCCTGGAGAAGTGGATCGGCGCCGTGCGCCACCACGTCGAGGAGGAGGAGCAGGAGCTGCTCACCGCGCTCGGTGAGGCCCTGGACGCCGAGCAACTGCACCGCCTCGGGCTGGAGTTCGCCGGGCAGCGGTCCGAGGAGCTGGCCGGGAAGGCCGTCCGCGGGGGCGGCGGGGACGGTGACGGAGGCGGTGGCGCCTCCGGCGGAGGCCGGAGCGAAGGCGGGCCGACGCGGGACGAGTTGTACGCGAAGGCCCGGAAGCTGGGCATCGAGGGGCGGTCGACGATGAACAAGGACGAGTTGGAGCGGCAGGTGCGGGAGGCGGAGGCCGGCGCCGCGGGCGCCTGACACCCGGGACGGGGGGCCGGGCGCCGCCGTGCGCGGGGGCGCCCGGCCCCCTCCCCCGGGTGTTTTCGCCGCCGCCGGAGTCGTCCGGCGGCGGCTTTTTCCGGTCCGTTGAAGGGCCCGGGGCCTACGGTTCTCCGGCCCGCTGGAGGGCCCGGACCCACGGTTTTCCGGCCCGTTGGAGGGCCCGGGCCGATGGTAGGTTCGAACGCGTGAGTGCAGTGGGGGCCACCGCGGCGTGCGCGGAGACGGAAGCCGGGCGGGGGCTGCGTACGCGGGAGGCCGCCGGGCCGGCTGCCGCCGGGGCCGCTCCGCCGCGGATCCCGGACGTGCGTGCCGCGCACGGCGGGCCCGTCCCGCCGCCGCCCGTGGGGGGCGTCCCGGCCGCCGCGCCGCCGGCCGTGCTCCTCCGCGCCCCGGGCGCCGGGTCGTGCGCGCGGTCGCGGAAGGCCGGCGAACCGCTCGAAGCGGCGGGCTCCCCCGCGCTGTTCCCGCTCGCCACCGGTGTCCCGGCGCCCCCGCTTAGGAGTACGGCATGACTCACGGCGACCACCTGATGCGCAGGCCGTACGTGCCCCTGCCCGCGCCCGAACCCGTGCCCGCCGTCGACCAGCGGCTCGCCTCCGCCCTCGGACGGCCCCAGCACGGCGACTCGGCGGTGCGGCGCGTCGGGCAGTCGCTGCGCGGGCTGGCCGCCTCCGTCGCCAAGGAGGGCGCGGAACACGACCGCGGCGGGCGGGAGGTGCGGCTGCCCGTCCCCAGCGGGCGGGTCATCGCCGTGACGTCCATCCGCGGCGGGGTCGGCAAGTCGACGGTCGCCGCGCTCCTGGGGCGCACGTTCACCCAGCACCGGCCCGACCCGGTGCTGACCCTGGAGGCCGACGCCGCGCTGGGCACGCTCGCCGTGCGGATGGGCGCCCCGTCCGTACGGTGGTCCTGTCCCGAGCTGGCGCGGATCCTGACCCCCCGCATGGACCTGAACGACATCACCGGGTACCTCGTCCCCGTCCCCGGTGGCGGCTGGCTGCTCCCGGCGAGCCAGGGCCGCGTCGGGCCGCCGCTGGACGTGCCGACGTACCGGACGGTGTCGCTGGCGCTGCGCCGCCACTTCGCGGTGACCGTCGTCGACTGCGAGACGCTGCCCGGCGAGGTCGCCCGTACGGCGATGGACACCGCGCACGCCCGGGTGATCGTCGCGCCGCGCACCGCGGAGGGCGTCAACGGCACGCGCGTCGTGCTGGACTGGCTGGGCGGGCTGCCGCACCGCCGGGCGATCGACAGCACCGTCGTCGTCCTGACGTCGGGCGCCCCCGACATGACCCTCGACCAGAAGACGGCCGTCGCGCACCTGCGGGAGCCGGGCGTGACCGTGCTGACGCTGCCGTACGACCGGCACCTCGCGCAGGGCGGGCCCATCCACACGGCCATGCTCGCCCGGGCCACGCACGACGCGGCCGTCGACCTCGCGGGGGCGGCGCTGCGGCGGGCCCTCGGGATGCGCTGAGGCCGGGCGGCCCGAAGGGGCCGGAAGGGCCGGAGGGTCTGACGGGCCGACCGGGACAGCCGGGACGGCCACGACAACCAGGGCGGCCGGAACGAGCGGGACGGCCAAGGTGACCGGAGCGGCCGGGGCGGGCCGGCAGGGCAGCCGGGACGGCCGAGGCGGGCCGGGCTCAGCCGCTGCCGCACGCCGACGGCAGCCACTCCGCCTTCCCGTGCCGCTCGCGGACCTCCTCCAGCACCGCCAGCCGCGCCGGCAGCTCCCGCGGGTCGGCCAGGAACCGCAGCACCGCCTGGTGGAAGGCGTCGCGCATCGCCGGGGGCATCGCGTCGGAGGCGTCCCAGCAGCGCATCGTGCCCCGGCCGCGCAGGGTCGCGTCGATGCGGGCGGCCATCGGGTCCGCGTCGTACGCGCCCGACGGGACCGACCGGTTGGCGGTGAAGCCCAGTCGGGCCGTGCCGGGGTCGGCGAGGTGGCGGATCAGCGCCCGCGCCCCGGGGGTGTCGCGCAGCATGGCCGCGAGGTCGCCGGAGACCTCCCACGCCGTCAGGTCCGGGCGGGCACCGGGGATCACGGCCTTGGAGTGGACGTACCGGCCGCGGGCCTCCGTCCAGTGCGCGCCGGCGCGGACGAACGCCGCCTGGTGCTCCAGCCGCTCGTTCACACAGGCGGGGCGCCCGCCGCCCCACGGGTCCTGGTAGGGGGCGAGGAGCACCCGCTCGACGCGCCGCCGGTCGCCCGCGCCGACGAGGTCGCCCCACGTCGTCCACGCCCTGCGCACGGCCGGGTCCGTCCAGGGCAGCCGGCCCGTCGCCCACTTCTGGTACGTCTCCCAGCCGGCCTGCTGGAGCAGGACGTCCTCCACCCAGTCGGTGCCCGGCCAGCCGGACGTGGCGCCGGACTCCATGGCGAGGCACCACTCCCCCGGGTCCCGGGCGATGCGGGCGGCCTCCGCCTCGGTGAGGGCGCCCGGGTGCCACACCATGCTCTTCAGGTCGGCCTTCACCGGCACCCAGTGGACGCCGCCCTTCAGCGCGGGCGCCCACACCGGGTCGTAGTGGTCCGGGTCGAACAGGCCGTCCAGGGGCTTGAGCCGGCCCTGGGCCGCGTACGCCGCGAGCTCGCCCGGGCCCGGCATGATGACCACGTCGGGGGGCGTGCCGGACGCCACGTCGGCGGCGAGCACCTGGCTCTCGGCGGAGCTGCCCTGGTACACGACCCGGATGCGGTGCTTCCGCTCGAACGGGCCCAGCACGTCGCGGCGGAAGCGTTCCTCGTCCTCGCCGGTCCAGTTGCCCAGCACCGTGACGGAGCCCTTCCAGCGCCCCGCCCACCACTCCGCGCCCGCCACCGCGCCGGTGACGAGCAGCGCCAGGCAGAGCGCCACGACGGCGTACGTGCTCCGGCGGCCGGTCATCGGCGCTTCCCGACGCGGTACTCGGCGATGCGCGGCAGCAGGCCGCTCGCGGTCAGTGCCACCAGGGCCACCCCTCCCACCAGGATCCAGTCGGACGCCGCCGCCCGTGCGTCCGCTTCGGCCAGGTGCCGCGCGACGCGCGCCCCGGCCGTCGCGATGCCGTCGCCGGTCGGCGCGCCCCTCAGCTCGCGCAGCGCGTCCGCCGCGCCGGTGCGCGTGCGGAGGGTGAGCCACGCCAGGGTCGCCGCGCCGGCCGCCCACAGCGCCGTCGCGGCCAGCAGCGGCGGGTCGGCCAGGCGGCGGAAGCGGCGCCGGACGAACCGCTGGGCCTCCCCCAGGGCCGCGCACAGGGCGGTGAACAGCACGGCGGCGGCCCCCCAGGCGAGGACCAGCGGCCACCCGAACGCGGCCTGCTCCTCGGCCACGTCGAGCTGCTGCTCGCGCAGTTGGGCGAGGCGGCCCATGATGTCCTCCTCCGTGTCGGGCGCGTCGAGGACGCGGCCCGCGTAGTGCAGGTAGGCGGTGCGCAGCGGGGAGCCGCCGGGTTCGCGGCCCGCCTGCTCGACCCAGCCGGAGTAGACGGCGATCAGCCCGGTGACGGTCTGCAGGGTGCGGCGGCCGTCCAGACCGGTGACGTTCTCGGAGGCGGCCAGGGCGAGGGCCTGGTGGGCGACGGAGACGCGGGTGTGGAACGCGCTCGTCCCCGCGCCCTCCAGACCGGCCTCGGCCGCCGCGTCGCGGGCCGAGGCCAGGGCGGACCTCGCGGTGTCGACGGCGAGGACGCCGGGCGCGCTGGACGAGGCGAGCCGGTCGGCGTCGTCGTGGACGGCGCGGAAGGCGCCGAACAGGACGAGCGTCGTGGTCAGGCCGAGGACGAGCAGCAGCGACAGCCGGGCGCGGAGGTCCCGCGCGGTGGTGCTCACGGCCGCTCCCGGAGGCGGTGGCCGCAGCGGGGGCAGAACCGGGCGTCGACCGGTGCCCGCCCGCCGCACGCCGGGCACGGGACGGTGGCGGCGCCCGGGCCGGTGCCGGTGCCCGGGGCGCCGGGGCCTTCGGGCGCGTCCCCGTCCCCCTCGGGGCCGTACGTGCTGTGGCTGCTGGCGGTGATCAGGTGTTCGAAGTCGACGGGGGCCAGGTCGGGGCGGATCCGGACCCGGCCGGTGGCGGCGTCCACGATCTCCACCAGCCGTGCGAAGTCGGCGAGCGGCCGGGCCGCGCCGACGGTGTGGGCGAGCCGGACGCCGCGGCCGAGGTGGTGCTCGGCGCCCTCGCGGTCGCCCCTGCGGTAGGCGTCGGCCGCGGCGGCGACGGCCTGGCCGAGCTGCCCGTACAACTGGAAGTGGGCGACCTGGGTGTCGGTGTGCCGGGAGAGCGCCGGGTCCTCCGTCCAGTGGACGACGCAGGGGCGCGGGGGCGGCGGGCGCAGGCCGCCGGCGACGGCGGGCGGCACGAGCGAGACGACGGCCAGTTGCAGGTCCTCGCGGCGGGGGCGCCCGGTGGGGTCGGCGGAGAGGCACAGGTGGTACCGGCGGGTCTCGTCGCCCCAGGCGCGGGTGGTGAAGCGGTGCGGGGCGCCGGGGTCCGGCCGGCCGGCGGGCTCCAGGTCGACCTCCGTGGGGAACACCTGCTTGAGGTAGCGGACCGTGGTGCCCGGCACGGGCGCGACCTCGATGGTCAGCTCGGGGACGGTCTTGGTGAGCAGCCGGGCGGTCAGCTTCTCGTACGCGCCGGGGAGCTCGGACTCCTCGCGTACGGCGCCGACGCTGCCGTGCAGGCGGCGGGCGATCCGCAGCAGCTCGCGAGCGTCCCAGCCGTCGCCGATGCCCCAGGCGTCGCAGACGAACCGGCCTTCCCACGTGTCGAGCACGGCGTCGAGCGGCATCTCGCTGTCGTGCTGGTTCTTGCCGTCCGTCAGGAGCAGGACGTGCCCGATGGGCGCGTCCTGCTCGGTGAGGAGGCGGCCGGCCAGGTCGAGCCAGGCGCCGATGCAGGTGCCGCCGCCGGCCACCAGTCCGTGGACGGCGGACTCGGCGCCGCGGCGGTGCCCGGGGGACGCGGCAGCCATGCGCTCCGCCGCCGGGTAGGCCATGGCGGCGCCCTCGGTGCCCTGGACGACGGCGAACGGGGTGCCGGCCGGCAGCATCCGGATCGCGGCGGCGGCGGCCTGGCGGGCGGCGCGGAACTTCTCCTGCGGCCAGGTCATCGAGCTGGAGCAGTCGACGACCAGCACTTCGGCGAGGAGCGGGCCGCCGCCCGGCCCGCCCGCCGCACCGCCCCCCGGCCCGTCTCCCGCGCCTCCCGCCGCGCCGCCCGTGCCGTCGACCCGGACGGTCAGCACGACGTGCATCTCCTGGTCGCGGGCCTCCGCGGACAGGTACTTCCACTGGCTGATCTCCAGGCCGGCCGTCGTCCCCGCCGCGCCGCCCGCGGTGCTTGTCGGCGTCATGTCCCTCGCGTCCCCCTCGTCGCGTGCGTTCGCCTCTCGCGGCCGTCCGTCCCCGCCGCGCTCGCCGGCTCCTCGCGCCCTTGCGCGTCCCGGGCCCGCCGGCTCCCCGTGCCCGTCTCCCCCGTCGCGTCGTGCTCCCGGACCCGTCCCTCAGCCCCGTCCCCTCCTCCGCTCCTCCCGCCGCCCCGCCGGTACGAGCCGCAGGCGCGGCGGCGGGAGGACCGCGTACGACCGGTCCAGCAGGTCGCCGCGCAGGTCGCCGTCGCGCGCCTGGTCGGCCAGGGCCCGCAGGGAGCGGGAGAGCAGGCCGCTCAGCGCCGGGACGCTGTCCTCCGGGCCGAGCACCTCTCCCGCGGGGAAGCCGTCCCCCCACCCGCCGGGCGGCCGGCAGGCGAGCGCGGCCTCCCGCACCTCGGTGACGAGGCGGTCCCGGGCCGCGCCGTCCTCGCCGGTACGGGCCGGGTCCGCGAGCCGCGCGGCGGCCTCGCGCAGGTCCGCCGCGGTGGGGCCGCCGCCCGGCAGCCGGCCGGCGAGCACGCGGACGGCGGCGACGCGGGCCGCGTCGTGGTGGCGGGAGGTGGTGGGCACCCCGTCCAGGACGGCGACGGCCCCCCGCCGGTCGCCGCGCCGCAGGTGGACCCGTACCAGCCCGAACGCCGCGCTGCCCTGCGTGCGGTCGCGCTGCCAGACCGCCTCGTAGTAGTCCCGCGTCCGCCGCTCGTCGGCGTCGAGGTACTCGGCGCAGTAGCCGAGCGCCAGCTTGGGCGCCCACTCGCCGGGCAGCGACGCGTACACGGCGGCGAACTCCTCCTCCGCCGCCCGCACCTGGCCCTCCGCCAGGCGCAGCAGCCCGCGGTGCCAGGAGAGCCGCCAGTCGTACTCGCCCGCGCCCAGCCGCCCGGCGGCGCCCAGCCACCGCTCGGCCTCGCCGTGCGCGCCCCGGTCCGCGTACGCGCGGCACAGCCACAGCGCGGTCTCGACGGTGCCGAACGCCGGGTCGTGCGCGGCCTGTTCGGCGACGCGCCCGGGGCTGCGGGCGGCGAGCCCGCCGAGGAGGACGGCGGCCGGGTCGTCCGGGTCGGGGATCGGGACGGGCAGGCCCCGCGCGGCCTCCTGCGGGTCCGGCGCCCGTACGGGGAGGGGGCGGGGGCCGTCCGGGGCGGCGCCGGCCCAGTGGCCGAGGTCCGGGACCGTGCCGAGGGCGGCGCCGAACAGCGCCCCGGTGGGCGCGAACCGGGTGGAGCGCTCGGGGTACGGCTCGTGCCAGGTCAGGGCCTGGTGTTCGCGCAGCACCTCCCAGAGCTGGCGGGACATCTCGGCGGCCGAGGCGAACCGGGCGGCCGGCTCGGGGTGGGTGGCGCGGCGGACGAGCGCCTCGAAGGAGCGGGCGGCGAGCCCGGAGGCGGGGGCGGCGCGGGTGGCGAGCGCCTGGAGGGTGCGGCCGACGGTGTACAGGTCGGTGTCGACGTGGAAGCCGCGCCGGTCGCGCTCCCGCTTCGGCGGCGCGTAGTCACGGGTGTAGACGAGGCCGGAGGCGCGGTCGTCGACGCGGCGGATGGCGCCGAGGTCGATGACCTTGATGTCGCGGCCGTAGTGGATGACGTTGTCGGGCTTCATGTCGCAGTACAGCAGGCCCTGGTCGTGGAGGTACTCCAGCGCGCCGAGGATCTTGCAGCCGTACGTGAGGACGTGGTCGATCCCGAAGGGCCGGCCGAAGACCTCCGTCAGCTCCTCGTCGGAGGCGTAGCGGATCCAGGCGAGGGAGCGGCCGGCGATGTACTCCATGACGATGTAGCCGGTCGGCTCGTCGTCGCCGGGCGCCTGGTGCTGGACGTACGTGATGATCCGGACGATGTCCCGGTGGTGGAGCGTGGTGAGGGAGCGGCGCTCCTCGACGGCGGAGCGGCGGGCGACGGCGTCCCTGGTGTTGATGAGGCCCTTGAGGACGACGAGGTGGTCGGGGACCTCGGTGTCCTCGGCGAGGTAGACCCAGCCGAGGCCGCCGGCCGCGAGGTAGCCCAGGACGCGGTAGTGGCCGCCGACGGTGTCGCCGGGGCGCAGGCGGGGCTCGAACGAGTACGGCCGGCCGCACTCGGGGCAGAAGCCGTGGTCGGGGGCGGGGCCGCCGTCGTAGCCGATGCCGATGGTGCCGGCGCAGTTCTCGAAGCCGCAGCGGCGGCCGCCGGTGGGCGGGCGGGCGGTGGTGGTGGCGGCGACGCCGGGGTCGGGGGCCTCGATGTGCGGGAGGAGGACGAGGCCGTCCCGGTCGAGCGGGGCCGGCCCGGTGGCCGCCGGGCGCGGGGCTGCGGGCCCCGGGGCGGCGGGGGTGGGATCGGTGGGCCCCGGGACGGCCGGGTCGGGGACGGTCATGACGGTCGGGGAAGGGGCCGGGGCCGGGGCCGGGGGCAGACGGTGGCAGGTGTCGCAGAAGCCGGTGGCCATGAGCGTGCCGGTGCAGCCGGCCCGGGCGCAGGGGGTGGGGGCGGGTGGCGTCATGACGGCGCGGCACCTCCCCGCTCCCGCCGGTTCCGCTCGTGTCCGGCGCGGTCGGCGCGCTCGACGAGGCGGACGTACGCGTCGACGGCCTCCTCGGCGGCGCGCACGTCGCAGGGCCGGGCGCGCAGCAGTTGGTGGGCGCGCCGGCGGAGGGTGTCGGCCTCCAGGTCCTCGGCGCCTTCGGTGAGGCTCTGGTGGAGGGCGTGGTAGCCGTCGAGGCGTCCGGCGAGTTCGCCGCGGCGGCGGCACAGGGCGTCGAGGCGGCGGGCGGCGGCGTGGAGGCGGGCGCTCAGCCGGTCGGTGAGCCGTTCGAACACGGCCAGGTCGGGTGCCCCGTCGAGCGCGGCGGGCCGCTCGGCGCCGGTGAGGATGTGCAGGGCGCCGCCGGCCCGGTAGAGGGCGTCGTGGACGGCTTCGGGGTCGTCGGCCCGCACGGTGGCCATGGCGTCGCCGAGGGACGCGGCGAGCGGCCCGGTGATCTCCCGGAGCCGGGCGACGAGGTGGGCGCGGCGCTCCTGGGCGGGCCGGACGACCAGGTCGGCCCGGGCCCGTTCGTAGCAGGCGCCGGCCTCCCGGAAGACGAGGAGGAGGCGGCTGCCGCGCTCCCGGAGGACGGCGAGGAGGTCGAGGAGGGCGGGCGGGTCGACGGCCCGGTCGACGCCGACGACGACGAGGGTGAGGGCGACGCCGCCGGCCCTGATCCGCTCGACGGCGGGGTCGGCGGGGTGCTGCCAGAGGCCCATGCGCTCCGCGACGCGCTCGGCCGTCTCGGCGGCGGTGCTGCCGGTGGCGTCGAGGGCCAGGTCGTGGCCGCCCGCGGACGGGACGGTGCCGGGCGGGTCGAGGGAGGCCCGGTCGACGGACGCGGTGGTGCGTAACTCGCGGTCGGCGAGGGTGATGGCGCGGCGCAGGGTCGCGGCGCGGGCGTGGTCCCCGGGGCGTACGAGGCTGATCTTCACCTGCTCCCCGTCGCCCCGGAGCCAGGCGGCGAGGCGCTGCGCGAACGGCTCGTCGAGGGCCGGTACGGGCGGCTCGCCGCCGGTGCGGGAGCGGAGCCGGTCGTCGACGGCGGTGCGGCCGCGGGTCCACGCGGCGACCTGCGGCAGGTGCCGGACGATGGTCTCGGCGGGGCTCATGAACGAGAACGAGTTGCCGTGCCGGTCGCGCATGCCGGTGAGGACGATGCCGATGACCTCGCCGGTCAGGTCGTCGACGACGCCGGCGCCGCTGCAGCCGGGGCTGGCCAGTTCGCCGGGGGTCTGCGGGCCGAGCTGGACCTGCCCGTCGCGTCCGCAGCCGCCGATGATGGTGGCGCGGAACCAGATGCCGCCGTTGTGCTCGTACGGGAAGCCGTACATGCGGACCGCGCGGTTCGGCGCGGAGAGCCGGTGGAGGAAGACCGGCTCGTGGGCGGGCCTGGGGTGTTCGAGCCGGAGGAGGGCCACGTCGCCGCTGGGGTCGCCGTCCGCGTCGCGGGTCTCGGGGACGTACGCGTCCTCGTCGACCCAGGCGGTGACGGCGGGGACGTGGAGGCCGGGCGCGCCGACGAACTCGGCGGTGACGTGCGCGCCGGGGGTGACCACGTGGGCGCAGGTGAGGACCCGGTCGGGGCTCAGCAGGACGCCGGCGCCCGCGATCTCGCCGTTCCCCCACCGGACGCGGACC
Organism: Streptomyces sp. NPDC045287; assembly: GCF_056432325.1. NCBI lineage: Bacteria > Bacillati > Actinomycetota > Actinomycetes > Kitasatosporales > Streptomycetaceae > Streptomyces > Streptomyces sp. NPDC045287. The sequence continues at coordinate 258,043 of NZ_JBWKJG010000004.1, forward strand.
GCCCACGGCGGGGTCTTCGAAGAAGGATCGGCGCTGATACCCCCGTCGGCCACCATGGTCCGGAACTATACGCGCGAGGCCCCTTCTGCCCCATACTTGGCGATCGGCGAACCGACGACCGCGGGGGTTGCGCAATGGCGGACGAACAGGGCTTCGTGGGGCTGGCCGAGGTGGTGCGGCAGATCCGCGGGGAGTTGGAGAAGGCCCGGGACGACGCGGAGGGCCGCGCTCTGGGATTCACCGTGGAGAAGGTGAACCTGGAGTTCACGGTGCAGGTGCACCGCTCCGGTTCGGGCCGCGGCGGGGTGCGCATCGGCGTGGTGACGGCCGAACTGGGCGGCCAGGTGGACCGTCAGACCACCCATCAGGTGCAGGTGGAGCTGGTTCCCGAGTACGAGGGCGGACGCGTCCGGGTCGGCCGGGGCACGCCACCGCCTCCCGCCGCGCGCTGACGGCCGCCGCCCGCGTCGGCGCGGGCCTCGCGGGGCGGCCCGGGCCGCTCGGGCGCCGCTCCCCGGGGTCGCCGCCGGACCGGCGGCCCGGGTCCGCCGCCTCCCGGTCCGGGAGTGGCACGGCGTGCAGGTTCCGCCGCCCCGTCCCGCCCCGCGCCGGTCCGGCGGCCCGGCGGTCCGGTGGTCCGGCCGTCCGGCGCGCCGCCCCGCCCGCGGCCCGACCCGGGGCTCGATCCCCGTACGCCCGTACGCCCGTACGCCCGTACCACCCCTGCGGCCCGTGCCCCCGTGCTCCTCGGCGGGCCGGTCCGCACGGCCCGCGCCACGCGCGCCGCCCGCCCCGGAACCCGCGGGAACGGCCGGGGGCCGGGCGGGCGGGGGACGGGGAACGGGGGCGCGAAGACATGTCCGAGGCGTGTCCGTGGTGTGTCCGATTGCCGGGGCATCGGCGTCCACGGTGTGGTGCACTATTGCCCCCAAGTGCAGGGTTCACGGGGAGGGAAGGCATGTTCACGGGGATCGACGAGGTCGACTGGGCCTCGCTGGGTCATGCCTACGGCCCGGCCGACGACGTGCCCGCGCTGCTGCACGGGCTGGCGTCCGACGACCCGGCGGAGCGCGAGCGGGCGCTGGACGGGATGTACGGAACGGTGCACCACCAGGGCGACGTCTACGACTCGACGCTGGCGTGCATCCCGTTCCTGCTGGAGCTCGTGGCCCGCCCGGACGTCCAGGACCGGGGCTGCGTCGTGGAGCTGCTCGCCAGCATCGGCGGCATCGACCTGTCCGGCGACGACGAGCTGCAGGAGCTCGACCCGGAGGACGAGGAGTTCGAGGACGCCGCCAACTACGCCATGGCCGCCGCGGCCGTGGCCGCCGGCGCGGACGTGTTCCTGGCGCTGGTCGGCGACGAGGACCGGGAGGTGCGGCTCGCGGTCCCCGGGGCGCTGGCCTCCCTGCACGGCGACCCGGTGCGCGTGCTGGACCTGCTGCGGGAGCGGCTCACCGTCGAGCAGGACACGGAGGTGCGGCTCGCGCTGGTCGAGGCGGTCGGCAGGATCGCCCTGCGGTACGAGTCCCTGCGCGAGGAGACCGCGGCCTGGCTGTCCTGGCTGTCCGGCGCCGCCCAGGACCCCGCGCTGCGGCTGGCCGCGCTGGCGCAGCTCGCCCGGTGCGCGCCGGGACGGCTGCCCCGTGACGTCGTGCCGACCGTGACCGGTCTGCTGGCGGAGCTGCGCCGGCCCGGCCGCGCGCCCGGCGGCGGCCCCGGCGGGGGGTCGGGAACGGGTGGCGGCGCGGGGCCCGGGGGCCCCAACGCCCCTTCGACCCTGTGGGATTCGGCCAACTCCTGGACCGGGCCGGGGATGCGGGAGGCGCAGGCGCCGGCGAATCCCGTGCACTCCGTGCCACCGGTGGAGCCGGCCGAGTCGCGGCCCGCCGCCCCGACGCTCGTCGGCCCGGTGCGGGAGGCGCGCGAGGAGCAGCGGGCGGGGTGCGGCGCGGCGTGGGCGGACGACCTGCTCCGCACGCTGCACGGCGCCCTCGACGACCGGGTCGACGACCGCATCGCCCTGATCACCGCCCAGTTGCGCAGTCCCGACAGCGCCCAGCGGACCGACGCGGTGTGGATGTGCGGCAGCCTCGTGCGCACGTGGCGCGGTGCGTACGAGGGGGTGGTGCGGCTCGTCGGGGCGCAGCTGCGCGACCCGGAGCCGAGGCTGCGGGCGGCTGCCGCGAGCTGGCTGGAGGGGCTGTTCTCACTGGCGGCGCCCGCCGCGGACGACCTGGCGGCGCGGGTGGCCGCGGACCCGGCGCCGTGGGCGCCCGAGTGGGTGGGCGGCCGGCCCGGCACGGCGAGCGCGCTGCTGGCGCTGACCCGGGCGGGGGACGCGCGGGCGGTGCCGGCGCTGGCCCGGGCGCTGGAACAGCCGGAGCCGGACGGCAGGCTGCTGTACGCGATCCCGTGCCTGGCGGAGGCGGGCGGTCCGCTGGTGCCGCTGCTGCGCCGCCGGTTGGGCGCGCTGCCGCTCGACGACGAGCTGGGCGAGCAGGCGGGGCCGCTGCTGCTGGCGCTGGCGAAGCTGCGGGCGGTGGAGGCGCTGCCGGAGGTGCTGCGGGTGCTGCGCGGGGCGCCGGCGTTCCGCCGCGAGTGGGTGCTGGAGTCGGCGCTGCGGGCGGTCGCGGCGTTCGGCCCGGCCGCGCGGGAGGCGGCGGCGGACGTGCGGGTCCTGCTGGACGACGCCTCCGCCGGGACGGTGACGGCGGCGGCGCGGGCGCTGTGGGCGGTGGAGGGCGACGCCGGGGCGGTCCTGCCGAGGCTGCGGGCGCTGCTGCGGGCGCCCGACGCGCACGGGCGGCGGTCGGCGGCGTGGGCGGTCGGCGCGTTCGGCGGGTCGGCCGGGGCGGCGGCGCCGGAGCTGCGGGCGTGCCTGACGGCGCCGGACGTGTGGCTGCGCGTCGACGCGGGGACGGCGCTGTGCCGGGTGTCCGGCGACCCCGGGGAGGCACTGCCGGTGCTGCTGGCGGCGTGGCGGGAGAACCGGCACACGCGCGTGGAGATCGCGGAGTGCCTCGCCGAACTGGGCCCGGTGGACCGGCTGGCGCCGGAGGCCGCGCCGTTACTGCGCGGCGAACTCGCCCGTACGCGGCGGCACAACGTGTCGGCCGGGGTGACCGGCGACCACGACGTCCACGAGGACGAGCGGCTGCTCTCCCTGTGCCGCCGCGCCCTGGGCGTCCCGGCGGAGTGACCCGGGTTCCGGTGCCGCGGGCCCGCCGCGGGGCGGGTGTGGGCCGGCTGTTACACCATCGAGGGGTCGCCGCAACGCGCGCCTCCTAGGGTGGCGGCGGCCCGTCCGGGGCGGGCGTCCTGGACGTCGTAGGGCCTGCGCAGCGCCACCGACCCCAGGAGCACCGAAGACCGTGTCCCCGCACCGCCACCGCCTCGCCGTGCGCCGCGCGGCCCGCCTGGTGCCGCCCGTCGCGGCCGCCGCGCTGCTCCTCCCGCTGGCGGCGTGCGGGAACGCGGGGGAACTGCGGAGCGCGGGCGCCACCCCGACCGCCGTGGGCCCGGTCCGGCTGTGGCCGGACCTGCCGCCGGTGACGGCGCCGCCGGCCGACCACGGGGAGGGCGAGACGCGGCGGGTGCCGGGTGTCCGGGTGCCGGCCGGCGGCGTGCGCCGGGTCGACCCGGTGGCGGTGGTGCGCGCCGAGCTGGCGGCGGGCCCGGACCGGTACGGCGGTGCGGACGGCGTGGACGACGCGACCGCGCGGGCCGTGGAGCGGTGCGGTGCGGAGCCGGAGGCGTGCCCGGTCCTCACCCCGTACCACCGGGATCTGACGGGGGACGGCGAGGAGGAGCTGATCGTCGGGATCCGGACGGCGGACGGGCGGGTGGCGGTGCGCTGCTACCTGCCGGAGAACGGCGGGCTGACCCGGGTCATGTCGACGGTCGAGCAGTTGGTCAGCGTGGAGCTGGCGGGCCGGGACCTGGTCCTGCGGGCGGTCTCGGCGGGCATTCCGGGCTACGAGTACCGCACGGCGTGGTCGTGGGACGCGCAGCAGCGGACGATGCTGCCGGCGCGGGACGAGATCGTACGGGTCAAGCCGACGCCGCCCCGCCCGGGACCGCTCCCGGCGCCGGCGCCGGAGACGGGACGGAGGTCGGACGCGGGCGCCGATGCCGGGCCGGAGGCGGACACCGGGACGGACGCGGGCGCCGAGCCGGACGCGGGCGCCGGACCCGGGGCGGGCGCCGGGACGGCGCCGGGGACGGCGGCCCGGTGAGCGCCGTCCGTGCGCGCCCGGGCCGGCGGCGGGCGCGGGGCGTGCCGCGCCGCCCCGCGTGGACGGCGACGCTGACGTGGAAGGCGGCCGTCTTCATCACGCTCATGTGCTGTGCGCTGGCGGCGCTGCTGGGCGTGCTGGTGCACGTGTCGGTGACGCGGCAGACCGTGGACGCGTCCCGGGAGAAGGCGCTGGCCCGGCTGGCGGACGTGACGCGCGCGTACGAGGCGGGGGAGCCGCTGCCGCCGTCCGCCGGTGTCGACCCGGTCGGCCTGCCGCCCCCGCTGCGGGACCTGGCGGCGCGCGGCAGCCGGGGCACGGTGGTCGCCGACCACGAGGGGCGGCCGACGATGTGGGCGGCGGGCCCGGCGGACGGGCGGGCGCTGGCCGTCCGCGTGGACTACTCGCTGGGCGCGCGCACCATCAGCGGCCTGGACCGGGCGATCCTCGGGTCGTCGGTGCTGGCGATCGGGGCGACGCTGCTGGTCGGGTCGTTCGCGGTGACGCGGGTGACGCGGCGGCTGCACCTGACGGCGCGGGTGGCGCGGCGGATCAGCGCGGGCGATCTGGACGCGCGGGTCGACGACCCCCGTACGAAGGACCCCTCGCGGCCGCAGGACGAGGTCGCCGCGGTGTCGGGCGCGCTGGACACGATGGCGTCCTCGCTCCAGGGCAAGCTGCTGAGCGAGCGGCGGTTCACGGCGGACGTGGCGCACGAGCTGCGGACGCCGCTGACGGGGCTGTCGGCGGCGGCCGATCTGCTGCCGCCGGGCCGGCCGTCGGAGCTGGTGCGGGACCGGGTGCGGGCCCTGCGGGCGCTGACGGAGGACCTGCTGGAGATCTCGCGCCTCGACACGGGCGGCGAGCGGGTGGACCTGGACGTGTACGCGCTGGGGCCGCTGGCCGAGCGGGTGGTGCTCGCGTCGGGTGCCCCGGCCCGGGTGCGGATCGTCCGCGACGCGCGGGTCGAGACCGACAGGCGGCGTCTGGAGCGGGTCCTCGGCAACCTCCTGGCCAACGCGCACGGGCACGGCCGGCCGCCGGTCGAACTGACCGTCGACGGGCCGGTGGTGACGGTCCGCGACCACGGCGAGGGGTATCCGGCGTACCTGCTGGAGCACGGGCCGCAGCGGTTCCGCACGGAGGGCGGGAGCAAGGGGCACGGGCTGGGGCTGACCATCGCGCGCGGCCAGGCGTCGGCGGTCGGCGCCGAGCTGGTGTTCGCGAACGCGCCGGACGGCGGCGCGGAGGCCCGGCTCACGCTCCCGGAGTACGCGGACCTCACGGCGGAGGACGGCGAGGAGCCCTCGTGACGGCGCGCGCAGTGTTACATAAGGGACATATCACTCACGGCTTGCTACGTTGCGGGGCATGACCGCAGCGATGACGGACCCCCTGCCGCCCCGGGTGCGTCTCCCCCGGCGGCGCGGGGTGGAGTTCTCGCTGCTGTGCTGCGCCGTGCTGTGCTCCGTGTACGGCTACGCCGGTGTGGGCCTCGGCCACAGCGGCGCCGTGCCGCACGACGTCGCCGGGTACGGGCTCGGTCTCGGCCTGCTGGCGCTGACGGGCCACCTGGCGGTGCGGTTCGGCGCCCCGTGCGCCGATCCGCTGCTGCTGCCCATCGCGGTCCTGCTGAACGGCCTCGGCCTCGTCCTCATCTACCGCCTCGACCTGGAGACCCCCGCCGACCGGGCGGCCCCCACGCAGCTCGTGTGGTCGGCGCTCGGCGTGGCGCTGTTCGCGGCCGTGGTCGTGTGCCTGCGCGACCACCGGCTGCTCCAGCGGTACGCGTACCTGTCGGTGGCCGTCGCGCTCGTCCTGCTGATCGTGCCGATCTTCTTCCCCGCCGTGAACGGGGCGCGGATCTGGATCCGGGCCGGCGGGCTGTCCTTCCAGCCGGGCGAGTTCGCCAAGATCCTGCTCGCGGTGTTCTTCGCCGCGTACCTGGCGGCGAACCGCGCCGCGCTCGCGCACACGGGCCGCACGCTGTGGCGCGTGCGGCTGCCGGCCGGCCGGGTGCTGGGGCCGATCGCCGCGGTGTGGCTGATCAGCGTGGGCGTGCTGGTCCTGGAGCGGGACCTCGGCACGTCGCTGCTGTTCTTCGGCCTGTTCGTGATCCTGCTGTACGTGGCGACGGGGCGGACCGGCTGGATCGTGGTCGGGCTGCTGCTGGCCGGGGTGGGGGCCTTCACCGTGGGCGCGTTCGAACCGCACGTCCACGGGCGGGTGGAGGACTGGCTGCGCCCGTTCGCGTCGATCGAGGCGGGCCGGGGGCCGGGGCAGTTGGCGCAGTCGCTGTTCGCCTTCGCGGCGGGCGGGCTGTTCGGCGCCGGCCTGGGCCTCGGCCACTCCGTGCTCATCGGCTTCGCCGCCAAGTCGGACTTCATCCTCGCCACGGCCGGTGAGGAGTTGGGCCTCACCGGCCTGACCGCGCTGTTCCTGCTGTACGCGCTGCTCGTCGCGCGCGGCTACCGCTCCGGGCTCGCGCTGCGCGACCCGTTCGGCCGGCTGCTGGCGACCGGGCTGGCGTCGATCCTGGCGCTCCAGGTCTTCGTCATCGCGGGCGGGGTGATGGGGCTGATCCCGCTGACCGGGATGGCGATGCCGTTCCTCGCGCAGGGCGGCTCGTCCGTCGTCACCAACTGGATCATGGTGGCGCTGCTGGTCCGCGTCAGCGACTCCGCCCGCGCCCCCGACCCCGGCGGCGACCCCGACCCCGACGGCGGACCGGGCGCGGCCGCCGCGCCGGCGCGGCCCGCGCGGGAGGGCGCCCGGTGACGACGTACATCCGCCGCGCCGCGGCCCTGTGCCTGGTCCTCCTCGTGGCCCTGCTGGTCAACGCGGCGCGCGTCCAGGTCTTCCAGGCGGACCGGCTCGACGGCAACCCGGCCAACCGCCGCACCGTGCTGTCCCGGTACGCCGAGCCGCGCGGCGACATCCTCGTCGAGGGCCGTCCGGTCACCGGCTCGAAGGACACCGGCCAGTTCCTGCGGTACGAGCGCACGTACACCGACGGCCCCCTGTACGCGCCGGTCACCGGCCACGCCTCGCAGACGTACGGCACGACGTTCCTGGAGGACGCCGAGGACGCCGTCCTGTCCGGCACCAGCCCGCGCCTCTCCCCGCTCCCCCCGTGGAGCGGCCTCGGCCCCGGCCGCCGGCCCGGCGGCCACGTCGCCACGACCGTCAGGTCCGCCCTCCAGCAGGCCGCGTACCGGGGCCTGGCGGGGCGGCGCGGCGCGGTCGTCGCGCTGGAGCCGTCCAGCGGACGCGTCCTGGCCCTGGTGTCCAGCCCGTCGTACGACCCCGGCGTGCTGTCCGGCACGGGCAGCGAGGCGGCCACGGCGTGGGCGCGGCTCAACACGGCGCCGGACCGGCCGATGCTGAACCGGGCGCTGCGGGAGACGTATCCGCCCGGCTCCACCTTCAAGATCGTGACCGCGGCGGCGGCGCTGGACGCCCGTGTCGTCACGGACGTGCACGCGCCGACCGGCACCCCCGACCCGTACCCGCTGCCCGGCACGCGCACGCTGCTGCCGAACGGGGCGAACGGCTGCGCCGACGCGTCCCTGGCGTACGCGATCCGCTGGTCGTGCAACACGGTGCTGGCCCGGCTCGGCGTCGAGGTCGGCCCGTCCCGGATGGTGGAGACGGCCCGCGCGTTCGGCTTCAACGACCCGGACCTGCGCATCCCGTCGCGCGTGGCGCGGTCCAACATCGACACGGACATGTCCCCGGACCGGCTGGCGCTGTCGGCGATCGGCCAGTACGACACGCGGGCGACGCCGCTGCAGATGGCGATGGTCGCGGCGGCGGTCGCGAACGGCGGGGAGCTGGCCCGCCCCCACCTGGTCGAGTCGACGACCACGGCCTCCGGCGGACTCGTCGAGCGGACGCCCCGGCACACGTACTCCCGGGCGATGACGCCGTCGACGGCACGGACGCTGCGGGAGCTGATGGTCGACGTGGTCGAGCGGGGCTCGGGCGGCAACGCGGGCATCGAGGGCGCGGAGGTCGGCGGCAAGACCGGCACCGCGCAGCACGGCGTGGGCAACGGGGGCACGCCGTACGCGTGGTTCATCGGCTGGGCCCGCGCGGCCGACGCGGCCCGCCCGGCCGTCGCGGTGGCGGTGGTCGTGGAGGACGCGGCGGCGCGGCGCGAGGAGATCAGCGGCGGCGGGAGCGCGGCCCCGATCGCCCGCGCCGTGATGGAGTCGGCGCTGGCGCTGGAGCGGGCGGGCTGACGCGGGCGCGGGCCGCCCCGGCGCTCACCCCTCCGCCGCGCCCTCCGCGACGGCGTCCGCGACCTCGGCGACGCGCCGTGCCTCCTCCGCGGCGAACCGCTCGGCGTCCAGCCGCTCGGCGACCTCCTCGTCCTGGGCCATCAGCAGGTCGAGGTTGGAGTCGCCCAGGTCGAAGACGCCCATGTCGAGGTAGGCCCTCTGCAACCGTTCGCCCCACAGGCCGATGTCCTTGACGCACGGCACGATCCGGCTGAACAGCAGCTTGCGGAAGAGCTGGAGGAACTCCGAGCGCTCCGACATCTCCTCGGCCTCCCGCTTGGGGATGCCGAAGTTCTCCAGCACCTCGACGCCCCGCAGCCGGTCGCGCATCAGGTGGCAGCCCTCGATGACGAACTCCTCGCGCTCGCGCAGTTCGGCGTCGGTCAACTGCCGGTAGTAGTCGCGCAGGGCCATCCGGCCGAACGCCACGTGCCGCGCCTCGTCCTGCATCACGTACGCGAGGATCTGCCGGGGCAGCGGCTTGTCCGTCGTGTCGCGGATCATGCCGAAGGCGGCGAGGGCCAGGCCCTCGATGAGGACCTGCATGCCGAGGTACGGCATGTCCCAGCGGGAGTCGCGGAGGGTGTCGCCGAGCAGCGACCGGAGGTCGTCGTTGATCGGGTAGAGCATCCCGATCTTCTCGTGGAGGAAGCGGGTGTAGATCTCGGCGTGCCGGGCCTCGTCCATCGCCTGGGTGGCGGAGTAGAACTTGGCGTCCATGTCGGGGACGGCCTCGATGATGCGGGCCGCGCAGATCATGGCGCCCTGCTCGCCGTGGAGGAACTGGCTGAACTGCCAGGCCGCGTAGTGGCGGCGCAGGTCGCCCCGGTCCTTCTCCGTCATCTTCGCCCAGTGGCGGGTGCCGTGGACGGTCATGGCCTCGTCGGGGGTGCCGAGGGGGTCGTACGGGTCGACCTCCAGGTCCCAGTCGATGCGCCGGGCGCCGTCCCACTGCTTGTCCTTGCCCTTCTGGTAGAGGGCGAGGAGGCGGTCGCGCCCCTCGTCGTACTCCCAGGAGAAGCGGGCGGCTCCCGAGGCGGGGACCTGCCAGTGCGCGGCTCCCGGATCGCTGGCGTACAGGTCGAGCGTCGACACGGACGGGCTCCTTCGCGTCGTTGCGGGTAGGGGTCCTTCGAGGGGCAGGTTCCATCCTGCTAGACGCCGGGTCAACAAGTCGCGCCGAAGGGATTGACGGGTTTACTGACAGGCAGTCTCATAAGGGTGCGACCGCAGACCCCGAAGCCGACTGCGAGGTGGCCGAGACCATGACGACCGTGTCCGAACCCGATCTGCGCCTGCTGCGCGACGCGCTGGGCCCGCTCCGGGACCGCGAGCAGGTCGCCGCGCGGCTGCTGGAATCCTCCGCCAAGCACTCCTTCGACCCCGACACCGAGCTCGACTGGGACGCGCCGTTCGAGGACGGCAAGTGGTTCTGGCCGCCGGAGCTGGTCTCCCTCTACGACACGCCGCTGTGGCGGAAGATGTCCGAGGAGCAGCGGATGGACCTCGCCCGGCACGAGGCGGCGTCGCTCGCGTCGCTGGGCATCTGGTTCGAGATCATCTTGATGCAGCTCCTGGTCCGGCACATCTACGACAAGTCGGTGACCAGCAATCACGTCCGGTACGCGCTCACGGAGATAGCCGACGAGTGCCGCCACTCCATGATGTTCGCCCGGCTCATCGAGAAGGGCGGCGCCCCGGCCTACCCGGTGCCCCGCGTCTACCACAACATGGCGCGGGTCCTGAAGACCGTGTCCACGACGCCGGGCTCGTTCGCGGCGACGCTGCTGGGCGAGGAGATCCTCGACTGGATGCAGCGGCTCACCTTCCCGGACGAGCGCATCCAGACCCTGGTGCGCGGCGTGACCCGCATCCACGTGGTCGAGGAGGCCCGGCACGTCCGCTACGCGCGCGAGGAGCTGCGCCGCCAGATGGTCACGGCGCCGCGCTGGGAGCAGGAGCTGACCCGGCTGAGCTGCGGCGAGGCGGCCCGCGTCTTCTCGGTCTGCTTCGTCAACCCGCGGGTGTACGAGAACGTCGGCCTCGACCGCCGCGAGGCCGTCGCCCAGGTGCGGGCGAGCGGCCACCGCAGGGAGGTCATGCAGACGGGGGCCAAGCGCCTGACGGACTTCCTCGACGACATCGGCGTGCTGCGAGGCGCGGGCCGCCGCCTGTGGAGGAGCTCGGGCCTGCTGGCGTAGGCGCACGGCCCCGGGAGACGGGGCCGCGCGGGTCGCGGCGGGGCACAGGACCCGGCGGCGGGGCGGCGGTCGCGACGGGGGGCGCTGATCCCCGTACGCCCGACGGGGTTACCCTGCGGACATGACCAGTGCCGCCACGCCCGCGTACCGCCGGCTCAGTGTCGAGGAGCGGCGGGCCCAGCTCCTCGCCGCCGCGCTGTCGCTGTTCGCGCACCGGGCGCCCGAGGACGTGTCGCTGGACGACGTCGCGGAGGCGGCGGGGGTCTCCCGACCGCTCGTGTACCGGTACTTCCCCGGCGGCAAGCAGCAGTTGTACGAGGCCGCGCTGCGGTCGGCCGCCGACCGGTTGGAGCTGTGCTTCGCCGAGCCGCCCGAGGGGCCGCCCACCGAGCGGCTCACCCGGGTCCTGGACCGGTACCTGGCGTTCGTCGACGGGCACGACGCCGGGTTCGCCGCCCTGCTCCAGGGCGGCAGCGTCGCGGAGACGTCCCGGACGACGGCGATCGTGGACGAGGTGCGGCGGGCCGCCGCCGAGCAGATCCTCCTCCACCTCGGCGTGCCGGAGCCCGGGCCCCGGCTCCGGCTGATGGTGCGGACCTGGATCGCGTCCGTCGAGGCGGCGTCGCTGATCTGGCTCGACGAGGACAAGCGCCCGCCCCTGGAGGAGCTGCGCGGCTGGCTCGTCGACCACCTCGTGGCCCTGCTGGTCGCCACCGCCGCGACGGACCCGCAGACCGCGCGGGTGGTGGAGGGCATGTTGGCGCTGGAGGAGGCGGACGGCCCCGTGGGGACGCTGGTGCGCCGGGTGGCGCCCGTGGTGGGCGGGGCCGCGCACCTGCTGTGAGACTGGCGGGGTGCGAACCGAGAACACCCCCTTCTCCGGCGGCCCCCTCGACGGCCGCGTCCTGCCGGTGCTGACCGGGCCGACGGGGCATCCGCCGAAGTGGTACGAGGTCCCCGTCCCCGCCGAGGACGGCGGCCCGCCCACGGTCTACGCGTACCGCCGCGTGCCCGCCGGGTACACGAGGCGGCTCGGGCTGCAGCGCGGCTGGAAGTACGCGTACGAGCCGGCCGGCCGCGACCGGCGCGCGCTCAAGTGGCCCTGGTCCAGGCCGGACAGGGGGCGGGACGCGCCGGACCGGCCCGCGTAGCCGGTCCGCGTGGCCGGTCCGCGTAGCCGGTCCGGGACCCGCCGGGCGCCCCTGCTCCCCCCGGTCCCGGTCCCGGTCCCCCGATTCGGTGACCGTGTTGGGCCGATTCGCCCCTTCGTCGTTTCTTCCCCTTGTCTGATGATCCATCATCACCCCGTCGACCGGAGGTGGTGGCATGACGTTCCGCAGGGGCGCGGCCGTGCTCGCGCTCGCCTCGTCGCTGGTGCTCGGCGCGCCCGTGCCGCCGCCGGCGGGTGCCGAGAGCGAGTCCGTGTCCGAGTTGCTGACCCGCCTCCAGCGGCTCTACCGGGACGCCGAGGCGGCCGGGGAGACGTACAACGCCGCCGGTGAGGAGCTGGCCGCGCAGACCGCCGAGGCGCGCCGGCTCGGCGGGGACCTGACGCGTGCCCGTGACGCGCTGGCGAAGGCGCGGGACGCGGCCGGGCGGCTGGCCCGCGCCCAGTACCAGGGCCGCGGCGACCTCTCCCCGGCACTGCGGCTGTTGTTCGCCGGCGACCCGGACCACATCCTGGACCAGGCTCTCGTGCTGCGGCGCCTGGCCCGGGAGCAGGCGGCGACGGTGAACCGGCTGGAGGGCGGCGAGGAGCGGGTGGCCGCGGCCGCGGCGGCGGCGCGCCGGGCGCTGGACCGCACGCGGGCGCTGGCCGCCGCGCGGCAGCGGGCCCGGGACGGCGCGCTGGCGAAGCTGCGGGAGGTGGAGGAGGCGCTGGTCGGGCTGGAGCCGGAGCGGCTCGCGGAGCTGGCCGCGCTGGAGCGCGAGCGGACGGCCCGGGCGCAGCGCGAACTGCTGGACGCCGGGGCGCTGGACGAGGAGGGCGCCCCCTCCGCGCAGGGCGCCGAGGCCGTCGCGTACGCGGCCGACCAGCTCGGCAAGCCGTACGCGGCGGGCGCGGCGGGCCCCGCGGCCTTCGACGACTCGGGGCTGACCGCGCGGGCGTGGGCGGCGGCGGGCCGGCCGCTGCCGCGCACCGGCCCGGAGCAGTGGCGGACGCTGCCGAAGGTCCCGCTGCGGTCGCTGCGCCCCGGCGACCTGGTCGTCTACTTCCCGGAGGCCACGCACGTGGCGCTGTACGTGGGCGGCGGCCGGGTCGTGCACGCGCCCCGGCCCGGTGCCGCCGTCGCCGTGTCGCCGCTCGCCGCGCACCCGGTGCTGGGCGCCGTGCGGCCCGACGCCGGCGCCCCGTCCCTGAGGACGTACGCCCCGCCGGCCCTGGGGGGCGGCGGGGCGTGAGGGTCACGCAGAGGCGGCGGACTCCAGGAAGGCGGCGGTCTTCTCCGGCTCGTACAGGAAGTTCTCGAAGTCGGCCGGGTCGTTGAAGCCGTTCGCGAAGCGGTGGGCGACCGCGGGGAGCTTCTCGCCCGCGCCGATCAGCTGGAGCACGTGCTCCGGCGGGACGCCCAGCATCGCGTTGGTCCACTTGGTGACGTGCTGGGCGGTCTCCCAGTAGCGGTCGAACGCGGCCTGCATCCACGCCTCGTCGAACGGCCGGTCGCCGTGCTCGACGATCGACGCGAGGTAGCTGGCGGCGCACTTGGCGGCGGAGTTGGAGCCCTGCCCGGTGATGGGGTCGTTGGCGACGACGACGTCCGCGACGCCCAGGACGAGGCCGCCGCCGGGGAGGCGCCCGACGGGCTTGCGGACGGTCGGCGCGTACCGGCCGGCGAGGGTGCCGCCCCCGTCGGTCAGCTCGACCTTGGTGGCGCGGGCGTACTCCCAGGGCGTGAAGCGCTCCATCAGCTCCAGGGTGAGCGCCAGGTGCTCGGCCGGGTCCTTGACGCCCCGGAACACGTCGAGCGGGCCGCCGGGGATGCCCTCCCAGAAGAGGATGTCCGCGCGTCCGCCGGTGGTGAGGGTCGGCATCACGAACAGCTCGCCGACCCCCGGGACGAGGTTGCAGCGGACCGCGTCGAACTCGGGGTGCTCGGGGCGCGGGCCGAGGCCGTGGACGTACGCCACGGCGAGCGCGCGCTGCGGCTCGGTGAACGGGGAGCGGGCGGCGTCCCGTTCGAACATCGACACCAGCTCGCCCTTGCCGGCGGCGACGAGGACGAGGTCGTACGTGCGGGAGAAGTAGTCCAGGTCGGACACGGCCGCGCCGTGGATGACGAGCTGGCCGCCGCGCTGGGCGAACGTGTCCATCCAGCCGGCCATCTTCACGCGCTGGTCGACGGACTGGGCGTGGCCGTCGAGCCGGCCCACCCAGTCGACGGCGCGGGTGCCGTCGGGGCCGGCGACCGAGATGCCGAGGCCCTCGATGCGCGGGGCCTGGGGCTCCCAGAAGTTGAGGCCGAGGTCCCGCTCGTGCTGGAGGGCCGTGTGGAACATGCACTGGGTGGACATGACGCGCCCGTAGCGGATCTCGTCGGCCGTGCGGTTCGACATCAGGGTGACCTCGTACCCCTGCGCCTGGAGACCGAGGGCGAGCTGGAGCCCGGACTGGCCGGCTCCGACGATGAGTATCTTCCGCATCGGGAGGGGGTCTCTTTCCTTGTGGTGGGCCGTGGTCGGCGTGGTGGGCGGGGGCGGCGCGGGGCGCGCTAGACGGGGGTCTTCTCCAACGCGCGCACGACGAGCGCGAGCAGCGACTCGACGACGGTGAAACGTTCCCGCGCATCCATGATCACGATCGGTACGTCGTCCGGGACGGTCAGCGCGTCGCGCACGTCCTCCACCTCGAACCGCCGCGTGCCCTCGAAGTGGTTGACGGCCACCACGTAGGGCAGGCCGCAGCTCTCGAAGTAGTCGAGCGCGGCGAAGCAGTCGGTGAGCCGCCTCGTGTCGGCCATGACGACGGCGCCGATCGCGCCCCGCACCAGGTCGTCCCACATGAACCAGAAGCGCTGCTGGCCCGGCGTGCCGAAGAGGTACAGGACGAGGTCGTCGTCGAGGGTGACCCGCCCGAAGTCCATCGCGACGGTGGTGGTGACCTTGTCGGGCGTCGCGGAGAGGTCGTCGGTGTCCGCGCTGGCCTGGGTCATCAGGGCCTCGGTGCGCAGCGGGGTGATCTCGGAGACCGACCCGACGAACGTCGTCTTCCCCACGCCGAAACCGCCCGCGACGACGACCTTCGTCGCGATCGGGGCCCGTTCCGGGTCGAGCTGCCAGGGTGCCGGTACCTCCTCGTCCGGCAGGTCAGAGACGGCGAAGTCCACTCAGCACCCTTTCCAGCAGCGCGCGGTCGGGCTGACCGGAGCCGTGCCCGGTCCCGTACACACGGATCTTTCCCTGGTCGGCCAGGTCGCTGATCAGCACCCGTACGACCCCCAGCGGCATCCGCAGCAGCGCGGAGACCTCGGCGACCGTCCGCATCCGGCGGCACACCTGGACGATGGCCCGCATCTCCGGCATGAGCCGCCCGCCGGGCCTGGCGGGCCGCCCCTCGGCGGCCTCGGGCGCCTCGGGCGCGGCCACGAACGTCTCGACGAGCAGGACGTGCCCGAAGCGGGTCCGCCCGCCGGTCAGCGAGTACGGGCGGACGCGGGCGGGCCGGCGGTCCTCGCCGCGCACGGGCAGCTTGGCGGAGAGCGCCGTCATCGGCCGCCCTCCATCGTCTTGCGCAGCTCGCTGCGGAGCTCGGGGGTGAGCACGTGCCCGGCGCGGCCCACGAAGAGGGCCATGTGGTACGCGACGACGCTCATGTCGCAGTCGGGCGCGGCGTGCACGCCGAGGAGCGAGCCGTCGCTGATCGACATGACGAAGACGCTGCCCTCCTCCATGGCGACCATCGTCTGCTTGACGGCGCCGCCGTCCATGAGGCGGGCGGCGCCCACGGTGAGGCTGGCGATGCCGGAGACGATGGTGGCGAGGTCGGCGCTGGAGCCGCGGGGGCCGCGCGGCCGGTCCGCGCGGCCGGCGGCGTCACCGCCGGTGTCCGCCTGCGTCGCGTCGGGGTCGGACGACAGCAGGAGCAGGCCGTCCGACGAGACCACGGCGACCGACCGGACGCCAGGCACCTCCTCCACGAGATTGCCCAGCAGCCAGTGCAGGTTGCGCGCCTCGCTGCTCAGTCCTTGGGTGCCGGTGCCGGTCGTCGGACTCAACTGTGTGCCTCCTCGACTGTGTCCCCCGTTCCTGGTGACGCTTCTTCTACCCCCGCGACCTCGGCCTCAGCGTCGCGCCGGCCTTCCTGGGCGCCCCGGTGGAAGCCGCCGAGCCGGCGGCGCAGCTCCTCGGCGTTCACCCCGCCGGTGCGCTCGGCGCGGGGGGCCCCGGCGTCCACGATCCGGGGCGTCCGCTTCGGCAGGCCCTTGTCGGTGACCCGCTCCCACACGGGCCCGTCGTCCGCGGTCCGCGCGTGCTCCCCCGCCCCGCCGGGCGCGGGCAACCGCACCTGGAGGGTGGCCTCGTGCGCGGCGGGCCCGGCGGCGTCGGCGGCAGCGTCCGCGTCGTCGCCGGCGGTGGCGTGGTGCTCGGCCGGTTCGTGCTGCCCGGCCGCCCCGGCCTGCCCGGCCGCCCCAGCCTGCTCGTCCCGTTCGGCCTGCTCGGCTTGCTCGTTCCGCTCGGCCTGCTCGGCCGACCCGTCCCGTTCGGCCGACTCGTCCTGCCCGGCCGGCGGGTCCGCCGGGGCGGCGTCCGCATCCGGCCCGGCGCCCTGGGGGCCAACGCCCTCGGACGGGGTGTCCTCGGGCGCGGTGCCCTCGGGCGCGGTGCCCGCCTCGGTCCCGGCCTCCGGTGGGGCCGCCGCCTCGGCCGGGGCCTCCGCGTCCGCCGTCCTGCGTGCCGGCAGCGCGTTGGAGTTGGCCTCCGCCACCGACCCCGGCAGGGACACCGTCGGCAACCCCTCCGCGAGGGCCACCGCCGGGGGTACCGCCGTCGGCGGCGCGTCCGGCAGGAGGGCCTGCGGGAGGACGGCCACGGCCGCCACCCCGCCGTCCTGCTCCGCCCTCAGCTCGACCCGTACGCCGTGGCGCGCCGCCAGCAGCGCGGCCACCCGCAGCCCGAGGCCCGCGCCCTCGGCGGCACCCTCCCCGTCCCCGGCCCCGCCCCGCGACGGAGCCGCCGCGGCCTCGGCGAGCGCCGGGTCCGCGAGACGGGCGTTGAGGTCCGCGAGCCGCGCCGGGGCGATCCCGATGCCCTTGTCCCGCACGGACAGCATCACGTCGCCGCCGTCCAGCAGCCAGCCGGAGAGCTGCACCCGCGCGTCCGGCGGCGAGAACGACGTGGCGTTCTCCAGCAGCTCGGCCAGCAGGTGGCTGATGTCGTCGGCGGCGAACCCGGCCACGTACGCGTGCTGCGGCAGGGACTGGATGGCGACCCGCTCGTACCGCTCGATCTCGCTGACCGCGGCGCGCAGCACGTCGACCAGCGGGACCGGCCCCTGGTGGGCGTGGCTGTGCTCGTGGCCGGCGAGGATCAGCAGGTTCTCGCTGTGGCGGCGCATGACCGTGGCCATGTGGTCCAGCTTGAACAGCGTGGACAGCCGCTCCGGGTCCTGCTCGCGCTCCTCCAGCTTCTCGATGACGGTCAGCTGCCGTTCGACGAGGCCGAGCGTGCGCAGGGACAGGTTGACGAACGTGTGGTGGACGCTGTGCCGCAGCCGCTCCAGCTCGGCGGTCAACCGTTCGGTCTCCTCGCGCAGCTCGGCGTGGCGGGCGGCCAGCTCGGCGGCGGCGGCCTCCCGCTCCTCGCCCCGCGCGGCGCGGGCGCCGAGCTCCAGGAGCTTGCCGTGCAGCGTGTTGAGGGACCGGACGACCTGGGCGAACTCGTCGTTGCGCCCGGTGAACCGGACCGGCTCCTCGCTCTCCGGCGCGGCGGCGACCCGGGCGGCGCCGAGGCGCAGCACGGCGAGCGGGCGGGTGAGCGTACGGGCGACGGCCGTGGAGACGCCGATCGCGACGAGCAGGCAGCCGCCCAGCAGGGCGATCCGCAGCTCCAGGGCGGTGACGTCGTCGTCGCGGAGCCGCTCCATGCGCTCGACCTGGCGGGTGGCGAGGGCCGACTCGACCCCGCGCATCCGCTCGATCCGGGCGGTGAGCGCGTCGGACAGCCGCTCGGGGTCGGTCCTCCGCTCGGCGCGGGACAGCTGGGGGCCGTCGGCGAGCTTGCCGAGGTGGTCCTCGGCGGCCTTGACCTCGGGGCCGGTGACGGTCGCGGCGAGCGAATCGCGGGTGGCCGCGTCGGCGGTGCTCTCGAAGTCCGCGAGGGAGACCTGCTCGCGCACGCGGGCCCGGTGGGCGGCGGCGCTCAGCTCGTCGCGGGCCCGCGCGGCGGCCTCGGCGCCCGGGTCCTCCTCGGTGACGTAGCGACCGCTGACGGGGTCGTACACGGTGCGCCCGGTGCCGCCGGGGCTGGGCACGGCGAGGGCGGCGAGGAGCAGACCACGCGTGGCGGAAGCCTGTTCGACGGCCTGGCCGAGCTCGGCGGGGGCGCGGCCGGGGCCGTCGGCGGCGCGGGCGGGGGTGCGGTCGGCGAGCTGGGCGGCGAGGGCCCGCAGCTTGTCGATGACCTCGGTGTACGCGCGGTGGGCGGTCAGCGCGGTGCCGTCTCCGGTGAGGGCGGTGCGGCGGAGGGAGGGCACGTCGGCGAGGGCGCGGCGCACGTCGTCGGGGGCGGCGGCGCGGATCTCCTCGATCTGGCGGTCGACGCGGGCGCTGTGGGTGTTCGACGGGGCGGGCTTCGCACGGCCGCCCTCCTGGCCGGCGCCGTCCGTGCCGTTCTCCGTGCCCGCGCCGTCCTCCGTGGCGGTGCCGCGGCCGGCTGCGATGTACGCGGTGACCTCGTCGCGTTCGTCGGCGAGGGAGTGGGCGAGGGTGACCGCCTGCCGGTTCAGCTCGGCGAAGGTGACGAGCCCCTGCGACTCCGTCAGGTCGGCGGAGGTGGTGAGCACGCCGGGCGCTCCGGCGCCGATGACGGTGATGCCGACGAGGGCGACGCCGGCCACGAGCCGGCTCCGTACCCGTACGCTGCGGCCGCCCGGAACATGGGGATCGCCGGGAGTGTCACTGCGCTTCTGCACCGGTGCTCACATTCTTGAACTCGTTCGCCCATGAAGCAGAGGTGACGACCGGTCACACATGGAGAGCGCTCCCACCCCTGGCACGGCTTCCGACCATTCCAGCCCTTTTGGGGAGCGGGCACCCCTCGGCCGCTCCGCCACCCGAACGAGTGAACAACACTCCGGAGTTGGCTCACAACTTCCGGCCCCGCGCGCGGAGGAGGAGCGGGCACCCCGGGTTGGACCTTCCGCGCGGGCTTTGGCAATATGCGCGCCCGCACATCGCGGCAGGCACCCGAAGACGCCTCACGCGAGACCGCCCGTACGCCGCTGACCTGCTGGTACGGTTCCTTCACTGAGTCTGTGCACGGGTGAAGGAGTCATGCAGACTGAGGGGCGTGTACACGGAAACCGCCTCCCTGCCCGGTGATCCCGAACGCCCCAACGAGGACTGGGCCGCCACGGCGGTCCCGGCATCCGGCCGGGGTGGCGCCCTGGTGGTCCTGGACGGGGTGACGCCGCCGTCCGTGGACGTGGGTTGTGTGCACCCGGTGCCCTGGTTCACCGCGCGCCTCGGGGGAGCACTGACCGAACTGTCCGCTTCGCGACGGGACCTCTCCCTGGGAGAGGTCCTGGCGGAGGCAATCCGGCGCACCGCGGACGCACACTCCGGCTCGTGTGACCTTTCTCACGTCCGCACGCCTCAGGCGACGGTGGTCCTGGCGCGTTGGGACGCGGAGGTCGTGGAGCACCTGGTGCTGTCCGACTCGGTGCTGCTGCTGGAGTCGCCCGAGGGGGAGGTCCGCGCGGTGCGGGACGACCGGCTGGACCTCGTGCCGCCCGAGGTGCTGCGCTCCCTGGCGGCGACGGACCGGCTGCGCAACGCGGAGGGCGGCTTCTTCACGGCGGCCGCGGACCCGGCGGTGTCGGCGCGGGCGGTGACGGGGGTGACGCCGCGGTCCGCCGTACGGGCGGTGGCGGCGCTGACGGACGGGGCGGCGCGGTGGGTGGAGCTGTTCGGCGAGGGCGACTGGGCGGACTGCCTGGGCGTGCTGCGGGAGGAGGGCGCGCGGGGCCTCCTCGGCCGGGTCCGGGCGCTGGAGGCGCGGGACGCGGAGGCCGGCGGGGTGCGCCGCTGGAAGCGCCACGACGACGCGACGGCGGTGTACGCCGAGCTGTGAGCCCCTAGGGCCGCGGGCCGGCGGGGTCGCGGCCCTCGGCGCGGGTGTTGAGCTGGTGGAGCAGCCGGGCCAGTTCCGCCACCTCGGCGCGGTCCCAACCGGCGAGCTTGCGCACGTACCGGGCGCGGCGGGCGTCGCGGACGCGGCGGAAGCGGTCCCGGCCCTCCTCGGTGAGGCGGACGAGCGAGGCGCGGCCGTCCGCCGGGTCGGGCTCGCGGACGATGAGGCCCAGCTCCTCCAGGGCCCGTAGCTGGCGGCTCATCGTGGCCTTGCCGACGCCGAAGTACCCGGCGAGTTCGGTGGCCCGCTGGCCGCCCGCCTCGTCGAGCCGGACGAGCAGTCCGTACGCGGCGGGTTCCAGCTCGGGGTGGACCTCGCGGGCCATCTCGCCGGAGGAGGCGCGGGCGCGGCGCAGGAAGACGGCGAGTTCGCGTTCGAGGGCGAGGTACGCCTGGTCCGCGCCGCCGTCGGTGCCGCGCCCGCCCTGTCCGCCGTCGGTTCCGCGTCCGTCGCGCCCGCTGTCGGTGCCGCGCCCGCCGTGTCCGCTGTGTCCGTCGCGCCCCGGTTCGCCGTCCGTACCGCTTTCCCGCATGTCCGCACCCCTCGCGCCCTGACCACCGCACCGCGGCGTGTCCCGCGGCACGGCAAGTATTCCGCAGGGGGCGAACCGTCAGCGCAGGTCGGCGGGGTGGGCCGGCGGACCGTCCCGGCGGACGGCGGCGAGGAGCTCCGGGAGCCGCGGCGGCCACAGCGGCTCGTCGGCGGCGGCCAGCTCGTCCGGCGTCCACCACCGCCAGCGCAGGATCCGGTCCTCGGCACGGGCGGCGGCGAGGTCGTCGGACGGGTCGCGGCGGGGGGCCGGGGCGGCGGCGAGGAAGACGTGCTCGTGCTGGCGGACGGGGACGCCGGCGCGGGTGAAGTCGTGTTCCCACAGGCACAGCAGGGGGCCGACCGCGATGTCGGTCCAGCCGGTCTCCTCGCGCAGCTCGCGCAGGGCGCCCTCGGCGGGCGTCTCGCCCGGCTCGGTACCGCCGCCGGGCATCGCCCAGTGGACGCCGACTTCCTCGTTGTCGTAGCGGAACATGAACACGGCGCCGTCGCGGTCGAGTACGGCGACCCGGGCGGCTTTCCTCGGGATGCGCATCCGCCCAGTCTCCTACGCCTCGGTTCCGGCGCCCCCGGGCAGCGGTGCCCCGGTGCCCGGGGACACCGGAACCTCGTCGACCGGTGCCGTTCCACGGGCGCGTCGGAACACGGCCGTGGAAGCTCCCCCTTCGAGTCCGGCGGGCCTGGTCGCGCGCCGCCGGAGCCCGGCGGCCCCATCCTGCCGGGCACGCCGCGGAAGCGGAACCGCCGGTCGGCCCCCTCCGACCGGGGGGCCGGTCACAGCGGCAGGACGGCCCGTACGGTGAACCCGCCCTCCGGGCAGCGCGCCGCCGACAGCGACCCGCCGAGCAGTTCCGCCCGCTCCCGCAACCCGACGAGCCCGTGCCCGCCCCCGGGCAGACCGGCGCCGGGCGGGACGGTGCCGGGGTCCGTGTCCGGGGCGGGGGCCGCGTGCGGGCCGGGGGCCGCGCCCAGGTGGGAGGCCGAATCCGGGTCGGGGGCCGTGTCCGGGGCGGGGGCCGTGTCCGGGTCGGGGGCCGTGTCCGGGGCGGGGGCCGCGTGCGGGGCGGGGCGCCGGGCCGGGAGCCGTACGGGATCGGGCGGCGGGGAGTTGCGGACCTCCACCGTCAGCGAGCGCCCGTCCGGGGCGGGGGCCACGCGGACCGCCACCCGGGCGCCAGGGGCGTGCTTGCGGACGTTGTTCAGGGACTCCTGGACGATGCGGAACACCGCGCACTCCACGTCCGGGGCGGGTGCCGTCCGGGGGCCGGTCACGTCGACCGTGACGTCCAGGAGGCTGTCGTCGGTGAGGTCCCGCAGCCCGTCGAGGCCGGTACGGCCGGCGGACCGGGCGGCGTCCGGGTCGGAGGCGCGCAGCACGCCGACCATGTCACGCAGCTCCTCCAGTGCCTGCACGCTGTGGCGGCGGATGTTCTCGGCGGTGTCCCGCTTCCAGGCGTCGGCGGTCTCGGCGGCCCGCAGGGCGCCCGACTGGACGGCGATGATGCCGACGTGGTGGGCGACCGTGTCGTGCATCTCGCGGGCGAGCCGGGCCCGTTCGCGGGCGACGGCGCGCTCCGACTCCAGGCGCTGCTCCCGCTCGCGGGTGGCCGTGAGGTCCGCGAGGCGGGCGCGCAACTCGACGCGGGTCGCGGCGAGCAGGCCCAGCGCGGTGGGGCCCATGCTCATCAGGGCGGCGGCCTCGACGGAGGTGAGGACCTCCTGGCGGGTCATCGCGGTGAAGTCGCGCAGGGGCCAGGGGCAGGCCGCCGCCGCGAAGAGCAGGGCGCAGGCCACCGCGGTCCGGCGCCGGGACCGGCCGGACGCCACCTCGAACATCGCCACCATGGGCGGCAGCCACAGGTGCCCGGTCAACATCGACGGCAGGGTCGCGCACAGCGTGGCCACCGGCAGGCGCCGCCGCAGCGGCAGGGAGAGCAGCGCCGCCGCGCACACGGCGAGGGACAGGGCGGTGAAGGCCCCGGCGACCGTGAGGAGTTCGGCCACCGCGGCGGCCACGAGGACCCGCTCGGCGGTCGAGCGGCGCCACCTCACCGCACGAGCCGCAGTTGGTGCGCCCGTACCGCCGCCTGCACCCTGTTCGTCACGCCCAGCTTGCCGAGCACCGTGCTGACGTGGTCCTTCACCGTGGTCGTCCCGATGAGCAGCCGCCGCGCTATCTCGGAGTTGGACAGGCCCTCCGCGAGGAGGACGAGGACCTCCCGCTCCCGGGGCGTCAGCTCGTCGGCCCGCGGGCCGACGCCGGGCGCGGCCCGCCGGTGCTCCGGCTCCCCGCCCTGCGCGCGCAGATAACCGTCGACGACCGTCCGGGCGACCTTCGGCGCGATGACGCGGCCACCCGCCGCCAGCTCCTTGATCAGGTATTCGAGCTGCTCGGGCGCGGTGTCCTTCAGCAGGAACCCGGCCGCCCCGCCGCGCAGCGCCGCCGACAGGTGCTCGTCCGCGTCGAACGTGGTCAGCATCGCCACGACGGGCGGATCGGGCAGGGCCCGCAGGTCCGCGAGGACGCTCAGACCGTCCCGGTCGGGCATGCGGACGTCGAGCAGGACCACGTCCGGCCGGTGCTCGCGCGCCGCGACCGCCGCCTCAGAACCCGTGCACGCCGCGACGGCGCGCGTGCCGTCGAACCCGTCGACGATCCGCCGGAGGCCCTCTCTGATCAGGTCCTCGTCATCGACGATCATCACGTGCACTGCTGAACGGTTCATACGGCCGGACCCCACTCAGGCGTTCTGGAGCGCCCTCAGCATAGGCGCTGCGCGCCCCGACGGAATCCGTGCGCGGCGGCGGCACGGAGCCGCAGCGGCGCGGAAAAAGCCCCGGCGCGCCGACGCCCCGGGGCCGACCGGTCCGCGTCCGGCCGGACGGCAGGTCCGCGCCCGGGCGGCCGATCTTCGCCTGGACGGACGGTCCGCATCCGGTTGGCCGGCCCGTATCCGGTCGACCGGCAGGTCCGCACCCGTGCGGCCGGCCCGCGTCGGGCCGAACGGCAAGTCCGCGGCCGGTCGACCGGCAGATCCGCACTCGTGCGGTCGGCCCGCGTCGGGCGGTTGCCCGGGCGGTCGGCCGGTGCCCGTGGCGGAGCGGCCGGCCCGTCACAGACCGGCCGCGCCGACCCGTACGGGTTCCTCCGGGCCCGTACGGATCGGCGCGCGGGGATCAGGCGGCCACGGGCGCCGCCGGAGCCGCCTCGTCGGACCCGGCTTCCGACCCGGCGCCGGCGGTCGCGGGGGCGAGGGCGATGTCCAGGACCTGCCGGACGTCCGTCACCGTGTGGACCTCCAGCTTGTCGAGGACCTCGGCGGGCACGTCGTCGAGGTCGGCCTCGTTCCGCTTCGGGATGACGACCGTGGTGATCCCCGCCCGGTGGGCGGCGAGCAGCTTCTGCTTGACGCCGCCGATCGGCAGCACGCGCCCGGTCAGCGACACCTCACCGGTCATGGCCACGTCCGTCCGCACCAGCCGGCCGCTGAGCAGGGAGGCGAGGGCGGTCGTCATGGTGATCCCGGCGCTCGGCCCGTCCTTCGGCACGGCCCCCGCGGGGAAGTGGATGTGGACGCCGCGGTCCTTGAGGCCGGTGACGGGCAGTTCGAGCTCCGCGCCGTGGGAGCGGAGGAAGGAGAGCGCGATCTGCGCGGACTCCTTCATCACGTCGCCGAGCTGCCCGGTGAGGGTGAGCCCCACCGCGCCGGTCTCCGCGTCGGCGAGGGACGCCTCGACGAACAGCACGTCGCCGCCCGCGCCGGTGACGGCCAGGCCGGTCGCGACGCCGGGGACGGACGTACGGCGCTCGGCCGGGTCCTGGGCGGACTCGGGCACGTGGTGCGGCCGCCCGATGAGGTCGCGCAGGTCGTCCTCGCGGACGGTGAACGGCAGCTCCCGGTCGCCCAGTTCGGCCTGGGCGGCGACCTTCCGCAGGAGCCGGGCGACGGACCGCTCCAGGTTGCGCACACCGGCCTCGCGGGTGTACTCGCCGGCGAGCCTGCGCAGCGCGGCCTCCTCGATCACCACCTCGTCCCGGTCGAGCCCGGCCCGCTCCAGTTGGCGGGGCAGCAGGTGGTCGCGCGCGATGACGATCTTCTCGTCCTCCGTGTAGCCGTCGAGCCGGACCAGCTCCATGCGGTCGCGGAGCGCCTCGGGGATGGCTTCCAGCACGTTCGCCGTGGCGAGGAAGACGACGTCGCTGAGGTCGAGTTCGACTTCGAGGTAATGGTCGCGGAACGTGTGGTTCTGCGCCGGGTCGAGGACCTCCAGCAGGGCCGCGGCCGGGTCGCCCCGGAAGTCGGAGCCCACCTTGTCGATCTCGTCGAGGAGGACGACGGGGTTCATGGACCCGGCCTCCTTGACGGCGCGGACGATCCGGCCGGGCAGGGCGCCGACGTACGTCCGCCGGTGGCCGCGGATCTCCGCCTCGTCCCGTACGCCGCCGAGCGCGACGCGCACGAACTTGCGGCCCATCGCGTGGGCGACGGACTCCCCGAGGCTCGTCTTGCCCACGCCGGGCGGCCCCACCAGCGCGAGCACGGCGCCGCCGCGCCGCCCGCCGACGACGCCGAGGCCCCGGTCGGCGCGGCGCTTGCGGACGGCGAGGTACTCGGTGATGCGCTCCTTCACGTCCTCCAGCCCGGCGTGCTCGGCGTCGAGGACCTCCTTGGCGCCGCGGATGTCGTACCGGTCCTCGGTCCGCTCGTTCCACGGCATCTCCAGGACCGTGTCCAGCCAGGTGCGGATCCAGGAGCCCTCGGGGGACTGGTCGCTGGCGCGCTCCAGCTTGTCGACCTCCTTCAGGGCGGCCTCGCGGACCTTCTCCGGCAGGTCCGCGCCCTCGACGCGGGACCGGTAGTCGTCCGTGCCGCCGTCGGGGTCGTCGCCGTTCAGCTCGCGGAGCTCCTTGCGCACGGCTTCGAGCTGACGGCGCAGCAGGAACTCGCGCTGCTGCTTGTCGACGCCCTCCTGGACGTCCTTGGCGATGGACTCCGCCACGTCCTGCTCGGCCAGGTGGTCGCGGAGCTGCTCGGTGGCGAGCCTCAGCCGCGCGACGGGCTCGACGGTCTCCAGCAGCGCGACCTTCTGGGCGGTGGTGAGGAAGGGGGAGTACCCGGAGTTGTCCGCCAGGGCGGAGACGTCGTCGATCTGCTGGACGCGGTCGACGACCTGCCAGGCGCCGCGCTTGCGCAGCCAGCTCGTGGCGAGGGCCTTGTACTCCTTGACCAGCTCGGTGACGGCGCCGGGCAGCGGGTCGGGCGCGGTCTCGTCGACGACGGTGCCCTCCACCCACAGGGCGGCGCCCGGCCCGGTCGTCCCGGCCCCGATCCGCACGCGTGCCCGGCCCCGGATGAGCGCTCCGGGATCGCCGTCGGACAGCCGCCCGACCTGCTCGACCGTGCCGAGGACGCCGATCCCCGCGTACGTCCCGTCCACCCGCGGCACCAGCAGCACCCGCGGCTTGCCGCTCCCGTCCCGCGCGGCGGCCTGGGCGGCCTCGACGGCGGCGCGCACCTCGTTGTCGGACAGATCCAGCGGCACCACCATGCCCGGCAGCACGACCTCGCCGTCGAGCGGCAGCACGGGCAGGGTGAGCGATTCGGACGTCGAAGCCATGATCTCCCCTTCGGCAGTCAAGTTGAGCTACACAGACTCAATGCTCCTGAGCCCTCCGGTGTTCCCCGTGCCTGTTCGCTCTGAGCGATCACCGGCCCCCACCACATCCACCCCACCGGTCCGTCGACCCGCCGGCCTGTCGGGCCGTCACCCGGCAGGCCGTCGCCCGGCCGTCAACCCGCCGGCCCGCCGGTCCGTACGGGAGCGACACCCGGTCGCCGGCCGGCTCCCGCGGGTCGCGGCGCACCGCCCTCGCCCGCGCGGGAGTTCGCGGCGGGGCGGTGAAGGCCCGCCCGCGCGCAGCCGGTTCCGGGTCGGAAACGGCCAGGGGGAGCGGGCCTCCGGACGATCCGCCGACCGCCCGGCCGTCCACCGGCGGGACCGCGGGCGGCGCCGTACCGTGCTCTCGCACGGCGTTCGCCACGGCCGGTGCTGACGGCCCCAACGGCGGTGTCGACGAAGCCGGTCGCGGTGGTACGCGGAGCACGACGGCGTTCGCGTGCACGTTCCAGAGCAGCGCCGGACGGACGACCTCACGCGCGCGGGACGCGCTCCCCGACTGCCCCAAGCGCGGGTACGTCCGGACGGACGGCCTCACGCGCGCGGCTCCGCGGCCTCGGTGAGGACACCGTCCAGCAGGTGGCCTCACGCGCGCGGGGCGCGCCCGGAGCGAGCTGCTGCGAAACCCGGTCCTGTGGAGGTCGTCGCGCGCGGGGCGCGTCCGCCGGACCGGCGCGCCCGCCGGGCCGGACGGGGACGCCGCTCCCCCGGCGGCCGGGCGTCCTCGCGCGGGCGGCGCGGCCTGCCGCTGACACTGCCGACCGGCGGGCTCACGGCGAACGTCGGCAGCGCGATCCTGAACGTCGGCATCCCCACCCTGCGGGCGGACCTGCGCACCGACGACGCGCGGGCAGAACCGGCCGTCGGCGCCCGCATCCCGTACTACGCCCTGCTGCCCGCGGGGCGCGCCCGGGCGGCGTACGCGGCTACCACAGCGCCCACCTCCTGGGCGTCCTGATGTTCACCGCCCCCTCCCCGGCGTGCGGGCGCGCGCCGAACGCGCCGGTGCCGATCCTGGCCCGCGCGGTGCGGGACGCGGGCGCCGCGCTGTTGGCGCCTCAGGTCCTCACCGGCATCCCGCTCGGCTTCACCGGGGCGGCCCGGGCCCGCGTCCTCGACAGGTGCGCGGTCACCCTGTCGGCCGGGACCGTCCCGGGGCGGGTCCTCGGCGGGCTGCCGGCACCGCCGACCCGCCTCCCCCGCCGCCCCGGCCGCGTACCCGTTCACCGTGACGTCGACGCCCTTCGCCGCGGCGGGCGCCACCTGGCCGGGGCGGGGATCCTGGTCACCCCCACCGTGGAGCCGTGGCCGGTCCGCACGCCCCCGCGGGCGCGCGGCACGTGCCCGGCGACCGGCGGCGGCTCGCGCCTGGAGCGGCTCCTGCGACTCCCCTCGCCCGGTTGATGGACCGCGCGCGGCCCTGACCCCCGCGGCGGCCCGTACGCCGGGCCCCGGCGCCGACCCGCCCGGCCCCCGCCGGGTCCTCCGGGGAAACGGCTCCGCCCGGAGTGATCGCCGGGCGGCCGGAGCCCTTCGCACCCGGCGGCGCTGTCAGTGGCGGCGCCTACGATCCGCTCATGAGCATGATCGGAGAGTACGTGAGGCTGACCGCCGACGAGTTCGAGCGGGCACTGGGGGATCCGCAGTGGGCGCAGGAGCGGGTGGACGAGCTGGTCGAGGCCGAGCTGGGCGGCGGGGGCGGTGACGCGGAGGCCCGGTGCCTCGACACCGACAAGGCGTGGCACGCGCTGGACTTCCTGCTGTCGCGGATCGGCTTCCCCGTCGACGTCGTCTTCGGGGAGGACGCGATACCGGACGCCGAGGACTGGGGCTACACCCCGCCGCGTTACCTGACGCCCGAGCGGGTCCGGGCCGCCGCCGAGGCGCTGCGGGGCACCCCCGTCGAGCGACTCGTCGAGGGGGTCGGGCCCGAGGACCTGGCGCGGGCGGACGTGTACCCGGTGGTCGTCTGGGAGCGGGGGGAGTCCCTGGAGTACGTGACGGCCTACTACGAGGCGCTGGTCCCGTTCTTCGGCGCCGCCGCCCGCGACGGGGACGCCGTGCTCATGTGGCTGGACTGAGCCGCTCCTCGCAGCTCGCCGGGACCGTGTCGCCCGCGTCCGCCTCGACGGCGTCCGCGCCCGTACCGCAGGAGGCGACGCGGTCGCCGGGCGCGCCGTCGCTGAGGGTGATCCGGTCGCCGCCGCCGTGCGTGGTGACGTCGTCGGCGCCGGCCCCGGGGTCGACGGCCGCGTCGAACGGCGCCGCGACGTACACCCGGTCGTCCAGGTCCCGCGTCTGGACGACGACCCGGGCGACCCCGGCGGCCGGGCCGCAGGTGACGAGGACGTCGCTGCGCCG
Organism: Streptomyces sp. NPDC045287; assembly: GCF_056432325.1. Lineage (NCBI taxonomy): Bacteria > Bacillati > Actinomycetota > Actinomycetes > Kitasatosporales > Streptomycetaceae > Streptomyces > Streptomyces sp. NPDC045287. The sequence goes on from NZ_JBWKJG010000004.1 coordinate 286,702, forward strand.
GAGGCACCCGGGCCCCGCCGCGACCCCGGCCTCGTCCTGGATCGCCAGCTCGCCGAGGAGGACGCCGACGGTCACGTCGTTCTCGACCCCGGGGTTCGCGTCGTAGACGACGATGCCGCCGAGGCGGGCGGCCGTGCCGCCCTTGGCCGCGGCGGCGGCCGGTGCGGCCAGGGCGAGGGGCACGGCCAGGCCGAGGCCCAGCGCGCCGACCACCGCGGACGCGGCCACGCGGCGCGACGGGCCGCCACCGGTTGTGGGGTTTCGCATGATCAGGTTCTCCCTTCGTACGCCCCCCTCGCCACCGAAACAGAGAGTCACCCGAGTCGCACCATTTGTTACACCGTGGCGTCGCCCCACCCGTTCGTGTGTAATGGCCCCATGCGCAATGCAGATATTACAGCGGCGTGGGTCCGGGGCTGGGCCGTCTCCCGCGGCACCCCGCCGCCCGCCGAGGAGCCGTGGGGCTACCGCATCGACGTGGGCCTGGGCCGCCACGTCTTCCGGCACGTCGTGCCCGAGCCCGACGAGCCGACCGTCCGCAAGCTCTGCGAGACCGTGACGCAGCCGTACGCCTGGCTGAAGGTCCTCGCCGAGCCCGAGGACGTCGAGGGCTGGATCACCCCCGGCTGGACCGTCCCCGACGACCCGGGCTTCATGATGTACACCGACCTGCGCCCCGCCCCCGCCCCGGCGCTGCCCGCCGGGTACGCCCTGCACACCGAGGTCCACGAGGGCGTCCACCTCCTGCGCGTCCTCGCCGGGGACGGCTCGCTCGCCGCGCGCGGCCAGGTGGCCCCCACGGGCCGCACGGCCGTGTTCGACCAGATCGAGACGTACGAGGCCCACCGGCGGCGCGGCCTCGGCGGCACCGTCATGCGCCTCCTCCACAACGCCGCCGCCGAGGCCGGGGCCACCACCGGCGTCCTGGGCGCCACCGTCCAGGGACGCGCCCTCTACACGTCGCTGGGGTGGCGGTACCAGGGCCCGCTCACCGGGGTCGTGCGCGACGGCGGAACGGACGGTGCCGACTGACCGTCAGGCCCCGAACGGCGCCGCCCCGCACCCGCCTTGCATAAGGTGGGGCGCATGCCCGTGACGCTCGACCGACGTGAAGGCCCGTACGGTGAAGTCGTGCTGCGGCGGCGCGACGACCACTTCGAGATCATCGCCAACGGCACCTTCCTCATGGACACCTCCGACGGCCGCTCCGAGCGGCTCCTCGTCGACGCCGCCCTGCGCGCCCTCGGGGACACCCGGCCCGCCCGCCCCTCCGTCCTCATCGGCGGGCTCGGCGTCGGCTTCTCGCTCGCCCACGCCGCGGCCGACCCCGCGTGGGGCCGCATCGCCGTCGTCGAACGCGAGCGGGCCATCATCGACTGGCACCGCGAGGGCCCCCTCGCCGCCCTCTCCGGCCCCGCCCTCGCCGACCCGCGCACCGCCCTGGTCCACGCCGACCTCGTCGCGTACGTCCACGACCCGGACGTCACCGACACGTACGACGCGCTCTGCCTCGACATCGACAACGGACCGGACTGGACGGTGACGGAAGGCAACGACAGCCTGTACTCGCCGTCCGGCCTGGCGGCCTGCGCGCGCCGCCTCAACCCCGGTGGCGTACTGGCCGTTTGGTCGGCCCGACCGTCCGCCGATTTCGAAGAGACCTTGCGGAATGCCGGATTCAGCGGGGTACGGTCGGAAGAGGTCCCCGTTGCCCGGGGCGTACCGGACGTGGTCCACCTCGGGGTTCGCCCCGCGTAGCCGCGACCCGGTTCCTGCCTTTATGTTGTTGGCGGAAACGCACGGAACTACAGCTCGCGCAGGACGCGACAGGGGCGGGGCATGGAGCACGCACACACCAGCCACACCGGCAACGCGGTCACGCCGGGTACCCAGCGCCGGGTCCTGGTCGTCGAGGACGACACGACCATCGTGGAGGCCGTCTCCGCGCGCCTGCGGGCCGAGGGGTTCCTCGTGCAGACCGCGTCGGACGGGCCCGCGGCGGTCGACGCCGCGGAGGCGTGGCAGCCGGACCTGATGGTCCTGGACGTCATGCTGCCGGGCTTCGACGGGCTGGAGGTCTGCCGCCGCGTCCAGGCGCAGCGGCCGGTGCCGGTCCTGATGCTCACCGCGCGGGACGACGAGACGGACATGCTCGTCGGGCTCGGCGTCGGCGCCGACGACTACATGACCAAGCCGTTCTCGATGCGGGAGCTGGTGGCCCGGGTCCACGTGCTGCTGCGGCGCGTCGAGCGGGCCGCTCTGGCGGCGGTCACGCCCCGCAGCGGCATCCTGCGCCTCGGCGAACTGGAGATCGACCACGCGCAGCGCCGCGTCCGCGTCCGGAACGACGACGTGCACCTGACGCCGACCGAGTTCGACCTGCTCGTCTGCCTGGCCAACACGCCGCGCGCGGTGCTCTCCCGCGAACAGTTGCTCGCCGAGGTGTGGGACTGGGCCGACGCCTCGGGCACGCGGACCGTGGACAGCCACATCAAGGCGCTGCGCCGGAAGATCGGCGCCGAGCGGATCCGTACCGTGCACGGTGTGGGGTACGCCCTGGAGACCCCGGCGCCGTGAGCCGCGGGCGCTCCGGGACCCGCGACGGCACCCGCGGGGCGGGCCACGGCGGCGCCGAGGCGGCGGGCGGCGGGCGGCCCGACCGCCCGTGCCCGGCGGCGGGCCGCGGGCGCCGGGCCGCGGGGGACGGCGCGGGCCGCCGGAGACGCGGCCTGCGCGGAAGGCTCCGCTCCGTCACCATCTCGATCAAGACGAAGCTCGGCACCCTCGTCGTCGTCTCCGTCTTCATCACCACCGGACTGCTCCTGGTCGCCCTGCGGACGGAGACCGAACTCCGGTTCATCACGGTCTTCTCCGTGATCGCGACCCTGCTGCTCACCCAGTTCGTCGCGCACGGCCTCACCGCCCCGCTCGACGAGATGAACAAGGTCGCGAAGGGCATCTCGCACGGCGACTACACCCGCCGCGTCCGCGGCGCCGACCGCCGCGACGAGCTCGGCGACCTCGCCTCCACGATCAACCGCATGGCGGACGACCTGGAGGCCGTCGACCGGAACCGCAAGGAGCTGGTCGCCAACGTCTCCCACGAGCTGCGCACCCCGATCGCGGCGCTCCGGGCCGTCCTGGAGAACGTCGTGGACGGCGTCTCGGCCGCCGACCCGGAGACGATGCGCACGGCGCTGGCCCAGACCGAGCGGCTGGGCCGCCTGGTGGAGACGCTGCTCGACCTGTCGCGGCTGGACAACGGCGTCGTACCGCTGCGGTCGCGCCGCTTCGAGGTGTGGCCGTACCTGTCGGGCGTCCTGAAGGAGGCCGGCCTGGCCGCCTCCCGGCGCCCCGTCGGCTCCGGGTCGGGCCCCCACACGCGTACGGACGTGCACCTGCACCTGGACGTGTCGCCGCCCGAACTGACCGCGCACGCGGACGTGGAGCGGCTCCACCAGGTGGTGGCGAACCTCGTCGACAACGCCGTGAAGCACTCGCCGCCGCACGGCCGCGTCACGGTACGGGCCCGGCGCGGCCCGTTCCCGGAGTCGCTGGTCCTGGAGGTCGTGGACGAGGGCCCCGGCATCCCCGAGTCGGAGCGGCACAAGGTCTTCGAGCGGTTCAACCGGGGCCGCGTCCCCGCGCCGCACGGACCGGGCAGCGACGGCGGCACGGGGCTGGGCCTGGCCATCGCCCGCTGGGCCGTGGACCTCCACGGCGGCCGGATAGGCGTGGCCGAATCCGCGCGGGGCTGCCGCATCCTCGTCACCCTTCCGGGGATTCCGCAGCAGCGCGGTTGACATAGGGTTCGAACCGGAACCGCCCGGGGTCCGTGTATGTGTACGGCGTACCCGTCCGGACGTGGGGCGGAGCCGCTCAGGGGTGCGGAGTGCGGAAGCCGCAGCTCAGCCCACGGCTACCCGTTCACCGCCGAACCACGCTTGTTTCCCGTCGTTTCTCGCCGTGAAACCCACCGTTCGATGTGATGTACGCGACGATGGCACGCCCGGCCTGCACCTTCCGCTCGTAGAGGCGTAGCCTTTATTTCCGCTGTCCATCACCTTGTGAAGCGGAAGAGGGCGGTTGCCGCCGTGTCGTCTCAGTCCCCCAGTAACTCGAGCATCTCGTCCGACCAAGACGGCCGGGGCCAGAGCCCCGCGGCCGCCTTCGGCGCCAATGAGTGGCTCGTCGACGAGATCTACCAGCAGTACCTCCAGGACCCCAACTCGGTCGACCGCGCCTGGTGGGACTTCTTCGCCGACTACAAGCCGGGTGCCTCCGGCTCGGCGGACAAGCCCGCAGGCGAGGCTCCCGCGGCCTCGGGGGCCGCGGGCACCGTGACGCAGCCGGCCCCGGCCGCGGAGGCGCCCACCGCACAGGCCCCCGCCCCGGCCCAGGCCGCGCCCGCCCAGCAGGCCGCCGCGCCCGCCGCCCCGGCGAAGGCCCAGCCCGCCGCCCCCGCGCAGCCCGCCGCCGCTCCCGCGCAGGCCCCCGCCGCCCCGGCGAAGGCGGCCCCCGCCGCCAAGCCGGCCGCCGCGAAGCCCGCCGCCAAGTCCGCCCCGGCGGCCGAGGCCCCGGCCGGTCCGGAGTTCGTGACGCTGCGCGGCCCGGCCGGCGCCGTCGCGAAGAACATGGACGCCTCGCTGGAGATGCCGACCGCCACCTCGGTCCGCGCCGTCCCGGTGAAGCTGCTGTTCGACAACCGCATCGTCATCAACAACCACCTGAAGCGGGCCCGCGGCGGGAAGATCTCCTTCACGCACATCATCGGCTACGCGATGGTGCAGGCCATCAAGGCGATGCCCTCCATGAACTGGTCGTACCAGATCAAGGACGGCAAGCCGACCCTGGTGAAGCCGGAGCACGTCAACCTCGGCCTCGCCATCGACCTGGTGAAGCCGAACGGCGACCGCCAGCTCGTCGTCGCCGCCATCAAGAAGGCCGAGACGCTGGGCTTCTTCGAGTTCTGGCAGGCGTACGAGGACATCGTCCGCCGCGCCCGCGCGAACAAGCTCACGATGGACGACTTCACCGGCGTCACGGTCTCCCTGACCAACCCGGGCGGCCTCGGCACGGTCCACTCCGTGCCGCGCCTCATGCCCGGCCAGTCGGTGATCATGGGTGTCGGCTCGATGGACTACCCGGCCGAGTTCCAGGGCACGTCGCAGGACACCCTGAACAAGCTGGGCATCTCCAAGGTGATGACCCTCACCTCGACGTACGACCACCGCGTCATCCAGGGCGCCGCGTCCGGCGAGTTCCTGCGGATCGTCGCGAACCTCCTCCTCGGCGAGGACGGCTTCTACGACGACGTCTTCAAGTCGCTGCGCATCCCCTACGAGCCGGTCCGCTGGCTCAAGGACATCGACGCGTCGCACGACGACGACGTCACCAAGGCCGCGCGCGTCTTCGAGCTGATCCACTCCTACCGGGTCCGCGGCCACGTCATGGCCGACACCGACCCGCTGGAGTACCGCCAGCGCAAGCACCCCGACCTGGACATCACCGAGCACGGCCTCACCCTGTGGGACCTGGAGCGCGAGTTCGCGGTCGGCGGCTTCGGCGGCAAGTCGATGATGAAGCTGCGCGACATCCTCGGCGTCCTGCGCGACTCGTACTGCCGCACCACCGGCATCGAGTTCATGCACATCCAGGACCCGAAGCAGCGCAAGTGGATCCAGGACCGCGTCGAGCGCGCGCACTCCAAGCCGGAGCGCGAGGAGCAGCTGCGCATCCTGCGCCGGCTGAACGCGGCGGAGGCGTTCGAGACCTTCCTGCAGACGAAGTACGTCGGTCAGAAGCGGTTCAGCCTGGAGGGCGGCGAGTCCGTCATCCCGCTGCTCGACGCGGTGATCGACTCGGCCGCCGAGTCCCGCCTCGACGAGGTCGTCATCGGCATGGCCCACCGCGGCCGCCTGAACGTCCTGGCGAACATCGTCGGCAAGTCGTACGCGCAGATCTTCCGCGAGTTCGAGGGCAACCTCGACCCGAAGTCGATGCACGGCTCCGGCGACGTCAAGTACCACCTGGGCGCCGAGGGGACCTTCACCGGCCTCGACGGCGAGCAGATCAAGGTCAGCCTGGTCGCGAACCCGTCCCACCTGGAGGCCGTCGACCCGGTCCTGGAGGGTGTCGTCCGCGCCAAGCAGGACATCATCGGCAAGGCCGGCACGGACTTCACCGTCCTGCCCGTCGCCCTGCACGGCGACGCGGCCTTCGCCGGCCAGGGCGTCGTCGCCGAGACGCTGAACATGTCGCAGCTGCGCGGCTACCGCACGGGCGGCACGGTCCACATCGTCATCAACAACCAGGTCGGCTTCACCGCCGCCCCGGAGTCCTCGCGCTCCTCGATGTACGCCACGGACGTGGCCCGCATGATCGAGGCGCCGATCTTCCACGTGAACGGCGACGACCCGGAGGCGTGCGTCCGCGTGGCGCGGCTCGCCTTCGAGTTCCGCCAGACGTTCAACAAGGACGTCGTGATCGACCTCATCTGCTACCGCCGCCGCGGTCACAACGAGGGCGACAACCCGCAGTTCACCAACCCGGCGATGGTCTCGCTGATCGACAAGAAGCGCTCGGTGCGCAAGCTGTACACCGAGTCGCTGATCGGCCGCGGCGACATCACCCTGGAGGAGGCGGAGCAGGCGCTCCAGGACTTCCAGGGCCAGCTGGAGAAGGTCTTCACCGAGGTCCGCGAGGCCACGGCGCAGCCCAGCCCGGTGCCCGGCGTCGACCCGCAGGCGGGCTTCCCGGCGGAGGACGTGAACACGGCCGTCCCGCAGGAGGTCATCAAGCGGATCGCCGAGTCGCAGGTCAACATCCCCGACCACATCACGGTGCACCCGCGTCTGATGCCGCAGCTCCAGCGCCGCGCGGCGTCCATCGAGGACGGCACGATCGACTGGGGCATGGGCGAGACCCTCGCCATCGGCTCGCTGCTGATGGAGGGCGTCCCGGTCCGGCTCGCCGGCCAGGACTCCCGCCGCGGCACGTTCGGCCAGCGCCACGCGGTGCTGGTGGACCAGGAGACCAACGAGGACTACACCCCGCTGCTCTACCTGTCCGAGGACCAGGCCCGGTACAACATCTACGACTCGCTGCTCAGCGAGTACGCGGCGATGGGCTTCGAGTACGGCTACTCGCTGGCCCGCCCGGACGCGCTGGTCATGTGGGAGGCCCAGTTCGGCGACTTCGTCAACGGCGCGCAGACCGTCGTCGACGAGTTCATCTCCTCCGCCGAGCAGAAGTGGGGCCAGACCTCCGGCGTCACGCTGCTGCTGCCCCACGGCTACGAGGGCCAGGGCCCGGACCACTCGTCCGCCCGCCCGGAGCGCTTCCTCCAGCTGTGCGCGCAGAACAACATGACGGTCGCCATGCCGACGCTCCCGTCGAACTACTTCCACCTCCTGCGGTGGCAGGTGCACAACCCGCACCACAAGCCGCTGGTCGTCTTCACGCCGAAGTCGATGCTGCGCCTGAAGGCCGCCGCGTCGAAGGTGGAGGAGTTCACGACCGGCGCGTTCCGCCCGGTCATCGGCGACGCGTCGGCGGAGCCGTCCGCCGTCCGCAAGGTCGTCTTCTGCTCCGGCAAGGTCTACTACGACCTGGAGGCCGAGCGGCAGAAGCGCGGGGTCACGGACACGGCGATCATCCGCCTGGAGCGGCTGTACCCGCTGCCGGGCGCCCAGCTCCAGGCCGAGATCGCCAAGTACCCGAACGCCGAGAAGTACATCTGGGCGCAGGAGGAGCCGGCGAACCAGGGCGCGTGGCCGTTCATCGCGCTGAACCTGATCGACCACCTGGACCTGGCGGTCGGCGCGGACATCCCGCAGGGCGAGCGCCTGCGCCGCATCTCGCGGCCGCACAGCTCGTCCCCGGCGGTCGGTTCGGCCAAGCGCCACCAGGCCGAGCAGGCGCAGCTGGTCAACGAGGTCTTCGAGGCCTGACCGGCGACCGTACGCGCGAGTGGGAGGGCCCGGCACCCGAGGGGGTGCCGGGCCCTCCGGCGCGCCGGCCGCCCTACCCTGGGAGGGACCACCCGGGGAGCGCCCCGGCAGGATTCAGGAGACGTGTCTTGTACTTCACCGATCGCGGCATCGAGGAGCTGGAGAAGCGGCGTGGCGAGGAGGAGGTCACCTTCGAGTGGCTCGCCGAGCAGCTGCGGACGTTCGTGGACCTGAACCCGGACTTCGAGGTGCCGGTCGAGCGGCTGGCGACGTGGCTGGCGCGGCTGGACGACGAGGACGACGAGTAGCCGCTACGGCGCGGGGCACCGCTCCCGGGCGTGCGTCCGGCCGCAGGCGAGGCCCAGCGCGCCCTGGAGGGCGAGCAGCGCCCCGGTGGCCGCCCAGCCGGGACTGGGGGTGCGCCGGGCGAGGGCCCAGGCGAGGAGCGGCAGGCCGACGGCGAGCTGGACGCCGGCGACGGCACGCGGCACGCGGGCCAGGGGGCCGAGCCCGCCCTGGTCGGCGGCGCTCAGTTCGGCGCGCACGGCGTCGCGCCAGCCGTGGCCCTCGATGTCGCGCGCGCCGGGGCGGGCCCGGGCGGCGGCGCGCAGGCGCGGGGTGGTTTCGCCGGGCTGCACGCCGGGCGGCGGCTCCAGTCCGAGGCGGGCGAGCACGGCGACGAGGCCGAGGAGGCGGGCGCGGGCGTCGGCGTCCGGGTCGGGGCGGGTGAGGGCCTGGAGGTCCTGCACGTCGAGGACCGGGTCGAGGCCGAGGCGCTCGGCGAAAGTGATCATGGCCTCGTCCTCGCCGACGGGGGTGCCGTCCGCGAGCCAGGTGTAGTCGACGGGCCTGCGGAACCCGTACGCGAGGGTGTGGCCGGCCCGTTCGCCGTCCCACCACAGGGCGACGACCGGCCAGGGCGCGCCGACGGCGAGGGCGGTGGCCCAGCCGGTGGCGATCCGTTCGACCGGTTCGGAGCCGTCGAGCCAGGGGCGGCCCTCGGGGACGAGGATGCTCCAGCCCGCGCCCGCCGGGGCCAGGACCACGTGCTCGCGCAGCAGGCGGGCCGGGGCGGCGACCGCGTCGGGTGCGGCCCGGCAGAGCAGCAGCGCGCCGCTCGATGTCGCGTCCATGAGCCATACGCTAGGGCAATTTGTCCGTTGATGACGGTCTTGACTTGTCTCGTCCGCGATATATCGTGCAGGGAAACGCAGACGCGATATGCCGTGTCCTGGCGGGGCGGGAGCGCCGGGCCGGGAAGCCGAGGAGGGCAGCACCATGCCGGAGTGGTCCGTCACCGGGTCGGCGGGGCGCGCCCCCGACGCCCCCGCGACCGCGCTCGGCGGGCGCGGGGCGGACGGCCCGCGCCCGGCCGCCGGCCGGCACGGCGGGGCGCCGGCCGCCGCGTACCGGGACGGCCGGGCCGGCGCTCCCCTCGCCGCCCCGGCCGGGGCGGGTGCCGTGGGTGTCCCCGGGGCCGGCGCGGCCGGGGACGGCTCCTGCGGAAGGGCGCGGTGACATGCCCCCCGTGTTCGCCCACGGCCGTCTGCGGCTGTACCTGCTGAAGCTGCTCGACGAGGCCCCCCGCCACGGCTACGAGGTGATCCGGCTCCTGGAGGAGCGCTTCCAGGGCCGGTACGCGCCCTCCGCGGGCACCGTCTACCCGAGGCTCGCCAAGCTGGAGGCCGAGGGGCTGGTCCGGCACACGACGGAGGGCGGTCGCAAGGTCTACGCGATCACCGACGCCGGCCGTGCGGAGCTGGCGGCGCGCAGGGGCGAGCTGGCCGACCTGGAGCAGGAGATCCGCGAGTCGGTGTCCGAGCTGGCCGCCGAGGCCCTCGACGAAGCGCGGGGCGCGGCGGGCCGGCCGGGCGGCGGGCCGGACTGGGAGGCGTGGCGCGCCGCGAAGGAGGAGTTGCGGCGGGCCGGGCAGGAGTGGCGCGAGCAGGCCCGGCGGGCCAAGGACGAGGCGCGCCGCGCCCGCGAGGAGGCGCGGAAGGCGCGCCGCCAGGCCGAGGAGGCCCGGGACCTGGCCGGCCAGGAGGTGCGGAAGGTCGTCCGGCAGGTTCAGGAGCACCTGGCGCAGGGCGACTGGCCCCCCGGGGTGCGGGAGGGGCTGGCGGACCTGACGGGCCGCCTGGGCAGCCTCTTCGGCGGCCCTGGGGGCGGCTCCTGCCCCCCGTACGCACAGACCGGCCCCGGACCCGCCCCGGACCGGGGCGCGGAGACCGGGACCTCCGGCGATCCGGCCCGGGACCTGGAGCGGCTGCTCGACCGCTTCCGCGACGAGGTCCGGGACGCCGCCCGCGACCACGGCGTCACGTCCGAGCAGGTGTCGGAGGCCCGCCGCCACCTGGCGGCGGCGGCGTCCCGCATCACTTCCCTGCTCCGCCCGGACGGGGACCGGCGGGGCGGTTGAGGCCCGTGCCTCAGCGCCGGGTGACGTGGAGGGTGACCGTCGCGCCCGGGACCGCCCGTACCTCCACCCGCGCCGCCCGCCCGCTCGCCGGCACCCGCGCCGGGCGGGGCCGGGCGCGGCCCTCGGCCTCGACGCGCCAGCCGCGCGGGGAGGGCGGGAGGGACAGCTCCGTGGTGCCGGGACGGGCGGTGTACGTGACGCGGTACGCGTCCGGGGCGTGGGCCTCCCCGCGCACCGCTCCCGCCACCGCCGTGGCGTACGGCGCGGCCGTCAGGCCCTTGTGGGGGCGGAACCGGCCCTCCGCGTCCAGGGCGCAGTACCCGCCGCCGTAGCACCACACGTAGCCCGCCCAGCCGGAGGCGTAGCGGTTCAGCGAGGCGAGCGCGTCGCGGTAGAAGCGCCCCGTGTTCGGCAGGGAGTTGTCCAGCGGGCCCCACTCCCCCACGACGACCGGCACCCGGTGCGTCCGGGCGTACTCCACGACCGCCGCCTCGTACGCCTCGATCCAGCCGGCCGCCGGATCGTAGTCGGCGCCCGCCTCCATCGCCGTGTTGTAGAAGTGCGGGGCGTACACGACCTTCGGGTCGTCGATCCGGCCGAGCCCGGTCGGCACGCCCTCGCCGACGATCGGCGTCGGTTCGACGAACAGCCAGCCGTCCCGGTCCGCGGAGCGCACGGCCGCCGCGAGCCGCCGGTACATCGGCGTCAGCTGCTCGGCCTCGATGCGGCGGGCCGCCGCGGCGAGGTCCTCGCCGTCGCGCCGCTCCCCCATCGGCTCGTTGATCAGGTCGTACCCGAGGACCGCCGGGTGGTCCCCGAACCGGTCGGCGAGGACCCGCCACATCGCGGCCTGTGCCGCGCGCAGGTCCTCGTCCTCGTAGAGGTGGGTGAACGCCCGCTGCACGGCCGGTTCGAAGTACTCGGCGAACCAGTCGTCGGGGTGCGGCGTGAACGGCAGCCCGTCGGTGCGGGTCGCCCACTCCGGTACGCCGCGGTGGCCGAAGGCCGGGCCGAAGACGTCCTGGTGGGCGTCGATGACGACGTGGACGCGGTACGCGCGGGCCCAGTCCAGGACGCGCTCGATCTTCCGCAGGTACGCCTCGCTGTACCGGCCGCGGACCGGCTCCAGGTCGTCCCAGAAGACCAGGAGGCGGGCGAAGTCGAAGCCGTGCGCGGCGAGGTCGCGGAAGTGGCGCTCGGTGATGGCGGACAGGGCGGCGTCGCCGCGGTGGGCCTTGTCCTCGACGTTCCAGCCGCGCAGGGTGAGGACGCGGCCGCGGTCGTCGGTGAGGGCGGGGACGCCGGACGCGGCGGGCGCTCCGGGGGGTGCGGGGGCCGCCCCGGCCGCGGGGCAGGCCCCGGCGAGCAGGACGGCGAGGGCGACGGCGCTGACGGTGGTACGCATGGTGAACCTCCGGCATGGCGTGACGTGACGCTCGTACGCGACGCGATGCCGGAGATCCCACCAGCAGACCTGACGGGCCCTCAAGGGCGCGTCAGGACAAGGGCGTCAGGAAGCCGGCGTCAGCACGACCTTCCCGAACAGGTCGCCGGACTCCATCTTGGCGAAGCCCTCCCGCGCCCGGTCCAGCGGCAGCACCTCGTCGATCACCGGCCGGACCCCGGTCGCGGCGCAGAAGGACAGCAGGTCCTCCAGCTCCTCCTTGGAGCCCATCGTCGAGCCGACGACCTTCAGCTCCAGGAAGAAGATCCGGGTCAGCTCGGCGTGCGAGGGCCGGTCGCCGCTCGTCGCGCCGGAGATGACCAGGGTGCCGCCCGGCTTCAGGGACTTGACCGAGTGGGACCAGGTGGCGGCGCCGACCGTCTCGATGACGGCGTCCACCCGCTGCGGCAGCCGCGCGCCCGGCTCGAACGCGTCGACGGCGCCCAGATCGACGGCGCGCTTGCGCTTGGCCTCGTCGCGGCTGGTGGCGAAGACCCGCAGCCCGGCGGCCTTCCCCAGCACGATCGCGGCGGTCGCGACGCCGCCGCCCGCGCCCTGGACGAGCACGGAGTCGCCGGGGCGGACCCCGGCGTTGGTGAACAGCATCCGGTACGCGGTGAGCCAGGCGGTGGGGAGGCAGGCGGCCTCCTCGAAGCTCAGCTCCCGGGGCTTGGGCAGCACGTTCCACACGGGCACGGCGACCCGCTCGGCGAACGTGCCCTGGTAGCGCTCGGTCAGGATGGAGCGGGGCTCACGGGGGCCGACCCCGTGTCCGGTCTGGCCGATGACGGAGTGGATGACGACCTCGTTGCCGTCCTCGTCGACGCCGGCGGCGTCGCAGCCGAGGATCATCGGCAGCTTGTCCTCGGGCAGGCCGACCCCGCGCAGGGACCACAGGTCGTGGTGGTTGAGGGAGGCGGCCTTGACGGTGACGGTGGTCCAGCCCGGCCGTGCCTCGGGCTCAGGGCGGTCGCCCAGCTCAAGGCCGTTGAGGGGCTGATCGCGGTCGATACGTGCGGCATAGGCAGCGAACATGGCCCTGAGACTAGGGGCGCACGGTACGCGACGGAACCACGCCCCCGTGTGACACGCGTCCCTCCACCCGCTTCCGCCCCGGCACCGGCCCGTCCGGCGGATCCCGCGCCGGGGGCGCGGGGCGCGGGAGCCCAAGGCGCGGAGGGCCCGGAGTACGGGGGCCCAAGGCGCGGGGGCTCGGGGCCCGGGGCGCGGGGCTCGGGGCCCGGGGGCTGAGGAGCCCGAAGCGCGGGTGGCTCAGGGCACGAGGAACCCGAGACACAGAGCCCCCAGGCGCAGAGAGCCCAAGACACAGGGGCCGCAGGCACAGGGAGCCCAAGACACAGGGCCCGGGGGAACCCGCCCCGGCACGCCGAAGGGCCGTGCGGCCCACCCCCGCACGGGGTGGCCGCACGGCCCTCCGGGTGGATCAGCGGCGGGCGACGCCCTCCGCGCGGGCGGCCGCCGCGACGGCCGCGGTGACCGCCGGGGCGACGCGCTCGTCGAACGGCGACGGGATCACGTAGTCGGCGGCGAGCTCGTCGCCGACGACGTCCGCCAGCGCGTTGGCCGCCGCGATCTTCATGCCCTCCGTGATGCGGGAGGCCCGCACCTGGAGCGCGCCCGCGAAGATCCCGGGGAAGGCCAGCACGTTGTTGATCTGGTTCGGGAAGTCCGACCGGCCGGTGGCCACGACCGCCGCGTACTTGTGCGCGACGTCGGGGTGGACCTCCGGGTTCGGGTTGGCCATGGCGAACACGAACGAGTTCGGCGCCATCGACGCGACCGCGGGCTCCGGCACCGTACCGCCGGAGACGCCGATGAAGACGTCCGCGCCGGCGAGGGCCGACTCCAGCGAGCCGGACAGGCCCGCCTTGTTGGTGAGCTCGGCGATCTCCCGCTTGACCGGCGTCAGGTCGTCCCGGTCCCGGCTGACGACGCCCTTGCGGTCGGTGACCGCGACATCGCCGAGGCCGGCCTCCAGCAGGAACTTCGCGATCGCCACACCGGCCGCACCCGCGCCGGAGATCACGGCGCGCAGGTCGCCGAGACCGCGCCCGGTGAGCTTGGCCGCGTTGCGCAGGGCCGCGAGGGTGACGACGGCCGTGCCGTGCTGGTCGTCGTGGAAGACCGGGATGTCGAGGCGCTCCTGGAGCTTCCGCTCGATCTCGAAGCACCGGGGCGCCGAGATGTCCTCCAGGTTCACCCCGCCGAAGGAGGGGGCGAGCCGGACGACGGTCTCGACGATCTCGTCGGCGTCGGTCGTGGCGAGCGCGACGGGCACCGCGTCCACGCCGCCGAACTGCTTGAACAGGATGGCCTTGCCCTCCATCACGGGGAGCGAGGCCTCGGGCCCGATGTCGCCGAGGCCCAGGACGGCCGTACCGTCCGTGACGACGGCGACGACCTGGGACTTCCAGGTGTAGTCGTGGACGAGTTCGGGACGCTCGGCGATGGCGCTGCACACCTTCGCCACGCCGGGCGTGTACGCGAGGGACAGGTCGTCCTTGTCGCGGATCGGGACGGTGGCCTGCACGGCCATCTTTCCGCCCCGGTGGAGGGCGAATGCCGGATCGAAGGGTTCGTCCGAAGCGCTCTGCGCACCGCCTGCGGTGTCGCTGTCGCTACGAGGGTTGACGATCTCCGCTGCCATGTGGGTTTACCCCTTAATTCTTCATGTTCGAGGGTTGCCACTCCTGGTTGAGGAGGGGTGGGCGGGCACCGCGTCCGTGCCTCGCGTCAGGCGGTTGGCCCGCCCCCGCGGGGACTGGTACGGACGCGCGGGCGCGCCGCACAACGCGCCCTGAGCCCCGGATGAGGGGTGTAAGGATCCTTCTTACCTGACGGAGGCCCCGCCGGACGAGTCCGATTCCCGCGGGCCGGCCACCGGGCCCCCGCGGCGCCCCGGCCGGAACGGTCGGGCCGCCCCGCCGGGCGGTCCGCCGCGCCGGACCGCCGGGGCGGCACATCCGGCCATTCGCCCCGGAGTGCTCCGCGCCTCGGTGACATGACTCATAGGCGAATGTCTGGACACGTCCTCTCCGGCTCCGGATTGCAACCGCAATCCCGTCCGGATACCGAGATCGGCAGGAGATTTTCCGGCGCGGTACCGAGAGGTCCGCAGAAGGTCCGGCCGCGATGGGCCGGGGCGTTGAGGTTCAGGGGTCACCCGTTATCCGATTTTGACATGCGGAGCCCCTTGTGGGGGGTGGTCCGAATGGCAAGATGCCGTAATCACACGAGGTCGCGACACTCGAAGGCGCGTGCCCGACCCCTTGGCATTCCCTTCACCCGCCGGAGGAACCCGACCATGACCGCAAGCACCACCCGCCGCTCGACCGCCGCGAAGACCTGGACGCCGCGGTCGTCCCGGACCGCCGCGGTCGCTGCGACCGCGGTCGCCGGCGCCCTGCTGCTCACCGCGTGCGGCGACCAGACGCAGAACGGCGCCTCCGACAAGGAGACCAAGGGCGCGGCGGTCACCTCCGCCCCGCTCGCCGACAGGCTGCCGCAGGCCATCCGGGACAAGGGCTCCATCAAGGTCGGTTCGGACATCGCGTACGCACCCGTCGAGTTCAAGGACAAGGACGGCAAGACGGTCGGCATCGACCCCGACCTCGCCGAGGCGATGAGCAAGCAGCTCGGCGTGACGTTCGAGTTCGAGGGCGCCACCTTCGACACCCTGGTCACCGGTCTGCGCGCCAAGCGGTACGACATCGCGATGTCCGCCATGACGGACACGAAGGAGCGCCAGGAGGGCATCGACCCGGAGACGGGGAAGAAGGTCGGCGAGGGCGTCGACTTCGTCGACTACTTCAACGCCGGCGTCTCCATCTACACCAGGAAGGGCGACGACAAGGGCATCAAGACCTGGTCGGACCTCTGCGGCAAGAAGATCGTCGTCCAGCGCGGCACGGTCTCGGAGGACCTGGCCAAGGCCGAGTCGAAGAAGTGCGCGGACGGCAAGAAGCCCGCGATCACGATCGAGTCCTTCGACAACGACCAGCTGGCCCAGACCCGCCTGCGCGCGGGCGGCGCGGACGCCGGTTCCTCGGACTTCCCGGTCGCCGCGTACACCGTGAAGACCTCCGGCGGCGGCAAGGACTTCCAGATGGTCGGCGAGCAGGTCGAGGCCGCCCCGTACGGCATCGCGGTCGCCAAGGGCAACACGCAGCTGCGCGACGCGATCAAGGCCGCCATGGACGCGATCATCGCCAACGGCGAGTACAAGAAGATCCTCGACAAGTGGGGCGTCTCCCAGGGCGCCGTGACCGAGGCCAAGATCAACGGCGGTTCCTGACCCCCGGCCGGGCACCAGCAGGCCACTGAGAGGCACCACCACTGTGACAACTGACATCGAGAAGAAGGGCCCGGAGGACACCGTCCCGCCCTCCGGCCCCGAGGCGATCAAGGCGATTCCGGTCCGCCACTACGGCCGGTACGTCAGCGCCGCCGTCGCCATCGCGGCCCTCGCCGCGATCGTGTACGCGTTCGCTCAAGGCAAGATCAACTGGGGCGCCATCCCCGACTACTTCTTCGACGACCGGATCATCGAGGGCGTCGGCCAGACGCTGCTCCTGACGGTCCTGTCGATGACCATCGGCATCGTCGGCGGCATCCTCCTCGCCGTCATGCGGCTGTCGAAGAACCCGGTGACGTCGTCGATCGCCTGGTTCTACATCTGGTTCTTCCGGGGCACCCCGGTCCTGGTCCAGCTCTTCGTCTGGTTCAACCTGGGCCTGGTCTTCACCTACATCGACCTCGGGCCGGTCTACAAGGACGAGTGGTCCGACTTCATGACGCCGTTCCTGACGGCGCTCCTGGGCCTGGGCCTGAACGAGGCCGCGTACATGGCCGAGATCTGCCGCGCGGGCCTCCTCGCGGTCGACGAGGGCCAGACCGAGGCCGCCCACGCGCTGGGCATGAGCCACAGCAAGACGCTGCGCCGCATCGTGGTCCCGCAGGCGATGCGCGTCATCGTGCCCCCGACGGGCAACGAGGTCATCAACATGCTGAAGACGACCTCGCTGGTGGCGGCGGTGCAGTACGCCGAACTGTTCAAGCACGCGCAGGACATCGGGCAGTCGTCCGGCGCCCCGGTGGAGATGTTCTTCCTGGCCGCCACCTGGTACCTGATCATGACCTCGATCCTCAGCGTCGGGCAGTACTACCTGGAGCGGTACTACGCGCGCGGCAGCTCGCGCTCGCTTCCGGCCACCCCCTGGCAGAAGGTGAAGACGCACCTGCTGTCGTTCTCCAGCCGGCAGGGAGGCACGGCATGACCGCGACCGCCATGGTGAAGGCCGAGGGCGTCCACAAGTCCTACGGCGCCGCGCACATCCTCAAGGGCATCGACCTGGAGGTCGCGCCGGGCGAGGTGTTCTGCCTCATCGGCCCGTCCGGCTCCGGCAAGTCGACGTTCCTGCGCTGCATCAACCACCTGGAGAAGATCAACGCCGGCCGGCTGTACGTCGACGGCGAGCTGGTCGGCTACCGCCAGAAGGGCGACAAGCTGTACGAGCTCAAGGACAGCGAGGTCGCGCTGAAGCGGCGGGACATCGGCATGGTGTTCCAGCGCTTCAACCTGTTCCCGCACATGACGGCCCTGGAGAACGTCATGGAGGCGCCGGTCCAGGTCAAGCGGGAGACCAAGGCCGTGGCCCGGGAGCGGGCGCTGAAGCTGCTGGACCGGGTCGGCCTCGCGGACCGCGCCGACCACTACCCGTCGCAGCTCTCCGGCGGCCAGCAGCAGCGGGTGGCGATCGCCCGCGCGCTGGCCATGGAGCCGAAGCTGATGCTGTTCGACGAGCCGACGTCGGCGCTCGACCCGGAGCTCGTGGGCGACGTGCTGGACGTCATGCGGGACCTGGCCGAGTCGGGCATGACGATGGTCGTCGTCACGCACGAGATGGGCTTCGCGCGCGAGGTCGGCGACTCGCTGGTCTTCATGGACGGCGGCGTGGTGGTCGAGTCGGGCCGCCCGCGGGACGTCCTGACCAACCCGCAGCACGACCGGACGAAGGCGTTCCTGTCGAAGGTCCTCTGACCGGCTCGGCGAGCCGCGCGGCGAGGGGGCGGTACGGGCACCGGCGCCCGTACCGCCCCTTCTCCACGCGGCCCCTTCTTCCGCGCACGGCGCGGCCGTGCGGCGCCGGCCGTGGCGGGTGGGCCTGGGGCTGAACCGGCCGAACCTGGCCGGAGGCGGCCGGGCCGAACCGGGGGCTGCGAGCCGGGGGCTGCGAGCCAGAGGCGGCCGAACCGGGAGTGGCCGGGCCGGGGGTGGCCGGGCCGGGAGTGGGCCGGCGGAGCCGGGTGCTGGACCGGCCGGGTCGAGCCGGAGGCACCCCCCGGCCCGGAAGCGCCCCCCGGCCCGAAGGCGCCTCCCGGCCCGGGGGCGGACTGGACACAATCCATCCAGTAACACCCGAATTCCACATTCGTCTCTTACCCTTGAACCGTCGAACCCAAGACCGCTCCGGTAAGGATTTCTCGTGGAACTGGCCTATTACTCGGATTACGCCGTGCGTCTGGTGAACACCGAGGAGCCGGCGCGCAACAAGGACTCCCTCACCTCCGTCGAGGCGGTGCGGGACCTGTTCATCGAGATGTCCCAGATGTCCCGCCGGGTGACGGACGGCGACGTGACCCGGTTCCGCGCGGTGCGGGCGCGGCTGCGGGCGGTCTTCACGGCGGCCGACGAGGGCGACCCGGCGCGGGCGGTGGACCTGCTGAACTCGCTGCTGCTGGAGTTCCCGGTCAGCCCCCAGATCTCCGGCCACGACCTGCTCGACGACGAGGGCCACCCCCGCTGGCACATGCACCTGGCGGAACACCCGTCGAACGCGACCGCCGGGTACGCCGCCGTCGCCGCCATGGGCCTGGCGTTCCACCTCACGGAGTTCGGCGCGGACCGGCTGGGCCTGTGCCAGGCGGCCCCGTGCCGCAACGCGTACCTGGACACCTCCACCAACCGCTCCCGCCGCTACTGCTCCGACCGCTGCGCCACCCGCGCCAACGTGGCCGCCTACCGGGCCCGCAAGCGCTTGGAGACCGAGCGGTCCGCGAGCACCGGCCGCACGGCCGAGAGCAGCCAGGCCAGCACGACGCCGACGGACCGCTGACGCCCGGGCCGGACGCCCCGGTACCGCGCCCGGACCCGGCCCAGCACCAGCTCGGAGGGGACCGTCCCGAAGGCCCTGCTGTCCACCGCCTCGGCGGCCCGGTTGTCCCCCAGCACCCACCAGCCGCCGTCGCGCCGCTCCACCAGCCGCTTGATGATCAGCAGGTCCTGCTGGAGCGGATGGCGCAGCACGACCACCGCGCCGGGGCGCAACGGCGCCCCGTAGTGCACCAGCAGCCGGTCCCCGTGGTGCAGCGTGGGCACCATGGAGGGCCCCGTCACCTCCGCGATCCCGAAGGGCAGCAAGGGCCCGCGCCCTCGTTCCGTCATCAGCGTCCACCACCTGCCGGGGTTCCCACGTGCGGTTCCTCCACCGGTCCCATGATCACCCCGGACTTTTGTCCTAAGCCTCAGGGGGCGCTCGCGAAAACCGGTCCCTCACCGAGTAATGTCCCACCTGAGAAGACGATCACGAGGAAGGACAGCTGCATGCTTTCCCGCCTGTTTGCCCCGAAGGTCAAGGTCAGCGCCCACTGCGACCTGCCTTGCGGTGTCTACGACCCTGCTCAGGCCCGCATCGAGGCCGAGTCGGTCAAGGCCGTCCAGGAGAAGATGGCCGCGAACGACGACCCGCACTTCCAGGCCCGCGCCACGGTGATCAAGGAGCAGCGCGCCGAGCTGGCGAAGCACCACGTCTCCGTGCTGTGGAGCGACTACTTCAAGGCCCCGCACTTCGAGAAGTACCCGGAGCTGCACCAGCTGGTCAACGACACCCTGAAGGCCCTGTCGGCCGCCAAGGCGTCGACGGACCCGAAGACCGGCGAGAAGGCCCTGGAGCTCATCGCCGAGATCGACCGCATCTTCTGGGAGACCAAGAAGGCGTGATCCCCGCCCCGCGGCCCCGCAGGGGAGCCGCGGGCCGGAACGCATGAACGGGGCCCGGCCGCACCGAGCGGCCGGGCCCTTCCGCGTTCCCGAGACCCTTGTTCCCGAGAACCTTCGGGAGAGCGACGGGAGACGGGGCCGGGAAGACCGCGCGGACCCCTCCCGCCGGCCCCGTCGGCGCCTCATCGGCGGCGGACGAGGACGCCTCCCGGGCAAGTGATCTCGTACGCCCCGTACTGACCGATGTGGTCGGTGACGAGGGCACGGGCCCGGTCGACGGTCGCGTCGAAGGGCACCTCGTGCTGGTCCGCCCACGCCCGGTAGGACGCCATGTGGGCGATGACCGGTTCAGGATCGCGGACGGTGACGGTGCCGGGCGGTTCGATCGTCTCCACCCGGTCGGATTCCTCGCCGAGGACGGCCGGGACCTCCTCCAGGGAGAAGCGGGCGCTGAGCGAAATGCGGGCCGGTCCGCGTTCGGTGCCCGGGACGTCGCCGGTGGCCCGTTGCCACAGATCGTCGAGTTCGACCTCGTCGCGGTCGCTGTTGGTGGAGACGATCACCAGTCCGTCACGGGTCAGGACACGGGACGGCTCTCTGTCCGCCTGGGGAATGTCCGGGACGTGGTAGGGAGCATGTGCAGCGCCAAGGCGGCGTCGACGCTCCCGGTGGGTGGTCAGCGGCAGGCGGGTGGCGTCCGCCACGGCGACCGGGCCGGGGACACCGGCGAGGATGCCGGAGACGATGTCCGGGCCGAGCAGGGTCAGGTGGGGACGGTCCGTCGCGGAGCCGCTGGGTGAACGTGCCGTTGCCGCAGCCGACGTCGACCACGCGCCCGCGTACGCCGCTCAGTTGCTCGCCGATGATGCCGGGCAGGTCGTAACGGGGCGTCTGCCACCGGTAGAGCAGCTGCCGGGCCGCCAGGTCCCCATCGCTGCTGTACGCGCTGCCCGCCAGGCGGGTCCGGTCGGTGACGGCGGCGTCGTGGGCGGCGGACAGTTCGGTCACGTCGGCAGCTTGGGAGGGTGGGCGGCGGGTGAGGCCGCGGGGACGACCGCGTGCTGTAGTCGTTCACGCAGGTGCGCCGCCTGCGCAACTCGACCATGCTGTGGCCCGTTCAATTCCCGGCCCAGAACAGTGAGCCGGCGTGCGGGCGGGGCCTTTCGCCTCCTGAGACCGCATGTTCCACATTCTGAGATGCCGACGGTGGCCGTTCGTCCCGGTGCGGCCGTGTGGGCGGAGCGTCGGGAAACGATCGGCAGGGACGGCCGGGGGCGTCCGGCCGTTTGTCGCCGAATCCGCCGACTGCTTGGTCATCTGTCGCCCGTGGCCGAGGATCCTTCCTGTCCGGGCGTGCGGGGAGACGGCGCTGCCGAACCAGAGGAGACGGGTGTGGGAATGAGTGCGGGGAAGCGGTCCGCGGAGGAGATCCTGATCGTCGGGGCCGGTGTGGTGGGGGCCTCGGTCGCGTACCACCTCACGCGGCTGGGGCACGACCGGGTGACCGTGCTCGACGCCCGTGACCGTGCCGTGCTGCCCGGGTCGACCGGCCTGGCGCCCGGTTTCGTGGGACAGCTCAGCGCCAGCCCGGAGTTGACGGCGCTGGCCCGGCAGAGCGTCGCCCTCTACCGCGCGCTCTCGGAGGCCGTGCCCGCACCGGTCTTCCGGCAGGTCGGCTGCCTGGAGGTCGCCACCACCCCCGCCCGCCTGGAGCAGGCCCACCGGGATGCCGAGCAGGGCGGGCGGGTCGGGCTGGAGGCGCGTGTGGTCGACGCCGCCGAGGCCGTCGCCCTGGCGCCCGCGCTGGTCGACGCCGACCGCGCCCTGGGCGGGCTGTACCTGCCGTCCGACGGCGCGGCCGACCCGGTCGCGCTCACCCTCGCCCTCGTCGAGGCCGCGGAGGAGGGCGGGGCGCGTTTCCGCTTCGGCACGCCGGTGCGGGCGCTGGAGTCCGAGGGCGGCCGGGTGGTGGGCGTGCGCGCGGGCGCGGACGGCACGCTGCTGCGCGCCGGCCGGGTCGTGCTGGCCACCGGGATCTGGGGGCCCGTGCTGGCGGCGGAGGTCGGGGTGCGGCTGCCCATGGTGGACGTCCAGCACCCCTACCTGTTCACCGCCGAGTTGCCCGGGCTCGACGACACCCCCATCGACGCGCCGATCGTCCGCTACCCCGACCACACCGTCTACGCCCGCCGCCACGGCCGCCGCTACGGACTGGGGAGTTACGCCCACGCCCCGCTCCCGCTGACTCCGTCGGCCTCGCTCGCCTCCGCGGAACTCCCCTTCAGCGAAAGCGTCTTCGGTCCCGCCCTCGCCGAGGCGACCGAGCTCGTGCCGGTCTTCCGCACGGCGCCGAGGGGGCGACGCCTCAACGGCGTGTTCGCCCTGACCCCCGACGAGCTCCCGCTGGTCGGACCCGCCGGGGTGGCCGGCCTGTGGTGCGCGGAGGCGTCCTGGGTCACGCACGCGGGCGGTGTCGGCCGCCAGCTGGCGAACATGCTCCTGGACACCGGCGACCTGCTCGTCGACCCCGAGCGGCTGGCCCCCGACCGTTTCGCCTCGTGGAGCGACGAGAAGATCCGCGAGACGGCCCTGGGCCACTACCGGGGCATCTACGACGCGCACTGACGCGGTTCCGTCGGCGCGGTTCTGTCGGCGCGGACCCGTCGGTGCGGGCCGGGGGTCCGCGCCGCGCTCCGACGGCCGTCCGGGGGCGGGGGCCATCCGGGGGCGACGGCCATCCGGGGCCGGGGGCCATCCGGGGGCGGGCCACATCGCCCGTCGCGCCGTGCGGCAAGGCCGCGCTCCGACGGCCGCCCGGAGAGCGGGGCCTCGGCGGTCGGGGTCGGGATCGGGGTCGGCCCTGACTTTCGTCGGGGGGTGCAGCCGCTGTTCGGCAGGGGTTCCGGGGCGGGTCGGCCTCTAGCTTCGGCGGCATGGACAAGGGACTTCGGCGTGGCACGCGGGCGGCTCGGTTGGCAGGGGGTGGGGGTGCCCTCGGGATCGGCGGGGGCGTCGTCGTGTGGCTCGCGCCCGGGGGGCTGGGGGATCCCGGTGCGACGGCCGTGACCACCGGGGCCTCCGCGGACGCGTACCGGGCGCTGAGCGGGGCCGCGGTGGACGGGCCCGGGTGGCTGGGCGGGCTGTTGGAGGTGGCCACCGAGGGGACGCTCGTGGTGCTCGGGGTGCTGCTCCTCGCCGTGTGGTGGGCGGGGTTGCGCGCTGGGGACGCGCGCCGGGTCGCCGGGACGGTGCTGGCCGGGGTGGGGACCGTCGTGGCGTACGGGGTGAGCGAGGCCGTCAAGCTGATCGTCGACGAGGAGCGGCCCTGCCGGGCGCTCGGGGCGGTCGCGCGGGTGGTGGCGGAGTGCCCCGAGCCGGGCGACTGGTCGTTCCCCAGCAACCACGCGACCCTCGCCGCCGCTCTGGCCGTCGGCCTGGCCCTCGTACGGCCCGGGCTGGCCCTGCTGACGCTGCCGCTCGCGGTGGCCGCCGCGCTGCTGCGGGTGCTGGTGGGCGTGCACTACCCGCACGACGTGGCCGCGGGCGCCGTACTCGGCGGGGCCTTCGCGGTGGCCGCCGCGCTGGTCGGGGGCCCGCCCGCGCGGCGGCTCACCGCGCGGACCCTGGCGACGCGCGCCGGGTCACGGGCGGTCCGGCGGCGGGACGATGCCCGCCTCGTGGGCGACGACGGCGGCCGCGGCCCGGTTGTCGACGCCCAGGCGGGACAGGATCGAGCTGACGTGGGCCTTCACGGTGCCCTCCACGACGTGGAGCCGGCGGGCGATCTGGGCGTTGGACAGGCCCGTGCCGAGCAGGGACAGGACGTCCCGCTCGCGTGGGGTGAGCGCCGCGACCCGTTCGCGGGCGGTGTCGCGCCGGGCGGCCCGGTCGCCGGCGCCGGTGGCGGCGAGGTGCGCGACCACGCGCGCGGCGACCTTCGGTGACAGGTAGGCGGCGCCGTCCGCCACCGCGCGGACGCCCGCGATCAGCTCCTCGGGCTCGCCCGACTTGATCAGGAAGCCGGCGGCGCCGTTGCCGAGGGCCTGGAGGATGTAGTCGTCCTCCCCGAAGGTCGTCAGGACGACCACCCCCGTGGCGGGTGCCGCGCGGCGGATCTCGGCCGCCGCGCGGATGCCGTCCAGGCCGGGCATGCGGATGTCGAGGACGGCGACGTCGGGCCGGTGGCGGAGGGTCAGCTCGACGGCGTCGTGGCCGTCGCCCGCCTCCGCGACGACCTCGATGCCGGGGTCGGTGGCGAGGACGGCGCGGACGCCCGCGCGGACCATCGGCTCGTCGTCGGCGATCAGTGTCCGGATCATCGCGCGCCGCCGTTCACGGAGTGACCACGTCGCGGGACCACAGGGCGCCGCCGCGGAAGCAGAGGCGGTACGCGTCGCCCGACCGGTCGTCGAAGTGGTCGGCCGTGATGGCGTAGTACTCGCATGCGATGCCCTCTCCCTCCGGTTCCGGTACCGCCGGCCGGCTGACCAGTTGACGTTCCGGCAGCAGCCGCGCCACCTCCGTCCGATCCTGCCCGATCCGCAGTCGGGCGTAGGCGCCGGGTTCGAGGACGGCCTGGGTCGCCGTGGCCGCCTCCCAGCCGACGAGGGCGGCGGTGAGGACCGCGCCGGTCGCCACCGGGACCACCGCGAGGGCCGCGAGCGCCCGCCCGGCGCGGCGGCGGGCGCGGCGGTGCTCCTGCGGGAGCGGGACGCGATCGGACGCCGTGCGGTCCGGCGCCACGCGGTCGGACGCCGCGTGGCCGGCGGGCTCCGACGGGCGTACGGGGGCGGTGTGCGGGAGGACGGCGGTGACCGCGAAGCCGCCGCCCTCCGGACCGTACCGGAGAGTGCCGCCCGCGAGCCGTACGCGCTCGTCCAGGCCGATGAGGCCCCGCCCCCCGCCGGAGGGGGCGCCGGGCCGGGGGCGGGGCGCCGGACCGTTCTCCACCCGCACCTCCGTCCGGCCGTCGCCGTGGACCAGGCGGACCACGGCGGTGGCGCCCGGGGCGTGCTTGGCGACGTTGGTGAGCGCCTCCTGGACGACGCGGTGGGCCGCCCGCGCCACGGCCGGCGGCAGGCCCTCCCCCGCCGGTGCCGCGCCCTCGACGCCCAGCTCCACCGCGAGCCCCGAGGCGGTCGCCGAGGCGACCAGCCGGGCCAGCCCCGCGTCCGGGGAGCTGCCCGGCGTCGACTCCGGCGGCGCGTCCTCCTCCCGCAACAGGCCGACGACCTCCCCGAGCCGCTCCACGGCGGCGCCCGCCCGGGCGCGGATGTCCCGTGCTGTGGCGCGGTGCTCGCCGGCGAGGCCGGGGGCGAGTTGGAGCGCCCCGGCGGACAGGGCGATCAGGCTCAGGTCGTGGCCGAGCAGGTCGTGCATGTCCTGGGCGATGCGGGCCCGTTCGCGCAGCCGGGCCTGCTCGGCGACGAGCCGCTGCTCGCGCTCCAGGTGCGCGGCGCGCTCCCAGCCGGCCCGGACCAGCTCCCGGTACTGCCACCAGAACCGGCCCGCGCACCACGGCAGCATGGCGCCGGCCACCACCACGCCCACGAAGACGGTGGCGTGCACGAACCAGGACGGCACCGCCAGGACCGCCAGCACGCCCGCCGCGAGGACGCCACCCAGCGCGAGGGCGCTCGGCCACGCCCTGCCCGGTCGGCAGCCGGCCAGGAAGGCGGCCGCCGCGGTCGGCAGCGCCCACCAGTCGCTTCGTACGCTCAGCCCCGCCCCGACGGTCGCCGCCACCAGCAGCGCGCCCGTCGTCCAGGCCGCGGCGCCCCTTCCCGCTGTGCTCTCCATGGGGCGACCGTACGCAGGGCGCGGGCCGTCAGGACACTGCCGAAAGTCCACCTTCCGGCAGCCGGTGGCGGCTCGCGCCGTACCCCAGCCGACACCGGGCGGGGCCGGGCGAGGCCCGTACGGGATCGGGCAGGCCGGGCGGGACCAGTGCGAGGCCGGTACGGGACCGGGCGGCGCCGGTACAGGACCGGGCAGGGCCCGTACGGGATCGGGCAGGCCGGGTGGGGCCGGTGCAAGGCCGGTACGGGACCGGCCGGCGCCGGTACGGGACCGAGCGGGGCCCGTACGGGATCGGGCAGGCCGGGCGGGGCCGGTGCGAGGCCGGGCGGCGCCGGTGTTGGTCGAAGGCGTCGCGCGGCGGCCCCGACCAGGGCGTGCCCGCCGGACCACCGGTACGCCGGGCCACCCGGCCACCAGACCGTCGGTACGCCGGGCCACCCGACCGCCGGGCCACCCGACCGCCGGACCGTCGGTACGCCGGGCCACCGAGCCGCCGCTCGCGCCGCTCCCCCGCCCGTCCCCGCGGGTCGGGGCGTCTGTGCGAACCGTCCGGCGGGCGGCCCGCGAGTGGACGCCCGCGGTGCGCCTCGCGGGCGCGCTTCGCGGAGGTTCCCCGGCGACCCGGTCATACGGGCGCCCCTCCCCTCCCGTCGTACGGCCGGACGGGGAACACCCCCGCGGGAAGGGGACACCGATGGTGAGACGATCCGCCGGGCTGGCGGCCGTGGGCCTGGCGCTCGGCGCGGCCCTCTCCCCCCTCGCGACGGCGGGCAGCGCGCACGCCGCCGCGCAGGGCGTGAACACCACCGTGCAGGCCGGCAGCAACATCCGGGCGGCGGCCACCACGAACAGCAGACACCTCGGCACCACGCGGTCCGTGAGCACGGCGGCGATCCAGTGCCACACCCGCGGCCAGTACGTGAAGGTCGGCGCCTACGGCACCGAAGTCTGGTACTTCGGCAACGTCTTCGACGACACCCCCGGTTCCCCGCACGGGTACATCGGCGTGTGGGTCTGGGGCGGCAACGTCAACGTCGGCGCGGATCCCCACCCCGACGT
This sequence comes from Streptomyces sp. NPDC045287, assembly GCF_056432325.1. Taxonomy (NCBI): domain Bacteria; kingdom Bacillati; phylum Actinomycetota; class Actinomycetes; order Kitasatosporales; family Streptomycetaceae; genus Streptomyces; species Streptomyces sp. NPDC045287. Next base: position 313,395 of record NZ_JBWKJG010000004.1, read on the forward strand.
GCCCCGCTGCTGAACCCCGAAACGAACCGAACCCAACCGGAACGAACCGAGGAGCACCTCCATGACGACCAAGCGAAGCAGGTCGACCGCGGCCGCCGGGCTCGTGCTCGGCGCGGCCCTCTCCCTGCTCGGCGCCGCCGGGACCGCCGAGGCCGCGCCCACCGGCACCACCGGTTACGCGACGACCGTGCAGGCGCACAGCAACCTGCGCGAACAGCCCAACACCAGCAGCCGCATCTGGGGCACCACGACGAAGGTGACCGAGGCCGGCGTCGAGTGCTACACCCTCGGCCAGTACGTGAAGGTCGGCACCTACGGCACCAGCGTCTGGTACTACGGCACCGTCATCGACTACGACATCGGCCACATCTACTCCAACGTGTGGATGTGGGGCGGCAACGTGAACGTGGGCGCCGACCCGGCCCCCGGCATCCCCCGCTGCTGACCTACCCGCGCCCCCCACCGCCACCGCCCCGCCGGCCCCCACACACCCCGCACCACCCCGCCGGCCCCCACGCACCGGATCCTGCGGTCACGCGCCGGATCCTGCGGCCACGCGCCGCACGGCCGGAGACGAGGAGCCCGCCCGGGCGACGCCTCCGGGCCGTCGGCGGGGCCGCCGGGCACACGGCGGTCCAGTGAGCGGTGGAGCGGGGCGGCGGGGCGTGACGGCCGGACGGGCGGTCAGACGGCGCGGAGGAGGGGGCTGCCGTGGCGCAGCAGCCACTGGCGGTAGGCGGAGGTGCGCAGGGCGACCTCGCGGTAGGCGGCGGCCAGTTCGGTGTGGGCGGCCTCGTACAGGGGCGCCGCGGGCGCGCCGGCCTCCGCGGGCCGGTGGCAGAGCAGGAGCCGTACGGCCAGCGGGTCGTCGCGCAGCGGGCGGATCGCCATGTCGTCGCGCGGGCCCGAGGTGGGCTGGCAGGGGGCGACGGCCTCGCCGGCGACGACGAGGGACGCGGCCGTGTGGTAGTCGGCGTGGAGCACCGGCGGATCGATCCCGGCGGCGCCGAGGACCCGCCGCAGCCCGTCCCACTCGCCGTCGACGGTCGGGTCGACCATCCACCGGTCCTCCGCCAGGTCGGCCAGGTCGACGACGGGCAGGACGGCGGCCGGGTGGTCGCGGGCCATGGAGACGAACTGCGGCTCCCGGTCGACCAGGACCCGCCGTTCCAGTCCCTCGGGGACGCGCAGCGGGCAGCCCTCCACCTCGTGGACGAACGCCACGTCGAGCTGCCCGGCGGCGACCGCGCGCAGCAGGGCGTTGGCGGACACGTCCATGTGCAGGGTGATGTCCGTGCCGGGCAGCCGCTGCCGCAACCGGCGCAGCCAGCCGGCGAGGGCGCGGCTGGCGGTGGAGCCGACCCTCAACCGGGCGCCGTCCGTGCGGGCCGCGGCGGCGCGGGTCTCGCTGACGAGGAGCGTGAGCTGGGCGACGAGGGGACGGGCGCGGCTGAGGACGTCCCGGCCGAGCGGGGTGGGCCGGCAGCCGGTGCGTCCCCGGGTGAACAGCTCGGCGCCGAGGGCGGTCTCGATGCGCCGCAGCTGGGTCGTGAGCGAGGGCTGGCTCGTCCCGAGGACCCGGGCGGCCTTGTGCAGGCTGCCCGCGTCGGCGATGGCGCACAGCGCCCGCAGATGCCTCACCTCCAGCTCCATGCCCCGAGCGTAGGGCGGGTGCCTCGCACCACACCAGACGCCGTGAACGCGTGAATTCCCTTCAGATCGAAGGGCGTTGCCGGAGGTGATGCGCTGGTGCTATCGCCGGCTGCCATCATCCGTACGGCCTCGGGGCTCCCCGACACTCTGTCCCAACCGAACGCGTCCACCCCACCGTTCAGGACGAGTAGGAGCCCCCCATGAAGTACCCCAGAGCCGTACTGGCCGCCGCACTGGGCGTCGCCGCCGCCCTCGCGGCCGTGCCCGCGACCACCGCCACCGCCGCCCCGGCGCCCCTCACGCCGGCGACCGCCACCGCCGGGTACGCGGCGTACGCCGGTTCGGCGGAGGAGGCCCGGGCCAACAGGGCCTTCTTCGAGGCGGTCATGGAGTCGGTGGCGAAGAAGCGCGCCGCCGTCCCCGACACCCAGGCCGTCACGGTCGTGTACTCGACGGCCAACGCCCCCTCCTTCCGCACCCAGATAGCCCGCTCGACGCAGATCTGGAACAGCTCGGTCGCCAACGTGAAGCTCCAGGAGGGCAGCACCCCGGACTTCCGGTACTACGAGGGGAACGACTCGCGCGGCTCGTACGCCAGCACCGACGGGCACGGCCGCGGCTACATCTTCCTCGACTACCGGCAGAACCAGATCTACAACTCCACCCGGGTCACCGCCCACGAGACCGGGCACGTCCTGGGCCTGCCGGACAACTACTCGGGCCCGTGCAGCGAGCTGATGTCCGGTGGCGGGCCCGGCCCGTCCTGCACCAACGCGACGCCGAACGCACAGGAGCGCGCCCGCGTCGACTCCCTGTGGCGGTACGGCCTGGCGGGACTCGCCCCGGCCTCCTGACGGCCTCCCGCCCCGCGCGCACGGCGGCGCCCCGGGACGTCCCCCGGGGCGCCGCCACCGCGAACCGCCCTCACGAGCCGGGCCACAGCCGCCACCGCGAACCGCCCCGGGGAGCCGGGCCACAGGCCACCGCCCGAACCACCGCCACGCCCCGGGGCCACGGGTCGGGGCCCCGGCGCGGGGAGCAGGGCGCGGGGAGCCAGGAGACGGCGGCGCGGAGAGCGGTGGCGCCGTCGCCGCCCCGCCGTCCCTACGCCGCCTGGATCAGGTCGCGGGCGAACCGCGCGCCGGGCGGCAACTGGCGCAGGATCCGGCCGAGGGCCCGGTCGAAGTCGCCGCCCGTGACCCCCGACTCGTACGCCGTTCCCCCGTAGTGCAGGGTGAGTTGCAGGTCCACCCGCTCCGGCGACCCGTCGGACAGCGCTTCGCCGATCGTCAGCAGGCAGCAGAGCGTCGCCTGCTGGGACGTGCCGTCGGCGACCACCGGCAGCGGCAGGTCCCATTCGAGCACGCAGCCCGCCAGCGGCAGCCCGCCGCTCTCCTCGGCCGCCCGCAGGTCGGCGAAGCCGCCGCCCGCGTAGTGCACGCCCCTGACGCGGGTGCTGACGCCCCGCCCGTCCGACGTGATGAGGACGGCTTCCGCCCCGCGGCGGTCCCGGTACCAGCCGGTCCAGACTTCGGTCGACTCCGATGACTCCGATGACTCCGATGACATGGCGCGGACTGTAGCGGTACGCCCGCCTCCGGCGTGACGCCGGACACCCCCGGAGCCTGACTTCAGCCGATCTCGGCGCTGTTGCCCGTCTCGTTCCCCAGCCGGCCCCCGTCCTTCTGCGGCGCCCTGCCGAAGCGGTCGCACCGCGAGTTGTGGCACGGCCGGGGCTCCCAGGCGGGGACCCACGCGCCGAGCACCTTGCGTCGATGTATGGCCTTGCCGACAGGCTGTCCGCAGGAGGGGCACACCGGCTCGGCGGTCGGGTCCTCCCGCGGGCGGCGGACGGTTCGGCGTCCTTCGCTGCCCATGCCTCCAGGGTATTGCGGTTCAGCGGTTTCGGCCGTACCAGCGGATGACGACGCCGTTGCCGAAGGTCCGGGCGTCCCGCAGGGCGAAGTCGGTGACGGCGAAGGCGGCGCCGCCGAACATCGGCATCCCCGAGCCGTAGACCTGCGGGTATGACTTGATCACGAGTTCGTCGACCTCGTCGATCAGCTCCCCGGCGACGGTGGCGCCGCCGCACAGCCAGATGCCGAGCGGGCCCTCCTCCGCCTTCAGGGCTCGAACGCGGGCGACCAGGTCGTCGGAGACGATCTCCACGTTCGGGTGCGGGGAGGTCTTGAGGGTGCGGGAGGCGACGATCTCCCGGAGGTGGCCGTACGGGCTGGCCAGGCCGGCGTCCAGGCCGAGCCGGTAGCTGCCGCGGCCCTGGATGACCGTGTCGAAGTGCTTGTTCGGGGCGTCGGCGATGCCGAACATGCGGCGTCCCTCGGTGTTGAGGGTCTCCGGGTACTCGGCGGCGAGGTAGCCGACGTACTCCTCGTCCAGGAACTGGAACATGGAGGAGGCGTCACCCTTCGGGTCGCCGATGAAACCGTCGAGCGAGCAGGCGACGAAATACGTCAGAGTGCGCAAACCATGTCCTTCGGATCCGGGAAGTGGCGGGGCCGACCGCGAGCGATCGCAACCACTACGGCTATAGTGCTACGTCCGTAGTGGTTGCAGCAAGGACGATTTTCGGACACCTGTCGCACGGACGGGACGGAAGAGGGAGGAAGGCCCGTGGCCGGCAATCCGGAACGCAGGCGCGCGCTGCTCGACGCCGCCATCGACGTACTGGCCCACGAGGGCGCCCGGGGACTGACGTTCCGGGCGGTGGACGCGCGGGCGGGCGTCCCCGCCGGTACGGCGTCCAACTACTTCTCCAGCCGGGACGACCTGCTCACCCAGGCGGGCTCCCGCATCCACGTCCGCATGACCCCGCCGCCCGAGCAGGTCGACACGGCGATGCGCCCGGAGCCCCGCCGCGAACTGGTCGCCGAGCTGATGAAGTGGCTGGTCCGGCGGATGGCGGAGGAGCGCACCGGCTACCTGGCGCTGCTGGAGCTACGACTGGAGGCCACCCGCCGCCCGGCGCTCCAGGCCGAACTGAACAGGGCCGTGCGCGAGGAGCTCGACCGCAACATCCGCTTCCACCTGGACGCGGGGCTGCCCGGCGACGCCGGCACCGTCCTCGCCCTGTACCTCGCCATGAACGGCCTGCTGCTGGAACACCTCACCCTGCCGGGCGTGCTCCCCGCGGCGGAGCTGGACCGGACGGTCGACGCCCTCGTCGAACGCATCGTGCCCGAGACCCGTACGGACCCGGACCGTTAGCCCGTAGGGACCCGAACCACGGACCCGTACGGATCCGGATCATTACCGTACAGCCCCGGACCGCCGCCTTACGAGCCCGGACCGCCGACCCGTACGAAACCCGGACCATGAGCCGCACGGACCCTGACCGCCGGCCCGTACGGGCCGGGAGCGCGGGCCGTCAGCCCGTACGGGCCGGGGTCAGTGGCTCCGCCGCGTCACGAACTCAGCCAGCGCCAGCAGCTCCCCCGCTGCATCGAGGTCCGGCACCGCGCACGACAGCTCGTGCACCGCCCGCGCCATCCGGTCCGCGGCCTCCGCCTGCGCCCAGTCCCGGCCGCCGGCCCGCTCGACGATCCCGGCGGCGCGTGCCACGTCCTCCTCGTCCAGGGCCGGCCGCCCGTACAGCTCGGCCAGCTCCGCGCCCTCGGCCGTCCCGGACGTGAGCGCGGCGACGACGGGCAGCGACTTCTTGCGGGCGGCCAGGTCCGCCCCGGCCGGCTTGCCGGTGCGCCGCGGGTCGCCCCAGATGCCGATGAGGTCGTCGATCAACTGGAACGCCAGCCCGGCCTGCCGGCCGAACGCGTCCATCGCGGCGACCTCGGCCTCCCCCGCGCCCGCGTACAGCGCGCCCAGGGCGCAGGCGCAGCCGAGCAGCGCGCCCGTCTTGGCCTCGGCCATGGCGAGGCACTCGTCGAGGGTCACGTCGCCGGGACGGCGCTCCTCGAAGGCGCAGTCGGCCTGCTGTCCCGCGCACAGCTCGACCACGCACGCGCCGAGCCGGGCCGCGGCCGGCGCCGACGCCGGGTGCCGCTCCGCGGCGAGGGCGGTCAGGGCGAGGGCCTGCAGGGCGTCGCCGGTGACGAGCGCGTCGGGCACGCCGAAGACCGCCCACGCGGTGGGCCGGTCCCGGCGGGTGCGGTCCTCGTCGACGATGTCGTCGTGGAGGAGGGTGAAGTTGTGCACCAGCTCCACGGCGGCGGCGGCCCGCACGGCGGTGTCCGGGTCGCCGCCCAGGGCGCGGGCCGAGGCGAGGACGAGGGCGGGGCGGACCGCCTTCCCGGCCCGGCCGGCGGCTTGTGTGCCGTCGGCGTGCTCCCACCCGAAGTGGTACATGGCCACGCGCCGCAGCGGGGCGGGCAGGGCGGCGAGGTCGGCGCGCAGCCGGGGGGCGACGACGGCGTGCGCGCGGTCGAGGAGCGCCGCCGCGTCCCGGTCGCCGTCCTCGTACCACGTGCCGGTCCTGTCCGTGCCGGTCAGCGTCACCCTCTCCTCCTCCGCTCGTGCGCGTACGTCCCGGGGCGGGGGCACGGGCGGGGCGCGCCGGTGCAGGGCGCGCCCCGCCCGTACCCGGTCCTCACCTCCAGCGGCCGATCTCGACGTTCTCCAGGATCCCCAGGGCGTCCGGCACCAGGATCGCCGCGGAGTAGTAGGCCGTGACCAGGTACGAGATGATGGCCTGCTCGTCGATCCCCATGAAGCGCACCGACATGCTCGGCTCGATCTCGTCGGGGATCCCGGTCTGGTGGAGGCCGACGACGCCCTGCTCGGACTCCCCGGTGCGCATGCAGAGGATGGACGTGGTGCGGGCCTCGCTGATCGGGATCTTGTTGCAGGGGAAGATCGGCACGCCGCGCCAGGTGGGGATGCGGTGCCCGCCGACGTCGATGCTCTCGGGGACCAGGCCGCGCCTGTTGCACTCGCGGCCGAAGGCGGCGATGGCCTTCGGGTGGGCGAGGAACATCTTGCTGCCCCGGCGGCGGGACAGCAGCTCGTCCATGTCGTCCGGGGTGGGCGCGCCGTCGTGGGGCTGGAGCCGCTGGCCGTAGTCGCAGTTGGCGAGGAGGCCGAACTCGTGGTTGTTGACCAGCTCGTGCTCCTGGCGCTCGCGCAGCGCCTCGACCGTGAGCCGCAGCTGCTGCTCGGTCTGGTTCATCGGCTGGTTGTAGAGGTCCGCCACGCGCGTGTGGACCTTCAGCACGGTCTGGGCGACGCTCAGCTCGTACTCGCGCGGGGACGGGTCGTAGTCGACGTAGGTGTGCGGGATGACCGGCTCGCCCTGGTGCCCGGCGGAGAGGTCGATCGCCTTCTCGCCGTACTTGTTGGTCCGCTGCCGCGGGATCGCGGCCATGCCGGCCAGGTGCTCGGCGAGGGTCCCGGCGCGCTCGGCGAGGTTGAGGACGTCGGCGCGGGTCAGCTCCAGCGTCACGCAGGCGGTGGCGGCGCGGTGGGTGTACTCCCAGGTGGCCCCGCCGTCGAGGAGGGACGCGTCGCCGAAGTACCCGCCGTCCGCGAGGACGTCGACGACGGCCTCGTCGCCGTACGGGCCGGCGCCGACCTTCTCGACCTTGCCGTGCGCCAGCAGGAAGACCCGGTCCGCGGGGGCCCCGGCCTCGGCGATCACGTCACCGGGCGCGAACGCGCGCTGGGAGCACCGCCGGGCCAGCTCGGCGAGCGCCGCCTCGTCGCCGTATCCGCGCAGGGCGGGCAGTTCGCCCAGTTCGGCGGGGATCACCTCGACCCGCTCGCCGGTCTGCACGAACGTGACGCGGCCGTCGCCCACGGCGTACGTGAACCGCCGGTTCACCCGGTACGTGCCGCCCTGGACCTGCACCCACGGCAGCATCCGCAGGAGCCACCGGGAGGTGATCTCCTGCATCTGGGGCGCCGACTTGGTGGTGGTCGCCAGGTTCCGCGCGGCGGCGGTGCCGAGGCTCTGCTGCGGGGGGTCCTGCTCCACCCGGGCGCCGTCGCCGACCGAACCAACCGAACCAACCGACATGAGAGGTCCCCCTCGATGATCTGAATCCGTCCTGCCGGCGAAGCCTTTCAGTACACACTGTGAGGATGCCATTACACGAATGGGTGGGATTGGAGAGTGGAGAAGAGGGCAGAGAGACGTGGTTTTCGATTTCCGCAGCGCTTCCATCCGGCGAAAAGTCGATCATGGGTGCGAATCGGTTCGCACGCCGCGCGAAGCCGCACAATGGGCGGGTGACCTCCCTCGACCCCGCCGCCGCCCTGGAGCCGCGGCTGCCCTCGCCGCTGCGGCCGGCCGACGACGACCGGTTCGCCCGGCGCGGCCTGCGGCTGCTGCTGAAGCGGGACGACCTGGTCCACCCGGACCTGGTGGGCAACAAGTGGCGGAAGCTGGCGCCGAACCTGGCCGCGGCGGCCGGGCGGCCGGTGCTGACCTTCGGCGGGGCGTACTCGAACCACCTGCGGGCGACCGCGGCGGCGGGGCGGCTGCTGGGCTTCCCGACCATCGGAGTGGTCCGCGGCGACGAGCTGGCCGGGCGGCCGCTGAACCCGTCGCTGGAGCGGTGCGCGGCGGACGGGATGCGCCTGGTGTTCGTCGACCGGGCGACGTACCGCGCGAAGGGCGACCCGGAGGTGGTGGCGCGGCTGCTGCGGGACGCGCCGCGGGGCACGGTGGTCGTCCCGGAGGGCGGCAGCAACGCGGCGGCGGTGCGCGGCTGCGCGGAGCTGGGCCGGGAGCTGCGGGGCCGGGCGGACGTGGTGGCGGTGGCGTGCGGCACGGGCGGGACGCTGGCCGGGCTGGCGGCGGGCCTGGCGCCGGGGCAGCGGGCGCTGGGCGTACCGGTCCTGAAGGGCGGCTTCCTGGGCGGGGAGGTGCGGGCGCTGCAGACCGCGGCGTTCGGCGGGCCGGTCGGCGAGTGGAGCCTGGACGACCGGTTCCACTTCGGCGGGTACGGGCGGACGGGCCCCGCGCTGGAGGCGTTCGCGGAGGACTTCGCGGCGCGCCACGGGCTCGCGGTGGAGCGGCTCTATGTCGCCAAGATGCTGTACGCGCTGGTCGCGCTGGCGGAGGAGGGCGCCTTCGCACCTGGTACGACGGTCGCCGCGGTGGTGACCGGACGGCCGGATCCGGACAGGGGGTGGCGGACCTGAGACGCGGACGGTTCGATCGCGCGGCGCATGGGTACGTCAACCCTCCGCCAATTCTTCAGGATTGGATGCCGCAGGCCCCTAGCCACTGTATGTACCCATATGCTTACCATGAGTGACGGGTGTCGGTCCGGGACCCCGGCGACACGGCGGCACGGATCGCGATAGCGTCACGGCGACTACGCATTCCTGCGTACCGCACGGTTCCGGGGGGGTCTCGCTCCTCCCGGTCCCCGAACGAGTTTGTGCCACCTTGGAGGTGAGGGTGTCCCAGATCGCAGGCGAGCCCGGGACCCAGGACTTCGTGGAAGTCCGGCTGCCCGCTGCGGGTGCCTACCTGTCCGTGCTGCGTACGGCCACGGCCGGCTTGGCAGCGCGCTTGGACTTCACCCTCGACGAGATCGAGGACCTGCGCATCGCGGTCGACGAGGCGTGCGCGATCCTGCTCCAGCAGGCCGTGGCCGGCTCGGTCCTCAGCTGCGTGTTCCGGCTGATCGACGATTCGCTGGAGGTCACGGTGTCGGCGCCCACGACCGACGGCCGCGCCCCCGAGCGGGACACGTTCGCCTGGACGGTGCTGTCCGCCCTGGCGGGCAAGGTGGACTCGTCGGTCGCGGACGACCGTACGGTCTCGATCAGCCTGTACAAACAGCGCGGCGCGGGTCCCGGGCCGGCGTGAGGGACGGGGGCGGTCCGGTGCGGAACGAGGAGCGCGGCCCGCGGGCCGTGGACGCGGCGGAGGGCATCGCGGGCATCCCGGAGCAGCAGGCGCGGCCGCACCCGGTGGACGGCCTGGCGGAGGCGCCGGAGCGGGCGCGGGCGGAACGGGCGGCACGGATGGGCGAGAGCGAGCACGAGCAGCGGAACAGGGGCCAGCAGCACGATCCACAGGACCGGAGCGGCGCACGGGCGATGTTCGTCGAGCTGCGCGGCCTGCCGGACGGCTCGCCGGAGCGGGCCGAGCTGCGCAACCAGCTGGTGCGGATGCACCTGCCGCTCGTCGAGCACCTCGCGCGCCGGTTCCGGAACCGGGGCGAGCCGCTGGACGACCTGACGCAGGTCGCGACGATCGGCCTGATCAAGTCCGTGGACCGGTTCGACCCGGAGCGGGGCGTCGAGTTCTCGACGTACGCGACGCCGACGGTCGTGGGCGAGATCAAGCGGCACTTCCGCGACAAGGGCTGGGCCGTCCGGGTGCCGCGGCGTCTCCAGGAGCTGCGGCTGTCGCTCACGACGGCGACGGCGGAGCTGTCCCAGCGGCACGGACGGTCGCCGACCGTGCACGAGCTGGCGGAGAAGCTGGGGATCTCCGAGGAGGAGGTCCTGGAGGGCCTGGAGTCCGCGAACGCGTACTCGACGCTGTCGCTGGACGTGCCCGACACGGACGACGAGTCGCCCGCGGTCGCGGACACGCTGGGCGCCGAGGACGAGGCGCTGGAGGGCGTCGAGTACCGGGAGTCGCTCAAGCCGCTGCTGGAGGGCCTGCCGCCGCGGGAGAAGCGGATCCTGCTGCTGCGGTTCTTCGGGAACATGACGCAGTCGCAGATCGCGCAGGAGGTGGGCATCTCCCAGATGCACGTCTCCCGGTTGCTGGCCCGCACGCTGGCCCAGCTCCGGGAGAAGCTCCTGGTGGAGGAGTGACGCCACCGGCGGGCGGGCCGGGGCGGGCCCGGCGGCCCGTCAGGGGGTGTGCCGGGTGATGCCCAGGGCCCGGGTGGTGGCGGGGTGGACCAGGAGCACCAGCGCGGCCACCGCGGCCACCGCCAGCGCGATCCCCGCCGGGATCGCCGCGCCCGCGCTCGTCAGGAGCGTGTACGCCACCGGCAGCGCCAGGATCTGCGTGATGATCGCCGGTCCCCGGCTCCAGCTGCGGCACAGCAGCAGGCCCCGAGCCGCCAGCAGCGGAATGAGGCCGAGCGCGATGAGCGTCGCAGCGCCGGTGAGGGCCTGGGTGACGTCGTCGGGGGTGCCGGTCAGGGTGTTCACGAGGACGTAGACGCCTCCGGCGAAGAGGGCGAGCGCCTCCAGTCCGGCCACCGCCGCGGCGGCCGTCACGCGGGGAGGACGCGTCGTGGGGGCGGGGTTCTGTTCGGTGCTGCTCACCCCAGCAGGGTAGCCGCCCGCTCCCGGCCCCCCTGGGCGCGGTACCGCGCGGTAGGTAACCTGGCGGGCATGCGCGCACTTCTCGTGGTCAACCCGGCAGCCACCACCACGAGTGCCCGCACCCGTGACGTGCTGATCCACGCGCTCGCCAGCGAGATGAAGCTGGACGCCGTGACGACGGAGTACCGGGGCCACGCCCGGGACCTCGCCCGGCGGGCCGCCGACACGGAGGACGTCGACCTGGTCGTCGCGCTCGGCGGGGACGGCACGGTCAACGAGGTCGTCAACGGCCTGCTGCACCGCGGCCCCGACCCGGACCGGCTGCCGCGGCTGGCGGTGGTGCCCGGCGGGTCCACGAACGTGTTCGCCCGCGCGCTCGGCCTGCCGAACGACGCCGTCGAGGCGACCGGCGCGATCCTCGACGCCCTGCGCGAGCAGCGGAGCCGGACGGTCGGTCTCGGCCTCGCGGCCGGTACGCTCGGCACGGAGGACGAGGCGGTGCCGGCCCGCTGGTTCACGTTCTGCGCGGGCCTCGGCTTCGACGCGGGCGTGATCGGCCGCGTCGAGCAGCAGCGGGAGCGGGGCAAGCGGTCGACGCACGCCCTGTACCTGCGGCAGGTCGTCCGCCAGCTGCTGGTGGACCCGCACCGGCGGCACGGCACGATCACGCTGGAGCGGCCGGGCCACGGTCCGGTCGAGGACCTGGTGCTGTCGATAGTCTGCAACACGGCCCCCTGGACGTACCTGGGGAACAAGCCCGTGTACGCGTCGCCGGAGGCGTCCTTCGACAAGGCCCTCGACGTGCTGGGGCTGAACCGGCTCTCGGGGCCCGCCGTCGCCCGGTACGGGACGCAGTTGCTGACGTCCAGTCCGGAGCGCGGGCCGCGCGGCAAGCACGCGGTCTCGCTCCACGACCTGACGGACTTCGCCTTGCATTCGAAGGTCCCGCTGCCGTTCCAGATGGACGGAGACCACCTGGGCCTCCGCACGAGCGTGACGTTCACAGGCGTTCGCCGTGCACTGGGTGTGATTGTGTGAGTAGAAGGGCCCTTGGCCCTTTATCTCGAACGTATGGGCTGGGGTCCACCCCATGGAAGTACGGCTGTGACCTAGCCGACACCGAGGAATCAAAAAAAACTTTCCGGAAGGGGTTGTATCCGCCGCCGAGGTTTGCGAGTCTCTACGTGGCGATCGGGACGGCCCGCAGCACCGGCCTCCAGTGAGAGCCAGAACCCCTCCTCAAACCAGGTCCACACCAGTTCATCTGGCCGTCGACCCTTCCCTTGCGGAGGGATTCGTGAAAGCGTTCACATTCACAAGCAACTTGCATGCAACACCAAGGAGAGGTAGCAGCCATGGACTGGCGTCACAACGCCGTTTGTCGTGAGGAAGACCCCGAGCTGTTCTTCCCCATCGGCAACACCGGTCCTGCGCTGCTGCAGATCGAGGAAGCCAAGGCCGTCTGCCGTCGCTGCCCCGTGATGGAGCAGTGCCTGCAGTGGGCGCTCGAGTCCGGCCAGGACTCCGGCGTCTGGGGTGGCCTCAGCGAGGACGAGCGCCGCGCGATGAAGCGCCGCGCCGCCCGTAACCGGGCGCGGAACGCCAGCGCCTGAGCACCGCCACCGCGCCTCCCGAGTAGCAGCGCGCAGCAGTAACCCACAGCGTTCGAGCCCCGGACCGTACGAATCGGTCCGGGGCTCGCTGGCGTTCGCGCCCCGGGCGCGCCGGGGACGCGACCGGGGCGGCGGCTACTTCTGCGCGCGGACCGGCACGTCCAGCACCACGCGCGTCCCCCGGTCGGGCGCCGGGCGCATGTCGAACGTGCCGCCCAACTCCCCCTCCACCAGCGTCCGTACGATCTGGAGCCCCAGGTTGCCGGCGCGCTGCGGGTCGAAGCCCTCCGGCAGGCCGCGGCCGTCGTCCTGAACGGTGATCAGCAGCCGCGGGTCGCGCCCCTCGCCGCGGACCGCCGTGACCTCCACCGTCCCCTGCTCGGCCGGGGCGAAGGCGTGCTCCAGGGCGTTCTGCAGGACCTCGGTGAGCACCATCGACAGGGGCGTGGCGACCTCGGCGTCGAGGATGCCGAAGCGCCCGTTGCGCCGGCAGGTCACCTTGCCCGGGGAGATCTCCGCCACCATCGAGATCACCCGGTCCGCGATGTCGTCGAACTCGACGCGCTCGTCCAGGTTCTGCGACAGGGTCTCGTGGACGATGGCGATCGAGCCGACCCGGCGCACCGCCTCGTTCAGCGCCTCCCGGCCCCGGTCGGAGTCCATCCGGCGGGCCTGGAGGCGCAGCAGCGCGGCGACCGTCTGGAGGTTGTTCTTCACCCGGTGGTGGATCTCCCGGATGGTGGCGTCCTTGGTGATCAGCTCGCGTTCGCGGCGGCGCAGTTCCGTCACGTCGCGGAGCAGGACGAGCGAACCGATCCGGGTGCCCTTCGGCTTGAGGGGGATGGCGCGGAGCTGGATGACGCCGCTGTTGCCCTCGATCTCCGTCTCGCGCGGGGCGTAGCCGCTGGCCAGTTTGACGAGCGCCTCGTCGACCGGGCCGCGGGAGGGCGCCAGCTCGGCGGTGATCTGGCCGAGGTGCTGGCCGACCAGGTCGGCGGCGAGGCCGAGGCGGTGGTACGCGGAGAGCGCGTTCGGCGAGGCGTACTGGACGACGCCGTCCGCGTCGAGCCGGATCAGCCCGTCGCCGGCGCGCGGCGAGGCGTCCATGTCGACCTGCTGCTCGGGGAAGGGGAAGGTCCCCGCGGCGATCATCTGGGCGAGGTCGGAGGCGGACTGGAGGTAGGTGAGCTCCAGCCGGGAGGGCGTGCGCACCGTGAGCAGGTTGGTGTTGCGGGCGATCACGCCGAGGACGCGGCCCTCGCGCCGTACGGGGATCGACTCGACCCGTACGGGGACCTCCTCGCGCCACTCCGGGTCGCCCTCGCGCACGATGCGGCCCTCGTCGAGGGCGGCGTCGAGCAGCGGGCGGCGACCGCGGGGGACGAGGTGGCCCACCATGTCGTCCTGGTAGGAGGTGGGCCCGGTGTTGGGGCGCATCTGCGCGACGGAGACGTACCGGGTGCCGTCGCGGGTGGGGACCCACAGCACGAGGTCGGCGAAGGAGAGGTCGGAGAGCAGCTGCCACTCCGAGACCAGCAGGTGGAGCCACTCGAGGTCGGAGTCGCCGAGGGCGGTGTGCTGGCGGACGAGGTCGTTCATGGACGGCACATCCGCGAGCGTACCTGTGCGGTTGAACCTGGTGCTTTGCCGGTCCGTGGTGGAGGATGTACCGGCAACCGCCTCCCGTCAGCGGATGGACAGGAAGAATTGGTCTAGTCCACAATGGGTGGTAAGGCTTCCGTCCTCCCCGCACAGGAGGGCGGACCGGGGCTCCGGCGCTCTCTGCCCTGACTGCGTCGAGGCCTCACCCACGGCCGCGGGACCGCACACCCCCGGCCGTTGCAACTCCGGGCTGCGGTGCCGGACGGGTTGAGGGTCCCGTCGCGGCGCCGCGGCCCGCGGGTGCCTCCGAGGCCCGCGCGCGGCCCTCAGCGGGTCTCCGTCACCTTCGCCAGGGCCCTCGGCGCGTCCGGGTCCTGCCCGCGGGCGATCGTCACCTCGTACGCGAGGAGCTGGAGCGGCAGGATCTCCAGGATCGGCTGGAGCTCCTCCGGAACGCCGTCCACCGGCAGGACGAACCCGGCCGACGCCGCCTCCACCTGGGCCTGCGGCCCCACGACGAACAGGTCCGCGCCCCGGCCGCGCAGCCGGTCCAGGACCGGCTGGAGCGCCTCCCCGCCGCGCCCGTCGGTCACCACGGCGATGACGGGCGAGACGTTGTCGACCATGGCGAGCGGGCCGTGCAGCAGGTCGGCGCCGGAGTAGGAGAGCGCCGGGATGTAGCTGGTCTCCATCAGCTTCAGGGCGGCTTCCTTGGCCGTCGGGTAGCCGTAGCCGCGGGAGGTGATCACCATCCGCTCGGCGAACCGGTAGCGGGCGGCCAGGGCGCGCACCTCGTCCTGGCGGGCCAGGATCCGCTCCGCCAGGTCGGGCAGGGCCCGCGCCGCCGAGCCGTCGCCACCGCCCAGGCCCTCCACGAAGAGGTAGAGGGCGAGCAGCGACGCCGTGTACGTCTTCGTGGCGGGGAGCGCCTTCTCGGGGCCGGCGAGGATGTCGATGTGGTACTCGGACACGGCCGCGAGCGGGGAGTCCGGGTTGTTCGTCACCGCCAGCGTGATCGCCCCCGCCTCCCGGGCCGCCTGCGTGGAGGCCACCAGGTCGGGCGAGCCGCCGGACTGGCTGACGGTGATCACCAGGACGTCGGCCAGCCTGGGCCGCGCCCCGTACGCCGTGGTCGTCGACATGGAGGTGAGGCCGCAGGGCAGGCCGAGGCGGACCTCCAGGAGGTACTTGGCGTACAGCGCGGCGTTGTCGGAGGTGCCGCGCGCGGTCAGCAGGACGAAGCGCGGCTCGCGCGCGGCGACGGCCTGCGCGACCGCGCGGATGCCGGGGGCGCCCCGCTCCAGGATGCGGCGCAGCACGGCGGGCTGCTCCGCCATCTCCCCCGCCATGATCCGTCCGGGCTCGTCGCTCATGGGTCCCAGTCGACCAGGGATCCCGGCGGTCCGCCAGCGGTGCCCGCCCGTCCGGCGGGCACCCGGCCGGCGGGCCCCGCCGGCGGGCCGCGAGCCGGGCCGCGCGCGGGGCGCGGAGGCGTGGGGTGGCGGGCACCGTTCTGCTAGATTGGTCTATACCACCTTCCGTGTGACTCCCTTTCCCCTCCTCCCAGATCGGCAGGCCCAGCGTGGAAGTTGTCATCGTCCAGGACGCCAAGGCAGGCGGCGAGCTCATCGCGGAGGCGATCGCGGCCCTCCTGCGCCGCAAGCCCGACGCTCTGCTCGGCGTGGCCACCGGCTCGACGCCGCTGCCCATCTACGACGCCCTGACCGCCAAGGTCCGCTCGGGCGCGGTGGACGTCTCGCGCGCCCGGATCGCCCAGCTCGACGAGTACGTCGGGCTGCCCGCCGGGCACCCCGAGTCGTACCGCTCCACGGTGCTGCGCCAGGTCGTGGAGCCGCTGGGCCTGGGCCCGGAGTCGTTCCTGGGCCCGGACGGCACCGCCGACGACGTGCAGGCGGCGTGCGAGGCGTACGACCGGGCGCTCGCCGAGGCGGGCGGCGTGGACCTCCAGATACTCGGCATCGGCACGGACGGGCACATCGGCTTCAACGAGCCCTGCTCGTCGCTCGCCTCCCGCACCCGCATCAAGACGCTCACCGAGCAGACCCGGATCGACAACGCCCGGTTCTTCGACGGCGACATCGACCAGGTGCCGCACCACGTCATCACCCAGGGCATCGGCACCATCCTGGAGGCCCGCCACCTGGTCCTCCTCGCCACCGGCGAGGGGAAGGCCGAGGCGGTCGCGCAGACCGTCGAGGGCCCGGTCGCCGCGCTCGTCCCGGCGTCCGCGCTCCAGCTGCACCCGCACGCGACGGTCGTCGTCGACGAGGCCGCCGCCTCCCGGCTGAAGCTCGCCGACTACTTCCGCCACACCTACGCCAACAAGCCCTCCTGGCAGGGCCTGTAGAGCGGCGCCGAGCCCCGCGGAGCACGCGGAAGGGGCCGGGCACCCTCCTCGGGTGCCCGGCCCCTTCGCCGTGTGCGCTACGCGCCGGCGACGACTTCCGCCGCCGCGATCCCGCAGACCCGCGCCGCGCCGTGCGTCGCGATGTGCAGGGCCCCGCGCGGCGGAGCCTGGTTCAGGCCCATCTCCACCACGACCGTGTCGGGGCGGGCGGCGAGCAGCCCGTCCAGCGCCTCCCTCATCCAGGCGTGGCGGTGCGCGTCGCGCACGACGGCCACGATCCGGCGCTCCCCCGCCGCCCGCAGCACGTCCTCGGCGACCGCGTCCGGGCCGTACGCCCCCGTCCGGGTCCCCGGCAGCAGCCGTTCCAGCTCGGCGCCGACGCCCCACGGGGTCTCGTCGCCCACGGCGATGTTGGCGACCGGCGCGAAGGACGCCACGTACGGCGCCGACCGCGGCGGCGCGTACGGCGCCGACCGCGGCGGCGCGTACGGCGCCTGACCCGGTGTCACGCGCAGCGCGCGGCGCGCCGCCACCAGACCGATGCCGGTGCCGGGCGCGGTCCCCTCCTGCACCGCCGCGCCCGGCTCCGATCCGGCCCCCCTGGCCCGGTGCGCCTGGGTCCAGGACGCGAGGGCGCGTACCCGCGCCGCCGCGTCGGCCAGCCGCTCCTCGGACAGTTCACCGGTCCGTACCGCCTCCACCAGCGCGTCGCGCAGGCTCAGTACGGTCTCCTCGTCCGCCAGGCCGCCGCCGACGCAGATGGCGTCGGCGCCCGCCGCGATCGCGAGGACGGAGCCGCGCTCAATGCCGTACACCGACGCGATGGCCTGCATCTCCATGCCGTCGGTGACGATCAGCCCCTCGTAGCCCAGCTCCTGGCGCAGCAGTCCGGTGAGGATCCGCGGGCTCAGGGTGGCGGGGCGGTCGGGGTCGAGCGCGGGCAGCAGGATATGCGCGCTCATCACCGATTTGGAACCCGCGGCGATGGCCGCGCGGAAAGGCGCCAGCTCACGGGCGTGCAGTGTGTCCAGGTCCACATCGATGCGGGGCGTCGCGAGGTGTGAGTCCACATTCGTGTCGCCGTGTCCGGGGAAGTGCTTGGTGCAGGCGGCGACGCCGGCGGACTGCATGCCCTCGATGTACGCCACGGTGTGCCGGGAGACGAGCCGCGGGTCGGCGCCGAAGGACCGCACGCCGATGACCGGGTTGTTCGGGTCCGAGTTGACGTCGGCGGACGGCGCCCAGTTGAAGTCCACGCCGCAGGCGGCCAGGCGGCGGCCCAGTTCGTGGGCGACGGCACGGGTCAGGTCGGTGTCGTCGACGACGCCGAGCGCGAAGTTCCCGGGGAAGGAGGAGCCGGTGCGGACCTCCAGGCGCGTGACGTCGCCGCCCTCCTCGTCGATGGCGACGAGGATGTCGTCGCGCTCGGCGCGCAGCCGCGCGGTGAGGGCGGCCAGCTGCTCGGGGGTGGCGATGTTGCGGCCGAACAGGCCGACCGAGGAGAGCCCCTCGCCGATCCGGCGCAGCAGCCACTCCGGCGGGGTGGTGCCCACGAAGCCGGGCTGGAGGACGGTGAGGGCGTCGCGGGTGAGCGTGTCGGAGGTGCCGCGTACGAGTGTGGTCATGGGACCGGTCATCCCTTCACTGCGCCGGCCGTGAGACCCGCGGCCATCTTGCGCTGGACGAGGAGGAAGAGGATCACGATCGGGACGGCCATCATGGTGGAGCCCGCCATCATCGGGGCGTACTCGGTGCCGTTCTTCGTGATGAAGTTGCCGAGCCAGACGGTGGCCGTCTGGTTCTGCTGGCTCATCAGCATCAGCGCGTACAGGTACTCGTTCCAGGCCTGGATGAAGCCGTAGACGGACGTCGCGACCATGCCCGGGGCGAGCAGCGGGAAGACGACGCGGACGAAGGCGCCGGTGCGGGTGCAGCCGTCGACCATGGCCGCCTCCTCCAGCTCCTTGGGGATGTTCACGATGAAGCCGCGCAGGGTCCAGACCGTGAACGGGAGGATGAAGGTCAGGTACGTGATGATCAGACCGGTGATCTTGTCGTACTGACCCAGGTCGTTGAGGAGCAGGAAGACCGGGATGATCATGGCGACGAGCGGGACCATCTGGACGGCGAGGATGCCGACGATGACGACCTTGCGTCCGCGGAAGGCGAACCGCGAGATGGCGAGCGCCGCGAGCATGCCGACCCCGATGCCGATGACCACGACGACCAGGGAGACGACGAGGCTGCGACCGACCGGGCCCCAGAAGTCGGCGATCTGCAGGGCGCGTTCGAAGTTCTCCAGCGTGAAGGTGGAGGGGAAGAAGTGCGGGTTCGGGTCGATCGCGTCCTTGGCCGGCTTGAAGGCCGTGTTCACCATCCAGTAGACGGGGAAGCCGAGGATGGCGAAGACGAGGAGGCCCAGCAGGTTCCAGCCGAGCTTCCCGGCGCGCGGGCGGCCGGGGGCGGTCCGGGGGACCTTGGCGGCCGGGGCCGTCGGGGCGGCCGGGGTCGCGGGGTCGGCCGTGGCGACCGTGGCGTTGGCGCTCACTCCACCTCTCCGATCTTGAGCATCTGACGCATGTAGACGGCGACCGCGCCGAGCAGGAGGAAGACCGTGACGAGGGCGATGGCCGAGCCGGTGCCGTAGTCGTTGACGACGAACGCCTTGTCGAACGAGTAGGTGGTGAGCACCTGGAACTCGGGCTCGGGGTGACCGTTGCGCATCACGTAGACCTGCGGGAAGACGCCCATGTCCCAGATGACGGAGAGGGTCGTCAGCATGACGATGATGGGCTTGAGGATCGGCAGGGTGACGTAGCGGAAGACGCCCCAGGAGCCGGCGCCGTCGAGGCGGGCGGCCTCCTCCAGTTCCTTGGGGACCTGGGTGAGGCCCGCGCTGAGCGTGATCACGACGAAGGGCACGGCGCCCCACACGACCAGCAGCATGATCACGGCGAGGCCCTGGGGGCCGCTGGCGAACCAGTTGTGGCCGATCATCTCGACGCCGGGCAGCTTGTCGATGAGCCAGTTGAGCACGCCGTAGTCCGCGTCGAACAGCCACTTGAAGATGGCGGTGGCGACGATGATGGGCATGCCCCAGCTGGCCACCAGGACGATGCTGACGAGCGCCTTCACCCAGGGCGAGACCCGCTGGAGCAGCAGCGCGATCAGCATGCCGAGGACCATGGTCAGGATGACGGCGCCGCCGGCGAAGATCACCGTGCGCACGACGACGGCCCAGAACTCGCCGTCACCGAGGATCTTGGCGAAGTTCTCCAGGCCGGCGCTCTCGGCCTCCTGGAAGCCCCACAGCTGGGGCTGGCCGAACTTCTGGAAGGAGAGGGTGACCAGGCGCACCAGCGGGTAGCCGAGCACCAGCACCAGAATGGTGAGGCAGGGCGCGAGGAGCAGCCACGGCACTCCCGCCCCGGGGCCCGTACCGCCCCTGGTCCGCTTGTCGTCCGGCTTCCCGGCGGTAGGTCCGGCACCCGGGCCGGGCGGTGGCGCGTGGCGCACCGCCGGCGCCTTCGCGGTGGTTGTCTCAGCGGCACTCATCCCGTGCTCCTCAGCGATCCCTCTCGTGCGTACGGGCGGCGGGGCCCCGCCGTGCGGCGGGGCCCCGCCCTCAGGTCACTTGGTGTTGATGACCTTGTCGATCGCGGCGTCCGCGTCCTTCGCGGCGGCCTCGACCGACTTCTTGCCGTTGGCGATCTCGACGAGCATCGTCTTGAGGATCTGGCCCTTCTCGACCTGGCCCCAGCCGGGCGCGGTCGGGACGAACCAGCTGTACTCGGCGGCGGTGGCCGGGACGGCGGTCGCCGGGTCGTCCTTCAGCGGGGCGAGGTCCGCCTTGTTGTTGGGCAGGTTGCCCTTGGCGGCGAGGCCCTTCTGGCCCTCGGCGCCGGTGAAGACGGCGATCCACTCCGCCGCGACGTCCTGGGACTTGGACTTGACCGGGATGGCCAGGTCGGAGCCGCCGAGGAAGACGGGGAGGTTCTTGCCGGACGGGCCGGGCATGACGAAGTCCTGGAGCTTGTCCTTCAACCCCCCGACCTTGTCGTTCTTCGGGTCGGCGGCGGTGGCGCCCTCCCAGCCGGCACCGAAGATGGTGGCGGCGTTGCCCTGGCCGAAGACGACGGGACGGTCGGACTCGTCCTTCGTCTTGTCGCCGTGCATGTACTTGTCGAGGACGTTCTTGTACGCGGTGAGGCCCTTGACCGACTCCGGCGAGGAGAGGTTCGCCTTCCAGGTGTCGCCGTCCTGCTTGGCGATGGAGCCGCCGGCCTCGTAGACGAAGGACATCGCGGCGTACCAGTCGGGCGCGGGCTGGTACCAGGCGCTGAACTTGTCGCCCTTCTTGGCCTGGATCTTGTCCAGGGCCGCGGTCAGCTCCGCCCAGGTCTTCGGGGCGTCCTTGACGCCGGCCTCGGCGGCGATGTCCTTGCGCCAGGTGCCCACGCGGCCACCGGCGTAGTAGGGGACGCCGTAGGTCTTGCCGTTGTAGGTGACGGAGGCCTTGAGGGCGTCCAGCCACTTGTCCGAGTTGTCGAACTTCTTCGGGTCGACCTCGGCGAAGGCGCCCTTCGCCATGTAGCCGATCATCTCGGTGTTGCCCATCTCGACCACGTCGGGGGCCTTGTCCGTGGCCAGGACCGCGTCGAGCTTGGTGTTCTTGTCGGGCCAGCCGTAGTACTCGTGCTTGATCTTGATGCCGGGGTACTTCTTGACGATCGCGTCGTCGGCGGCCTTGACCAGCTCGGGCCAGTTGTTCTGCGCGTCGACGGTCAGCCAGACGGTAAGCTCCTTGGCCCCGCCCGCCTTGTCGTTCCCGCCGCTGTCGGAACCGCCGCACGCGGTGAGGCCGACCATCATGCCCGCGACACCGATCGCCGCGATGAGCTTGCGCTTCACGCCACCCTCCTCAGGGATGCCTGCAACCCCGCCCACCGCGAAGACATTACGTACGACGAACGACGAGTACTGCTCGTGGGGCTGGGACCTGGTCTTTAATGGTTTAGACCAGTAACCCGGAGCTTGGCCTAGACCTTTGGGGGTGTCAAGGGTGTATAAGAGGGGCTGTTGCGTCCGTTATCGGACCGACACCTGAGGAGGGGCGAAGACCCGTGACCGGTCCGTGCCACCATGTGAGCCGCGACAGACGGAGGAGCCGGTGACGGCAGCAGTACAGGAGTCGGAAAGGCAGGCCATGGCCACGGACAGTGGCGGTACGGAGACCGCGGTCGGGCTCCCGTCCGAGAACGGGACGGCGACCCGCACGGCTCGCGTACCGAAGTACTACCGGCTCAAGCGCCACTTGCTGGAGATGACCGAGACGATGCCCCCCGGCACACCCGTGCCGCCGGAGCGCACCCTCGCCGCCGAGTTCGACACCTCCCGCACCACCGTACGCCAGGCCCTCCAGGAACTGGTGGTCGAGGGCCGCCTGGAGCGGATCCAGGGCAAGGGCACGTTCGTGGCGAAGCCCAAGGTCTCCCAGGCGCTCCAACTCACCTCGTACACCGAGGACATGCGCGCCCAGGGCCTGGAGCCCACCTCCCAGCTGTTGGACATCGGGTACGTCACCGCCGACGACACCCTCGCGGGGCTGCTCGACATAGAGGCCGGCGGGCGCGTCCTGCGCATCGAGCGGCTCCGCCTCGCCAGCGGGGAGCCGATGGCCATCGAGACGACGCACCTGTCGGCCAAGCGCTTCCCGGCGCTGCGCCGCTCCCTGGCGAAGTACACGTCCCTCTACACGGCGCTCTCCGAGGTGTACGACGTGCGGCTGGCCGAGGCCGAGGAGACCATCGAGACCTCCCTGGCCACCCCGCGCGAGGCGGGGCTGCTCGGTACGGACGTGGGCCTGCCGATGCTGATGCTGTCCCGCCACTCCGTCGACGAGAACGGCGCCCCCGTGGAGTGGGTCCGTTCGGTGTACCGGGGCGACCGCTACAAGTTCGTGGCGCGCCTCAAGCGGCCCACCTCCGAGTAGCGGCCCGGCCCCCCCGGGGCCGGAGGACCGCGCGGACGTACGGCGGCCGGGCCCGGCACCCCGGCGCGGTCGCCCCGTCCTCCGGGACCCCGTCCTCCGGAACCCCGGCGGCCGGGCGGGCGGCACGCCGGGCCGACACCCCCTCACCGCGCACGCCCGCCTCCCGTCTCCCGCCGCCCGCGCCGCGTCCGCCGCCCTCCCCGGCCCTCGCCGGACCCGCCGGGTCACCGCAGTCACACCGTTATCGAGTGACGGGTTCCCTGCGGCCTGGCCGTCCCCTAGATTCACCGCATATTCGGCTGATCATGAGGGGACCGTTCGCCATGTCCGAGGTGACACAAGAGAAACAACCGGTGGTCACTCCCGTCCGGGTGGTGATCGCGCTCTGTCTGATCGCTCCGTTCGTCGCGATGCTCTGGGTGGGTTCCTACTCCCGGACGGAGCCCACGCTCATCGGCATCCCGTTCTTCTACTGGTACCAGATGCTGTGGGTCGTGCTGTCGACCGCGCTGACGATGGTCGCGTACCAGTTGTGGCACCGCGAGCAGCGCGCCCGCGCCTCCCGGAACGGGGGTGGGGAGCGATGAAGGACGGTGTCAACGGCGTCGCGCTCGCCGTCTTCGTCTTCTTCTTCCTGCTCGTCACGGTCCTCGGATTCATGGCCGCCCGCTGGCGCAGGGCGGAGAACGAGAACAGCCTGGACGAGTGGGGCCTGGGCGGTCGCTCGTTCGGCACGTGGGTCACCTGGTTCCTGCTCGGCGGCGACCTGTACACGGCGTACACCTTCGTCGCCGTCCCGGCCGCGATCTACGCGGCGGGCGCGGCCGGCTTCTTCGCCGTGCCGTACACGATCCTCGTCTACCCGCTGATCTTCACCTTCCTGCCCCGCCTGTGGTCGGTGTCGCACAAGCACGGGTACGTCACCACCTCCGACTTCGTGCGCGGGCGCTTCGGCTCCAAGGGCCTGTCGCTGGCGGTCGCCCTCACCGGCATCCTCGCCACGATGCCGTACATCGCGCTCCAGCTCGTCGGCATCCAGGCCGTGCTGGACGTCATGGGCCTCGGCGGCGGCGAGTCGACGCACTGGTTCATCAAGGACCTGCCGCTGCTCCTCGCCTTCGGCGTGCTCGCGGCGTACACGTACTCCTCCGGGCTGCGCGCCCCCGCGCTGATCGCGTTCGTCAAGGACACGCTGATCTACCTGGTCATCGCGGTCGCCATCATCTACATCCCCATCAAGCTGGGCGGGTTCGACGCGATCTTCGGCGCCGCCGGCGACGCCTTCGCGCAGGTCAACCCGGCGACCGACAAGCCGCGCGGCGCGCTCGTGCCGGGCGAGGGGGCCCAGTGGACGTACGCCACGCTGGCGCTCGGCTCGGCGCTGGCGCTGTTCATGTACCCGCACTCGATCACGGCCACCCTGTCGTCCGGCAGCCGTGACGTGATCCGCCGCAACACGACGATCCTGCCGCTGTACTCGCTGATGCTCGGCCTGCTCGCGCTCCTCGGGTTCATGGCGATCGCCGCCGGCATCAAGGTGCAGAACGGCCAGCTGGCCATCCCCCAGTTGTTCGAGGACATGTTCCCGGACTGGTTCACGGGCGTGGCCTTCGCCGCGATCGGCATCGGCGCGCTCGTCCCGGCCGCCATCATGTCCATCGCCGCGGCGAACCTCTTCACCCGCAACATCTACAAGGACTTCCTGAAGCCGGACGCCACCCCGGAGCAGGAGACCAAGGTGTCCAAGCTGGTGTCGCTGCTGGTGAAGGTGGGCGCCCTCGCCTTCGTCCTGACGATGGACAAGACGGTCGCCATCAACTTCCAGCTCCTGGGCGGCATCTGGATCCTCCAGACCTTCCCCGCGCTGGTCATCGGCCTGTTCACCCGCTGGTTCCACCGCTGGGCGCTGCTGGGCGGCTGGGCGGTCGGCATGGTGTACGGCACGTGGACCGCGTACAACGTGGCGAGCCCCACGCAGAAGCACTTCGGCGGCTCGTCGGCGGAGATCCCCGGCATCGGCGAGATCGGCTACATCGGCCTCACCGCGTTCGTGCTGAACCTGCTGGTCACGGTCGTCCTCACGTTCGTGCTGCGGGCGGTGAAGGCCCCGGAGGGCGTCGACGAGACGACGGCGTCCGACTACACCGCCGACTCCGGCGACCCCGGGGTCAGCCCCGAACTGCCCAAGGTGGGAACCGGCCACTGACCCCCCGGCCCGCCGCGCCCGGAGGCCCCGCCCTCCCCACCCGCGCGGCCCGGCGGCCCCCAAGGGCCCCGCACCGCCCCGCCGGGGTGGTGCGGGGCCCCTCACGTTCCGCGGGGCGGGGTGGGCGAGGATGGGCGCATGAGACGCCGCCCCGCTCCCCCTCCGGCCGCCCTGGCCCTGCTGCTCCTCCTCGCCGCCTGCGGCACGCGGACGGCCGGTGCGGACGTGCCCGACCGGGCCGGACTGGAGGCCCGCGCCGCCGCCCTGCAGACCCGGCCCGAGCACGTGTACGTGACGGAGGCGGACGGCTTCGACCTGGCCGAGCAGTCCGTGGGCGTCCTCGGCGACGACGGCTTCTCCGCCACGTACGTCTCCCCGGGCGGCGGCGCGATCACCCTCGCCGTCGAGCGCGGCGGGGTCGACGCGGCGAGCTGCGCGGAGCTCCCCGCGGTTTCGGCCACCGGCCCCGCCGGCACCCCCTGCGAGAAGGACGGCGCGGGCTGGTACCGCGCCTCGGACGGCGCCCACGCGTACGTGCGCGCCGAGAACGGGCTGCGCGTCCGGGTCAGCGCCGACCGCTCCGTCGACCGCGACACGTTGCGCGGCGCCGCCGAGCGGGCGCACCGCGCCTCCGACGAGGAGCTGGACGCGGTCCTGCCCGAGCTCCGGCCCGGCGCCGGGGAGCCCGTCGAACGCGGCGACCTGCCGCCCGTGGGCGACGGGGCGCCCCGAAACGACGTGGGCGCGAGCGGCTGATCCCGCCACACTGGGTCCCATGGACGCCACTTGGACCCCACCCGCCGCACCGAGCACCACCGACTTCGCCATCCGCCCCGTACGCCCCGCCGAGCACCGCGCCCTGGGCGAGATCAGCGCCCGCGCCTACCTCGACGGCGGGCTGCTCCAGTACGGGGCCGACGACCCCTACCTCGACCTGCTGCGCGACGTGCCGCGCCGGGCCGCCGAGGCCGAGGTGCTCGTCGCCGTCGACCCGGACGGCACGCTCCTGGGCGGCGTGACGTTCGTCCCGTCCGGCGGCAGCCCGTGGGCGGACATCGCGGGACCGGACGAGGCCGAGTTCCGGGTGCTCGCCGTGTCCGGCGCGGCGCGCGGACGGGGCGTGGGCGAGGCGCTCGTACGGGCGTGCGCCGACCGGGCACGCGCGGTCGACGGCTGCGCGCGGCTCGTCCTGTCGGTCGTCCCGCAGGCCCGCGGCGCCCGGCGGCTGTACGACCGGATGGGCTTCGCCAGGGCCCCGCAGCGGGACTGGGAGCCCCTGCCCGGTCTGCCCCTCCTCGCGTACGAGCTGACACTCTGACACAACATGTGGGGGGTGCCGTATCCCGCGCCCCCCACATGTATGCTCGTGCTCGCTGTCGTAGCAGGGGAATCCGGTGCGAGTCCGGAACTGTCCCGCAACGGTGTACCGGTGTGCCCTTCGCGTACCCCACAAGTCCGACGACCTGCCGACAGCGCACCCGGACCGTCCGGCCCGGGTGCCCAGACGTCCGGGCCTCGCGGAGTGGGCCGGCGGACGCGGTCACGCACGCCCCCGTGCCCAGGGGCGGGGTGCGCCCGCTTCCCGCCTCCCCGCCGTGCGGCCCCGAGCCGAGCGAGGGAGAGCCCCCACGTGACCATCGCGCCAGCGGATCCGGCCTCAGCCACCGAAGCCGACGCTCCCGGGACCGCGTTGCTGCGGACCCTGACCGACCTCACCGCGGACCTTCCCGACACCGACCCCGGCCGGGTCGCCGCCGCCGCCCTGCGCGGCCGGCACGCCGGGTCGGACGAGGCCGAACTCCGGGAGCTCGCCACCGAGGCGGCGGCCGGCCTGATCGCCGAGGACCCGGCGTACTCCAGGCTCGCCGCCCGGCTGCTGGCCCGCGCGATCACCGACGAGGCCGCCGGCCAGGGAGCGGTGGCGTTCTCCGCGTCGGTCGCCGTCGGCCACCGCGAAGGGCTCATCGCCGACCGGACCGCCGACTTCGTCGCCCGCCACGCCGACCGGCTCGACGCGGTGATCGACCCGGCGGCCGACGACCGCTTCGGCTACTTCGGGCTGCGCACCCTGTACTCCCGCTACCTGCTGCGCCACCCGATCACCCGCAAGGTCGTCGAGACCCCGCAGCAGTTCCTGCTCCGCGTCGCCTGCGGACTGGCGGAGGACGGCACCGCGCGCGCCCTCGGCGAGGTCGAGGCGCTGTACGGGCTGATGAGCCGGCTCGACTACCTGCCCTCCTCCCCCACCCTGTTCAACTCGGGCACCCGCCACCCCCAGATGTCCTCCTGCTACCTGCTGGACTCCCCCCAGGACGAGCTGGACTCCATCTACGACCGCTACCACCAGGTGGCGCGGCTGTCGAAGCACGCGGGCGGCATCGGCCTGTCGTACTCCCGCATCCGCGCCCGCGGTTCGCTGATCCGCGGCACCAACGGCCACTCCAACGGCATCGTCCCGTTCCTGAAGACGCTCGACGCGTCGGTCGCCGCCGTCAACCAGGGCGGTCGCCGCAAGGGCGCCGCCGCGGTCTACCTGGAGACCTGGCACGCCGACATCGAGGAGTTCCTGGAGCTCCGCGACAACACCGGCGAGGACGCCCGCCGCACCCACAACCTGAACCTGGCGCACTGGATCCCGGACGAGTTCATGCGCCGCGTCAACGCCGACGCCCCGTGGTCGCTGTTCTCCCCGTCGGACGTGCCCGAGCTGGTCGACCTGTGGGGCGAGGAGTTCGACGCCGCGTACCGGGCCGCCGAGGCGAAGGGCCTGGCCCGCAAGACGATGCCGGCCCGCGACCTGTACGGCCGGATGATGCGGACCCTCGCGCAGACCGGCAACGGCTGGATGACGTTCAAGGACGCCGCGAACCGCACCGCCAACCAGACCGCCGAGCCGGGCCACACGGTCCACTCCTCGAACCTGTGCACCGAGATCCTGGAGGTCACGGACGACGGGGAGACCGCGGTCTGCAACCTGGGCTCGGTGAACCTGGGCGCGTTCGTCGCCGGCGACGGCATCGACTGGGAGCGGCTGGACGAGACGGTCCGCACCGCGGTGACGTTCCTCGACCGGGTCGTCGACATCAACTTCTACCCGACCGAGCAGGCCGGCCGGTCCAACGCCCGCTGGCGCCCGGTGGGCCTGGGCGCGATGGGCCTCCAGGACGTCTTCTTCAAGCTGCGGTTGCCGTTCGACTCGCCCGAGGCGCGCGCCCTGTCCACGCGGATCGCCGAGCGGATCATGCTCGCCGCGTACGAGGCGTCCGCCGACCTGGCCGAGCGCAGCGGCCCGCTGCCCGCCTGGGACAAGACCCGCACGGCGCGCGGCGTGCTGCACCCCGACCACTACGACGTGGAGCTGACCTGGCCGGAGCGGTGGGCGGCGCTGCGCGAGCGCGTCGCCTCCGTCGGCCTGCGCAACTCGCTGCTCCTCGCGATCGCGCCGACCGCGACGATCGCGTCCATCGCGGGGGTCTACGAGTGCATCGAGCCGCAGGTCTCCAACCTGTTCAAGCGCGAGACGCTGTCCGGCGAGTTCCTCCAGGTCAACTCGTACCTGGTGGACGACCTGAAGAAGCTCGGCGTGTGGGACGCGCAGACCCGCGAGGCGCTGCGCGAGTCGAACGGCTCGGTGCAGGGCTTCACCTGGGTGCCGGCCGAGGTGCGCGAGCTGTACCGGACGGCGTGGGAGATCCCGCAGCGCGGCCTGATCGACATGGCCGCCGCCCGGACGCCGTTCCTGGACCAGTCGCAGTCGCTGAACCTGTTCCTGGAGACGCCGACCATCGGCAAGCTGTCGTCGATGTACGCGTACGCCTGGAAGCAGGGCCTGAAGACCACGTACTACCTGCGCTCCCGCCCGGCGACGCGGATCGCCCGCGCCGCGTCCGCGACCCCCGTGCCCGTCCAGCAGGCGTCCGAGCCCGACGCCGTCGCCTGCTCCCTTGAGAACCCCGAGTCCTGCGAGGCCTGTCAGTGATGAGCTCCACCCGCGACACCCACCCGTCACCCGGCCACCGCCCCTCATCGGCGGCGCTTCGCACCGGCACCCCCAGGCTGCTCGACCCGGGCTTCGAGCTGACGCTGCGTCCGATGCGCTACCCGGACTTCTACGAGCGCTACCGGGACGCCATCAAGAACACCTGGACCGTCGAGGAGGTCGACCTCCACTCGGACGTCGCGGACCTGGTGAAGCTGACCCCCGGCGAGCAGCACCTGATCGGCCGGCTCGTGGCGTTCTTCGCGACGGGCGACTCGATCGTCGCGAACAACCTGGTCCTGACGCTCTACAAGCACATCAACTCGCCCGAGGCCCGGCTCTACCTCTCCCGCCAGTTGTTCGAGGAGGCCGTGCACGTCCAGTTCTACCTGACGCTGCTCGACACGTACCTCCCCGACCCGGACGACCGCGCCGCCGCGTTCGACGCCGTCGAGAACATCCCGTCCATCCGCGAGAAGGCCGCGTTCTGCTTCCGGTGGATGGACTCGGTGGAGAAGCTGGACCGGCTGGAGACCAAGGCCGACCGGCGCCGCTTCCTGCTGAACCTGATCTGCTTCGCCGCGTGCATCGAGGGCCTGTTCTTCTACGGCGCCTTCGCGTACGTCTACTGGTTCCGCTCGCGCGGTCTGCTGCACGGCCTGGCGACCGGCACCAACTGGGTGTTCCGCGACGAGACGATGCACATGAGCTTCGCCTTCGACGTCGTGGACACGGTCCGCAAGGAGGATCCGGACCTGTTCGACGACCGGCTGGAGCAGCAGGTCGTAGACATGCTGAAGGAGGCCGTGGAGGCCGAGCTGCAGTTCGCCCGCGACCTGTGCGGCGACGGCCTGCCGGGCATGAACACCGAGTCGATGCGCGCCTACCTGGAGTGCGTCGCCGACCAGCGCCTGACCCGGCTGGGCTTCGCCCCGGTGTACGGCTCGGAGAACCCGTTCGCGTTCATGGAGCTGCAGGGCGTCCAGGAGCTGACGAACTTCTTCGAGCGGCGCCCCTCCGCGTACCAGGTCGCCGTCGAGGGTTCGGTGGACCTGGACGAGGACTTCTGACCGGTCCGCCCCCGGCGTACGGCGGCCCGCGCCCCTCCCCCGCGGGAAGGGGCGCGGGCCGCCGCGCCGTCGGTCAGATGCCGCAGCTGGGCGCCGACCAGTACCGGCTGGGCCGGTGGTCGAGGTGCGTGTGGTCGTTGTGGCCCGGGTAGCCGGGGCCGAGGATCCCGTTGAAGCCGTGGTTGCGGGCCTGCTGCGCCAGCTTGCACAGCGAGTGCGGGCCGGCGCCGAGGTCGGCGGCGTCACCGTACAGGTGGCGGCTGTCGGACGCCCCGCCGACCGCGTTGTTGCAGCTCACCGAGCGGAAGCCGCTGGTCACCGTGATCGGCTGGTCGCCCAGGGCGTGCCGCAGGGCCTCCAGCTTCCACATGGTGCGCAGCGCGTTGGCCTTGGCGGTGGCCGCGCTCACGGCGCCGCCGGACCAGGTGGAGTTGCAGCGGTTGAGTTCGGCGTAGCTGAAGTGGACCGGGGTGCAGTCGCTGTCCTGGAGGGCGTAGATCTTGCTGAAGGTCGCGGGGCCGGCGACCCCGTCGGCGGTGAGCCCGTAGGCGGCCTGGAAGCGCTTGACGGCGGCGGTGGTCGCCGGGCCGTACGAGCCGTCGACGGCGAGGACCGCGCCGTAGCCGGGGTATCCGGAGACCCGGATCTGGAGCTGGGTGACGTCGGATCCGGTCGCGCCCTGCGACAGGGTGCGGGACCAGGTGTAGCAGTCGTCGGCCTGGGCGGGACCGGCGGTGGCCACGACTCCGGCGAGGCCGGCGACGGCGACCATGACCAGGGACAACAGAAGGCGTGCCGTACGTCTCAGCATTGCGTCTCCCTGTTGTGAGGACGGTGTACGGGAGAGACTGGCGTGACGGTCAACGCGCGTCAACAGCCCCCGCGCCACCGCTGTCCGTCCGCCCGGTGACGGAACGGTGAAGCGCGGGGCGGCGGGGACGGCAGGGGCGGCGGGGACGGCAGGGGGCGACGGGACACGCCCGTGCCGGACGCGGCCGTTCGCCGGCACGGGCTTGTCGCGTCCCGGAGCAGGTGGGGGCCCGGGGCTCAGTCGTTGGGGACCACGGGGTAGCGCGGCGTGCCCTCGGCCATCTGGCGCAGGGCGTCCTTGCGGTCCCGCTTCGACAGGCGGTCGATGTACAGGTAGCCGTACAGGTGGTCCGTCTCGTGCTGGAGGCAGCGGGCGAAGTAGCCCGTGCCGCGGACCTTGATGGGGTTGCCCTTCACGTCCTGGCCGCGCACGACCGCGTAGTCGGGGCGGGCCAGCGAGGCGTACGCGGTGGGGACGGACAGGCAGCCCTCGTTGGAGTCGTCCAGGACGCGCCGCTCGGGCGGCAGTTCCTCCAGGACCGGGTTGCAGACGACGCCGACGTGGCGCACGCCCTCGTCGTCGGGGCAGTCGTAGACGAAGACCTTCAGGTCGACGCCGATCTGGTTGGCGGCGAGGCCCACGCCCTCGGCGGTGCGCTGGCTGGCGAACATGTCGTCGACCAGCCGGGCCAGTTCGTCGTCGAACGCGGTGACGTCCTTGCACTCCTTGTGCAGCACCGGGTTGCCGACGACCGTGATCGGACGCGACGTGCCGCGCGCGCGGTACGCCTGCTCGCGCTCCTCGCAGTTCTCCGTGTCGACGACGAAGCCCTCGTCGTCCACGGGGAGGGCTTCGAAGCCCTGCTGGTCCGTCTCCTGCTGCGCCATGACCGGTTTCGCGCCTTCCCTTAAATACCCGTTGCGATGTGCCCGTACAGCCTACGGGCCCGGGGGGACGGGCATCAGCAGACTTCCTCCAGATCCCGCCACTCCCGGCTGTCCGGGCTGTCCGCGACCCAGCCGTCCAGCAGCCCCCGCACCAGCCCGGCCGGCGCGGCGATGCCGCACTCCCGCTCCGGCACCCACAGGTCGCCGGCGGTGCGGTGGCCGAGGGGGCCCGGGTGGCCGGGCTCGCTGTGGTCGTGCGGGTCGAGGTGCTCGCCGTCGCCCTCGGCGCTCGGCATCCGCGACTCGGAGCAGGTGCGGCACAGCAGCCGCACGGACGACGACCAGTCCTCGGCGGCGAACCCGGCGTCGGCGGCGAGGCGCTCCAGGGCGTCCCTGTCGGCCTCGGTCGCGGCCTCCAGCAGCACCACCCAGGTCGGCACGGGCGACGGCGCCCACAGCTCGATCTCGTCGAACACGGGGAAGCTGTGCCCGGACGCGGTGGTCCGCTCGCCGTTGGGCACCCCGTCGTGGAGGACGACCTCGCCCCAGCGGCGCCCGGACGACGGCAGCGGGATCGACAGCACCTCGATCCGGGCCGGGTCGAGCCTGCGGCCCCACACCACCTCGGCCTCGCCCTCCGGCGACAGCCGTACGGCGGCGCTGCCCAGCTCCATGCCGGTCGGCTCCCCACCGGGCGCGTCCCCCGCGGGCACCTTCAGGCCGTACGCCTGCCAGGCCCGCCGGGCGAGCGGCCAGTCCTGGAGGGCCGTGGCGGCGATGCCGACGTTCCACCAGTCGGGCGCCCCGGTCTCCTTGTCGAGCAGGGCGACCGCCCGGAGCCCGGCGGCGCGGGCCTGTTCCCAGTCGTGGCGGAACTTGTGCAGCAGCGCCAGGTTGAACCAGGACTCGGAGAGCCAGGGCTCCAGATCGGCGGCGCGCGTCAGCAGCGCGCCCGCGTCCTCGTACCGCCCGTCCCCGATCAGCGTGAACGCGCGGTCGGTGGCCTGCCGCCACGAGGCGGAGGGCCGATGCCGTACCTTCCCGAAGATCCTCACGATTCCCGCCTGCCGGTCGCTGAAGGTCACTGCCCCCGGACACCCTCTCGTTGGCATCCAACCATGCCCGGTCGCACGCCCGCTCATTACCCATGGGTTACCCCGGTGCCGGCCCCTCGACGCCGCCGCGGGCGACGACCCTGACGAGGGATTCCACCACGGCGGGGTGGTAGTCCCGCGCGGTCCCCAGGCGGAGGTGCTCCAGCGCCCGGAGCGCCCCCTGGGCGGTTTCCCCGGACAGGTCGTCGTACGCGTTGACGGCGCGGACGATCCGCGCGGCGACGGGTTGCTCCCGGTACGGGTCGGCCTGCCGCTCCACGACGGCGGCGACGGCCGCGGGGACGCCGGTCTGGCGGACCACGGCGCCGCCGAGGAGGGCGATGCGGCGCTGCTCGGCGGGGGGCAGCAGGGCGGTGGCGCCCTCGGGGACCGGGTCGACGAGGGAGAGCTGGCCGATGTCGTGCATGAGCGCCGCGTACTCCAGGACGGTCAGGTCCTCCCCCGACAGGCCCAGTTCCCGCCCGACGGCCCGGCTGAGCGCGGCGACCCGGTGGGCGTGGCCGGTCGGCGTGTAGCCGGCGACCTCGGTGGCCCGGGCCAGGGAGGCGATGGTCTGCCGGTACGTGCGGCGGACGGCGGCGTAGCGGCGGAAGGCGAGCTGGGTGAGGAGCAGCGGCACGCACAGCACGGGGAGCGCCCACAGCCCGGCGACGGCCACCGCGAGGGCCATCACGGCGCCGGTCGCGCAGATGGCGGACCCGACGCCCGGCAGGGCCCGCAGCTCGTCGCGGAGGAGGGGCGCGTACGGGTAGCGGGTGCGGGCGTGCAGGAGGAGGGCCGCCAGTACGGCGTCGCACAACGCGGTCAGGACGAGGACGAGCACCAGGGCCGGCACGTGGCGCGGGTCCGGGGCGGTGTGCAGGGGCCCGGCGCAGACGGCGGCGAAGACGAGGGTGAGCACCCTGCGGGCCAGGTAGTCCGGGTGGGGGCCCCGCCCGCGCGCGATGTGCGGGAAGACCCCGGCCAGCGCGCCCACCACGGCGACGGCGACGGTCTGCGGTACGCCGTGCCCGGCGGGCACGAGGGCGTAGGCGAGCGCCCCGGCGGCGCCGAGCGGCGCGGGTTCCCGCTCGTCGGGCCCGGCGTACCACCGGGCGAGCCCCCCGACGGCGATCAGCACGCCGAAGGCGAGGGCGGCCCCGGGCTGGTGGACGCCGGCCCAGAGGGTCCACGCCACTCCCCCGGCCACCGTCCCGACGGCGCACCCGCGCACCCCCGCCACCACGCCCGGCACGCTCAAGGCTCCCCCCGTCGGGACGCCCCCCGCGCCGGCCCGTGCCCCACCGCCCCGCCCCCGGTGGCGCCGGGGTCCGTCGGCCCTTCGCGGACGGCCCGGAGGGCGGGGGGCCCCGCCGGGGGCGGCAGGGGTTCGTCGGAGGTCACCGTCGCCTCCCAGCCGTGCCGGGCGAGGGCCCTGGTCAGGGCGTCGACCATGGCCGGGTCGAACTGGGTGCCGGCGCAACGGGCCAGTTCGGCCAGGGCCGCGGGGACGGGGCGGGCGCGGCTGTAGGAGCGGGTGGAGGTCATCGCGTCGAACGCGTCGGCGACCGCGACCACCCGCGCCGGCTCCGGGATCTCGGCGCCCTGGAGCCCGTACGGGTAGCCCTTGCCGTCGAGGCGCTCGTGGTGGTGGAGGATCGCGGAGCGCGCCTCGCCGAGGAAGCCGATGCCGCGCACCACCTCGTGCCCGTACTCCGGGTGCAGCTCGATGATCCGCCGCTCCTCCCGGGTCAGCGGGCCGTCCTTGCGCAGCACGCGCGTGGGGACGCCGATCTTGCCCACGTCGTGGAGCGTGCCGGCGAAGCGGAGGACCTCCAGCCGGTCCTCGTCCATGCCGAGCTCGCGGCCGATCATGACGGAGGCGCGGCCGACGCGTTCGCTGTGCCCGCGCGTGTACGTGTCCTTGAGGTCGACGGCCTGGACGAGGGCCCGGATCGTCGCCTGGTGCGCGGCGCGTTCTCGGTGGTACTGGGTGTACGCCCAGCACGTGACGTACATCGGCAGCAGGGTGAACAGCGCGGCGGGCCAGCCGTACGGGCTGCGCCACAGCACGGCCGTCATCAGCCCGACCAGCCCGTGCGCGGCGTGCGCGGCGAGGGACCGGCCGAGGATGCCCCGCCAGGCGGCGCGCGGCGGCACGCGCTCGGCGGTGGCGAGGATGCCGCCGTCGAGGGCGGTCAGGACCGCGCAGAACACGAGGACGGCCGCGCCCGCCGGGAGGAGCGCGTACGGCAGGTCGGGAGTCCGGTCGACGGCGGCGGGCCCGCCGAGGAGGGCGGCGGTCCGGGCGGCGGCCCAGACGGCGAGGGCGAGCCGCGCGGCCCGCCAGACGCGTCGGGGCCGGGCGGGGCGCCGGTCCCCGACGGGGGAGAGCAGCGCCCCGGGCACGGCGGCGAGCGCGGCGGCGGCGGGCGGCAGCAGGAGCGCGGCGGCGAGGAGGACGGGGAAGTAGCACCCGGCGGGGGCGGGCGGGGCGCCGCCGGCGGCCCGGGCCCCGGCGGGGCGGCCGGTCACGCGGTTCGCCGTACCGGCCAGGAGCCGGGAGCGGGCCGGGGACTCGCAGAACGCGTACAGCCCCGCCAGGAGCGCCACGGAGCCCCACGGGGTCGCGGAGGCGGGGGCGAGCGCGGGGAGCGCGCACGCGGCGGCGGCCAGCGCCGCACCGGCGATGTACGCGCGCGCGGCTCCCGGAATGCCCGCCACGACCCCTCCGCTTCCGTTCGCCGCCCGGTCCGCTCGGACCGGGCGCCTGGCTGGCAGGCTAACGAGCGGGTGCGCCGGGGGCGGCGGGACGGAACCGATTAGCACCTTCGGGTGAAAAGCACACGGAACGGGGCGCCGCCGCGGTGTGTCCCGCGACGGCGCCCCGTCCTTCCGTGTCGTGCCGCTACTCCTGGGCGGCGGCGGAGACGTCCTGGTCGGGGACGGCCTCCCCGGCCCGGATCATCTCGATCCGCCCCATGACCTTCGCGCGCAGGTCGCTCGGTACGTCGTCGTGCCCGCAGCACCGCTTGACGAGCTTCTTCACGGCCTGTTCGAGCCCGTACTTCTCCAGGCACGGGGAGCACTCCTCGAAGTGCGTCTCGAACTTGGTGCAGTCGCTGTCGGGCATCTCGCGGTCGAGGAACTCGTAGAGGTGGTCCAGGACCTCCGAGCAGTCCGTCTCGTGCGGCTCTCCGCAGCTCATGAGCCCGAGCCTTTCCGGTCGTTCGTGGACTCTCCGGCGCCCGCGGGAACCAGCCCGCGTTCACGGGCGTAGTCCTCGAGCATGCCGCGCAGCTGGCGGCGCCCACGGTGGAGTCGGGACATCACCGTGCCGATGGGTGTACCCATGATGTCCGCGATCTCCTTGTAGGCAAACCCCTCGACATCGGCCAGGTACACGGCGATGCGGAACTCCTCCGGGATCGCCTGGAGGGCCGCCTTCACGTCGGAGTCCGGAAGGTGGTCCAGCGCCTGGGACTCGGCCGAGCGCAGGCCGGTCGACATGTGCGACTCGGCGCGGGCGAGCTGCCAGTCCTCGATCTCCTCGGCCGCGCTGCGCTGGGGCTCGCGCTGCTTCTTGCGGTACGAGTTGATGAAGGTGTTGGTGAGGATGCGGTACAGCCACGCC
The DNA here is from genome assembly GCF_056432325.1 of Streptomyces sp. NPDC045287. Taxonomy (NCBI): domain Bacteria; kingdom Bacillati; phylum Actinomycetota; class Actinomycetes; order Kitasatosporales; family Streptomycetaceae; genus Streptomyces; species Streptomyces sp. NPDC045287. Next base: position 349,520 of record NZ_JBWKJG010000004.1, read on the forward strand.
TTCAGGTTGGTGCCCTCGCGGAACTGGTGGAACGAGCCGTACGCCTTGGCGAACGTCTCCTGCACCAGGTCCTCGGCGTCCGCCGGGTTCCGCGTCATCCGCAGGGCGGCCGAGTACATCTGGTCGAGGTAGCCGAGGGCGTCCCGCTCGAAGCGCGCGTTGCGCTCGCCGTCCGTCTCCTCGGGGCCCTCGACGGACCCCCTGTCGGTCCCAGTGACCGGACCCACCTCCTCCAGCGCCGCGGCGAGACCGAGTGCGGACCCGCTCGAATCGGAGAATAGTCGACCGGCCGCCGACCTTCCCTGTCGATTCTTCTCGCCCGTCACCCGCACAGAGCCGGTCGTCGGCCCGGACAGCACCGTCCAGTCCAGCTCAGTGGCGCGCGACCGGTTCGGGCAGATGGTCGAACCCATGCGACGGACTCCCTCTCCTGGCCTGATGTCGTTCACCGACGGTCAGGACAACAGCGGGGGCCCACCCGCCATTCCCGACTGCCCCGAAAGGCCCGGAGCCACTGCGCGACCCCGTCCACGACCGTCCTGAGCGCGTCCTCCTGGGTGGTGGCGGCCCGCTTCGGCACGGCGAAGGAGTGGTCGGCCCACGGGACCTCCACGATCCGGTGGCCGCCGCGGGGGAACTCGGCGGGCTTCCCGAAGGAGTCGTTGCCGCCCTGGACGACGAGCGTGGGCAGGTCGCCCGGCAGCTCGTCGGCGCGGGACCGCTCGGGCCTGCCCGGCGGGTGCAGCGGGAACGCCAGGGCGAGGACGGCGTGGGCGCCCAGGTCGCGGGCGGTGCGGCAGGCGACGCGGGCCCCGGCGCTGCGCCCTCCGGCGACGACGGGCAGGCCGGGAGCGCGCAGGGCGGGCCACAGGTCGCGCCAGGCGGCGTCCAGGGTCTTCGGGGCGGGCGCGAGCTTCCTGCCGGCAACCCGCCAGGGCTGTTCGACGAGGGCGACGGTGGCCGCGGCGGCGCGCGGCAGGTGCGCGGCGAGGGCCTGGAGGTCGCGGGCCTCGATCCCGCCCCCGGCGCCGTGGCCGAGGGCGACGACGAACCGGGCGCCGGGCCCGGCCGCGTACCAGGTGATCCGGGCGTCGCCGGCGCCCGTGGGGATGGTCTCGGTCTGTGTCACGGGGCCATCCTCGCGCGGGGACCGGCGCCGGTCAGAAGAGGGTGCTCTCCTCGGGTGCGTCGAGTTCCGTCAGGAGCTCGGGCCCGTTGTTGCGGACGTTGCTGACGGCGGTGGTGACCGGGTACGCCCGCATCAGTCCCTCGGGCGGCGGGGCGAGGAGGGCTCGCAGCTCCTCGACGTCGGTGCGGGCCGGGTCGAGCCAGGCGTCCCAGCGGTCCTCGGTGAGCATGAGCGGCATCCGCGGGTGGATGTCGGCGAGGGAGCGGGGGCCTTCGGCGGGGGCGACGCCGAGGGGGCCCTTCTCGGCCTCGGTGGTGATCACCGAGCAGGTCGCCCGCCAGGCGCCCGGGTGGTCGGGGGGCAGCGTGGGGTCGCGCCAGAACTCGTACAGCCCGGCCATCGCGAAGACGGAGCCGTCGACGGGCGTGACGAAGTAGGGCTGCTTGCGGGGCCGCTTCTTCTTGCCCTCGACCTCCAGCCGCCGCTCGTCGGTGCCGGTGACCCACTCGTAGTAGCCGTCGGCGGGGAGGATGCAGCGGCGCGCGGCGAAGGCGCGGCGGTAGGCGGGCTTCTCGTGGACGGTCTCGGCCCGGGCGTTGATCATCCGGGCCGCGCCCTCGGGGGTCTTCGCCCAGGACGGCACGAGTCCCCACCGCAGGGGGCGGAGCTGGCGAACCGGACGGGGCGTGGCGGCGTCCTTCAGGGGGCGGTCGAGGACCGCGTACACCTCTTTGGTCGGGGCGACGTTCCAGTCCGGTGCCAGGGCCTCCTCGGGCTCCCACTTCTCCACTCCGAAGATCCCGGCGAGGTCCTCGGGCCTTCGGCTGGCCGCGTAACGTCCGCACATACCGCCAAGCCTGCCATGTCCCCGCGTCCCCCGAGGAGTCGTCCGCCCCATGCCCACCACGAAGATCCTCGACGTCGTCCTGGGCCCCCAGCCCGCCCCCGGCCTGTGGCTGGTGGTCGCGACCGCCGCGGCCGCGCTGCTGGTGACGACGGTCAGAGCGCCGTGGCGGCTGGCGCGGGGCGCGGTGACGATCGCCCACGAGGGCGGCCACGGCCTGGTGGCGCTGCTCACGGGGCGGCGGCTGGAGGCGGTCCGGCTGCACTCGGACACCAGCGGGCTGACCGTGAGCCGGGGCAGGCCGACCGGTCTCGGCATGATCCTGACGGCGGCCGCCGGGTACACGGCGCCGTCGCTGCTGGGGTTGGGCGGGGCGTGGCTGCTGGCGGCGCACCGGATCACGCTGCTGCTGTGGGTGGCGACGGCGCTGCTGATCGCGTTGCTGGTGATGGTCCGCAACGCGTACGGGGTGCTGTCCGTCGTGGTGACGGGCGGGACGTTCCTGCTCGTGTCGTGGCTGACGGAGCCGCGGGTGCAGGCGGCGTTCGCGTACGGCGTGGTGTGGTTCCTGCTGCTGGGCGGGGTGCGGCCGGTGTTCGAGCTCCAGGCGAAGCGGCGGCGGGGGGAGGCGCGGGACTCCGACGCCGACCAGCTCGCCCGGCTCACGCACGCCCCGGCGGCGGTGTGGATGTTCCTCTTCCACACCGTGTCGCTGTCCTCGCTGATCGGCGGGGGCCGCTGGCTGCTGGGTCTGTGATCTGCCCGGCCCACTAAAGTGAGGGGCATGACCGATGCCTCCGCGCCCCTTGACCTCTGGCCCGCCCCGCACGCGAGCGGCGCGGTCGACGCGACCGTCTCCGTGCCCGGCTCCAAGTCGGTCACGAACCGCGCCCTGGTGCTGGCCGCCCTCGCCTCCGAGCCGGGCTGGCTGCGCCGCCCGCTGCGGTCGCGGGACACGCTGCTGATGGCGGAGGCGCTTCGCGCGATGGGCGTCGGCATCGAGGAGACGGTGTCGTCCAGCTCGACCTCCGCGGGCGGCCCGGACGACCGCGGGGAGGCGTGGCGCGTCATCCCGGCGGGGCTGCACGGCCCGGCCGCGGTCGACGTGGGCAACGCGGGCACGGTCATGCGGTTCCTGCCCCCGGTGGCGGCGCTGGCGGACGGCCCGGTCCGCTTCGACGGCGACGCCCGTTCGTACGAGCGTCCGCTGCACGGCGTGATCGACGCCCTGCGCGCGCTGGGCGCCCGGATCGACGACGGCGGGCGGGGCGCGCTGCCGATGACGGTGCACGGCGGGGGCGCCCTGGACGGCGGGAAGGTCGACATCGACGCCTCGTCGTCGTCGCAGTTCGTCAGCGCGCTGCTGCTGTCGGGGCCCCGCTTCAACCAGGGCGTGGAGGTGCGGCACACGGGGCCGCGGCTGCCGTCGATGCCGCACATCCGGATGACCGTCGACATGCTGCGCGCGGTGGGCGCGCAGGTCGACGAGCCGGAGACGGGCGGCGAGCCGAACGTGTGGCGGGTCTCCCCGTCGGCGCTCCTCGGCCGCGACCTGGTGATCGAGCCGGACCTGTCGAACGCGCAGCCGTTCCTGGCGGCCGCGCTGGTGACGGGCGGCCGGGTCACGATCCCCGACTGGCCCGCGCGGACGACGCAGCCCGGCGACGCGCTGCGGGAGATCTTCACCGAGATGGGTGGTTCCTGCGAGCTGACGGACGCCGGCCTCACCTTCACCGGTTCGGGTCGGATCCACGGCATCGACGTGGACCTCGGCGAGGTGGGCGAGCTGACCCCCGGCATCGCGGCCGTCGCGGCGCTGGCGGACTCCCCGTCGACGCTGCGCGGCGTGGCGCACCTGCGGCTCCACGAGACGGACCGGCTGGCGGCGCTCACCCGGGAGATCAACGCGCTGGGCGGCGACGTCACGGAGACCGAGGACGGTCTGCGCATCCGGCCCCGCCCGCTGCGCGGCGGCGTGTTCCACACGTACGACGACCACCGGATGGCGACGGCCGGCGCGCTGATCGGCCTCGCGGTCGAGGGGGTACGCGTGGAGAACGTGGCGACGACCGCCAAGACCCTGCCCGACTTTCCCCGGATGTGGACCGAAATGCTCGCGATCGAGGCCTGAACGACATGCGCCGCTACGGCAAGAACGCCGACGAGGACGACGTCCGCGTCCGTCCCAACCGCAAGGGGAACCGCCCCCGCACCAGCATCCGCCCCAAGCACGAGGACGCCGCGGAGGGCATGGTCCTCACCGTGGACCGCGGCCGGATCACCTGCCTCGTGGAGGACCGCACGATCACGGCCATGAAGGCGCGGGAGCTGGGCCGCAAGGCGGCGGTGGTCGGCGACCGGGTCTCGATCGTCGGCGACCTGTCGGGGAACAAGGACACGCTGGCCCGGATCGTACGGATCGGGGAGCGCGCGTCGGTGCTGCGCCGCACGGCGGACGACGACGACCCGTACGAGCGGGTGGTGGTGGCCAACGCCGACCAGTTGGCCATCGTGACGGCCCTCGCGGACCCGGAGCCCCGGCCGCGGCTGATCGACCGGTGCCTGGTCGCGGCGTTCGACGGCGGCCTGGAGCCGCTGCTGGTGCTGACCAAGTCGGACCTGGCCCCGCCCGAGAAGCTGCTGGAGCTGTACGGCGCGCTGGACATCCCGTACGTCGTGACGAACCGCGAGGAGCTGTCCGACGGGGGCGCCGCCGACCGGGTGCGGGAGCAGCTGGCGGGCCGCACCACGGCGTTCGTGGGGCACTCGGGCGTGGGCAAGACGACGCTGGTGAACGCGCTGGTGCCGGAGGACCGGCGGCGGTCGACGGGCCACGTCAACGCGGTGACGGGGCGCGGCCGGCACACGACGACGTCGGCGCTGGCGCTGCCGCTGGCGGGCGCCGGGGGCTGGGTGATCGACACGCCGGGGGTGCGGTCGTTCGGGCTGAACCACGTCGACCCGTCGCGCGTGATCCACGCGTTCCCGGACCTGGAGCCGGGCACGGCGGGCTGCCCGCGCGCGTGCAGCCACGACGAGCCGGACTGCGCGCTGGACGCGTGGGTCGAGGAGGGGCACGCGGACAGGGCGCGGCTCTACTCGCTGCGGCGCCTGCTGTCGACGCGGGAGCGACGCGAGGGCGACTGATTCGCCCGTTTTCGCCAGCATTGAGGTGGACAAAGGCATAATCGTACCGAGCACGGCGCGAACGGGACGGCACCCTCACCTCCCGGCGGCGAGGGCGTGGGAGGCACGGACGATGGCGTGGCTGCTGGTGGTGGTCGCCGGCCTTCTGGAGACGGGCTTCGCGGTCTGCCTGAAACTGTCGCACGGCTTCACGCGGCTGTGGCCGACGGTCGCGTTCGCGGCGTTCGCGCTGGGCAGCTTCGGGCTGCTGACCCTGTCGCTGCGGAAGCTGGACATCGGGCCGGCGTACGCGGTGTGGACGGGGATCGGCGCGGCGGGCACGGCGGTCTACGGGATGGTGTTCCTCGGGGACCTCGTGTCGACGCTGAAGATCGTCTCGATCACGCTGGTGATCGTCGGCGTCATCGGACTCCAGTTGTCGGGGTCGTCGCACTGAGCCCGCCGTCGTCGCGCACCGCCCCCGGGGGCGCGGGATAGAGTCGGGCGCATGGCCGACTACCACGATGACCTGCGCCTCGCCCACGTACTGGCGGACGCCGCGGACGCCGCCACGATGGACCGGTTCAAGGCCCTGGACCTCAAGGTGGAGACGAAGCCGGACATGACGCCGGTCAGCGAGGCGGACCGGGCCGCCGAGGAGCTGATCCGCGGCCTCCTCCAGCGGGAGCGTCCGCACGACGCGATCCTCGGCGAGGAGTACGGCGTGGAGGGCACCGGTCCGCGCCGCTGGGTCGTCGACCCGATCGACGGCACCAAGAACTACGTGCGCGGAGTGCCCGTCTGGGCCACGCTGATCGCGCTGATGGAGGACGACGGCGACGGAGGCCACCGGCCGGTGGTCGGCGTCGTGTCGGCCCCGGCGCTGGGGCGCCGCTGGTGGGCGGCGAAGGGCCGGGGCGCGTACACGGGCCGCGACCTGGAGTCGGCGACGCGCATCCGGGTGTCGAGGGTGGCAAAGCTGGCGGACGCCTCGTTCGCGTACTCGTCGCTGACCGGCTGGGAGGAACTGGGCCGTCTGGAAGGCTTCCTGGACCTGTCGCGGGCGTGCTGGCGCACGCGCGCGTACGGCGACTTCTGGCCGTACATGATGGTCGCGGAGGGCGCGGTGGACCTCTGCGCCGAGCCGGAGCTGTCGCTGTGGGACATGGCGGCGAACGCGATCGTGGTCCAGGAGGCCGGCGGCACGTTCACCGGGCTGGACGGCCGGGAGGGCCCGTACAGCGGCAACGCGGCGGCCTCCAACGGCCTGCTCCACGGCGAGCTGCTGGGGTACTTGGGCCCACGGGGCTGAGCGGGCCCGGGCGGGGCGCCACCGGCTCCCGGCGAGCCCTTGTCGAGGTCTCGCCAGTGGCCTTGTCGTGCCCGTGCCGCGCTGCCACGCTGAGAGCCGCCCATCTTGTGCGCTTGTGAACCCCTTCTCGCGGAGGGGTTCCCCAAGGAGGTGGCTCCCCCATGCTCGTCCGCGACGCCATGAGCTCCCTGGTCCTCACCATCGGCCCCAACCACACCCTGCGCCAGGCGGCGACGTTGATGTCGTTGCGCCGCGTCGGCTCGGCCGTCGTCCTCGACCACGACACCCACCGCCCCGGCATCCTGACCGAGCGCGACATCCTCGACTCCCTGGGCGCCGGGCAGGACCCCGACCTGGAGACCGCCGGGGCGCACACCGCCGCCGACGTCGTGTTCGCGGCGCCGGGCTGGGCGCTGGAGGAGGCGGCCGAGGCGATGGCCCACGGCGGCTTCCGGCACCTGGTCGTCCTCGACGGGCACGGCCCGGTCGGGGTCGTCTCCGTCCGTGACGTCCTCCGCTGCTGGACCTCGGGGCGCCGGGGCGCGACGGTGCTGCCGGCGGCGGGCTGACCGCGGACCCGCACGCGGCCGGACACGCGGGAGGGCCGGCTCCCCCACGGGGAACCGGCCCTCCGCCCACGACAAGCGGTCCAGTGCTGTCAGCCGCGCAGGGCCTGGACCGCGGCCTCCAGCCGCTTGCCGAAGTCTCCGTCGGCCTGACGGAAGTTGTTGATGGCGCGGTCGACGATGTCCTCGCGCGACACCTGGGAGATCGAGCCGGCCAGGTTCTCGATCAGGCGGCTCTTCTCCTCCTCCGTCATCAGCCGGTAGAGGTTGCCGGCCTGGACGAAGTCGTTGTCCTCGGCGTGGACGGGCGCCGGGTGGTCGCCGGTCACGCCGGTCACCGGGACCGGCTGCCACAGCGGGCGGTCGATCTGGTGCGGGCCGCCGAAGCTGTTCGGCTCGTAGTTCTTGGCGCCCTTGTGGCGGCCGTCGTACAGGTAGCCGTCCCGGCTGTTGGTGCGCGCCTCGGTGGCGTGCGGGCGGTTCACCGGCAGGTGGTCGGCGTTGATGCCGACGCGGTAGCGGTGGGCGTCGCCGTACGCGAAGAGGCGGCCCTGGAGCATCTTGTCGGGCGACGGGCCGATGCCGGGCACGAAGTGCGCCGGGGAGAAGATCGACTGCTCGACCTCGGCGAAGATGTTCTCCGGGTTGCGGTTCAGCTCCAGCTTGCCGAACTCGATGACCGGGTAGTCGGCGTGCGGCCACACCTTGGTCAGGTCGAACGGGTTGAAGCGGTACGTCGCGGCGTCGGCGGCCGGCATGATCTGCACGCCCACGGTCCACGTCGGGTACTCGCCGCGCTCGATCGCCTGGCGCAGGTCGCGCTGGTGGGAGTCGGGGTCCTCACCGGCGAGCTTGTTGGCCTCGGCCTGCGTGAGGTTCTTGATGCCCTGGTCGGTCTTGAAGTGGTACTTGACCCAGAAGACCTCGCCGGCCTCGTTGTTCCACTGGTACGTGTGCGAGCCGAAGCCGTCCATGTGGCGGTAGCTGGCCGGGATGCCGCGGTCGCCGAACAGCCACGTCACCTGGTGCGTGGACTCGGGCGACAGGCTCCAGAAGTCCCAGACGTTGTCCGCCTCCTGCGAGCCCGTGTACGGGTCGCGCTTCTGGGTGTGGATGAAGTCGGGGAACTTGATGGCGTCCTTGATGAAGAACACCGGGGTGTTGTTGCCGACGAGGTCGTAGTTGCCCTCCTCGGTGTAGAACTTCAGCGCGAAGCCGCGCGGGTCGCGCACCGCGTCCGCCGCGCCGAGGTTGCCCGCGACGGTCGAGAAGCGCAGGAAGACCTCGGTCTCCTTGCCTATCTCGGAGAGGAACTTCGCCCGGGTGTAGGGCGTCACGTCGGCGGTCACGGTGAACGTGCCGTAGGCGCCCGCACCGCGCGCGTGGACCACGCGCTCCGGGATGCGCTCGCGGTTGAAGTGCGCGAGCTTCTCCAGCAGGAGCTGGTCCTGGACCAGAACCGGGCCGCCGATGCCCGCGGTCTCGCTGTTCTGGTTGTCGGCGACCGGCGCGCCGGCCTCCGTGGTGAGCGGTCCCTGCGTCACGTGCGCCTCCTGCGTGTCAGCAACAAATCCTGTCCCTTGGCCAAAGCCGTTCCCGATCCTACAATGGACATTGTCTAAGTCAAGCCCGCTTCCAAACCAACACCCGTTCGGGACTGAGTCCCCCGCCTGTTAGGCTGAACTGCATGAGTGACCTGTTGGAACGCCTGCGCGGCCGCGGCTGGCGGATGACCGCGCAGCGCCGCGTCGTGGCCGAGGTCCTCGACGGAGATCACGTCCACCTGACCGCCGACGAGGTCCACGCCCGCGCGGCCGAGCGACTGCCCGAGATCTCCCGCGCGACCGTGTACAACACGTTGGGCGAGCTGGTCAGCCTGGGCGAGATCCTCGAGGTGTCCACGGACCGCCGCGCCAAGCGGTACGACCCGAACGCGCACCGCCCCCACCACCACCTGGTCTGCGCGCGCTGCGGCGCCATCCGCGACGTCCACCCGACGGGCAACCCCCTGTCGGACCTCCCGGACTCGGAGCGCTTCGGCTTCACGATCTCCGACGTGGAGGTCACCTACCGCGGCCTGTGCCCGCCCTGCGCGGGCGCCTGACCAGCGAAGACGGCCCGAGGGCCCCCGGCGCGCGCCGCGCCGGGGGCCCTTTGCCGTCCCGGGACCCCACGGGCCCCTCTTCACGTACGGGAACGCGAAAACGCCGAAGGCCGGATCTGAGAGATCCGGCCTTCGGTTTCAGTAGCGGGGACAGGATTTGAACCTGCGACCTCTGGGTTATGAGCCCAGCGAGCTACCGAGCTGCTCCACCCCGCGTCGGTGAACACCACCTTACGGGACGCCGTGGACCAGCGCAAATCCATCACTACGCCGTCAGCTCCTGGTGCAGGGCCTCGCTCAGCCGGGCCGCCCGCTCGGCGACCTCGGCGGGTCCGAGGTCCACGGCGCGGGCGCACCACCGCCGCCCCTCGGCCAGCTCGCCGCGCCGGGCGGCGAGCAGCGCCAGGCGCAGCGCGGCCCGCCCGTGGCCGGCCCGGGCGGCGCGGCTCCACCACAGGGCGGCCTCCCGCTCGTTGCCGTCGCGGGCGAGCAGGAGCCCCAGGTTGAACGCGCCGTTGCGGCTGCCGGCCTCGGCGGCCTCCCGGTACCAGCGGGCCGCCTCCACCACGTCGCCGCGCGCGGCGGCGAGCATCCCGACCCGCACCTGGGCGCGGCGGTGGCCCTGCTCGGCGGCCCGCTCGTACCACTCCTCGCACTCGGTCTTCGGCGCCCGGGGCTGGCCGAGCGTGTGCGGCTCGGGCGGCGGCTGCCGCGCGTCGAGGACGGTGGCCAGCCGGAACGCCGCCTCGGCGCTGCCGCCGCCGGCGGCGCACCGCAGGTGCCGCTCGGCCTCCCGCTCGTCGCCGTCGCGGAGCCGGGCCATGCCGACCTGGAGGGCGGCCTCCGTGTGCCCGGCCGCCGCGGCCCGCTCGTACCAGCTCAGCGCCGTACGGTCGTCGTCGCGGCCGGCGTAGAGGATGCCGAGGTTGAACGCGGCGTCGACGCTGCCCGCCTCGGCGGCCTTGGAGAACCACGGCTCCGCCCCGTGCGGGTCGCCCGCCTGGAGCAGGAGGATCGCCAGGGCGTTCGCCGCCTCGCGGTGGCCGGCGTACGCGGCGCGCCGGTACCACTGCTCGGCCTGGGCCGTGCGGCCCTGGGCGGCGAACAGCAGCCCGAGGTTGTAGGCGCCGTTCACGTCTCCCGCGTCCGTGGCGGCGCGGTACCAGCGCTCGGCGGTCTGGTACTCGCCGCGGGCGGCGTGCAGGGCGCCCAGCGCGTTGGCGGCGTTGCCGTCGCCGTCCTGGGCGGCGCGCAGCCACCACACGGCGGCGCTCTCCTCGTCGCCCGCGTCGCGCAGCAGGAACCCGAGGGCGCAGGCGGCGCGCGGCTCGCCGTCCTTCGCGGCCGTCAGGTACCAGCGGCCGGCCTCCTTTACCTCGCCGCGCTTCTCCAGGATCGCGCCGAGGTGCAGCGCGGCCCTGCGGTGGCCGCGCGCGGCGGCCTGCCGGTACCACTGCTCGACGCTGTCGACGGTGTCGCCGGCCGCCCCGGCCTCACCCGTACGGGGGTCGGTCCCGCGCCGGTCGGCCTGCCGCTCCAGGGCGCGGGCGAGCCGGTACGCGGCCTCGCGGTGGCCCTGCTCGGCGGCGACGCGCAGCCAGCGCTCGGAGCCGGCGTCGCCGCGGTGCTCCATGAGGTCGGCCAGGGCGTACGCGCCGAGGGCGTGGCCCTGCTCGGCGGACTGGCGCAGCCAGTACTCGGCGGCGGGCTCGTCGCCGCGCTCCCGGTGGTGGCGGCCGAGGGCGTGGGCCGCGGCGGCGGAGCCGGCGACGGCGGCGACGCGCCACCAGCCGGCGGCCTCGTCGGGGTAGCCGCGCTGGTGGAGGAGGACACCCAGGTTGTTGGCGGCGGCGCGGTCGCCGGCCGCGGTGGCGGCGCGCAGGTAGGGCTCGGCGCCGTCCAGGTCGCCGCGGCGCAGCAGCATGGCGCCGAGGACGCTCATCGACGCGGTGTCCCCGCCGTCGGCGGCACGGCGGTGCCGCGCCTCGGACTCGACGGTGTCGGCGGTGGCCTCCGCGAAGTCCATCGCGGCGTCCATCGCGGCGGCGCTCCATCCCCCCGCGGCCTCCGGTGCGGCGTCGGCGTGGTCGATCGCCTCCCCGGTCCCTCCGGCGTGCCGTCGCTCGAACCGCCCAGTCTCCAATAGCGCCGCCCTGTCCCCCATACGTACCATCGTCGCACCACCCGCAACCCGCCTACACCTGGTATATCGCACCCAGTGAGGTCACTTCAGCGTTTTGTCGACATGCCCACAGAGAGATAAGTCAAACACGTCACACGCCAACTCCCCCGCCGGACACGACTTTCGGGCCGCACACATGACCAGGGCCCGGATCCTCGAAGGATCCGGGCCCTGGCTTTCAGTAGCGGGGACAGGATTTGAACCTGCGACCTCTGGGTTATGAGCCCAGCGAGCTACCGAGCTGCTCCACCCCGCGCCGTTGTGTGTTCCACCGTATCACGGCGCGGGAGGGGCGTTGCGCGGCCCCCTCGGCGGGGGCCGCGGCCGGTCAGCCGGTACTGCCGGTACTGCCGGTGGTGCCGCTCCGGGCGGCGCCCTGGGCGGTGCCGCCGCGGGCGGTCGAGCCCTGGGACGGCTTCTGGTCGGTGCCCTTGCGCTGGGCGTCGGCGTCGGCGGCGCGCCGAAGCGCCTCCGCGAGCTCCTGCTGGGCCTTGCCGTACGCCTCCCAGTCGCCCCTCTTGAGTGCCGCCTCGCCGTCCGTGAACGCCTTCTGGGCGTCCTCGATGGCCTGCTTGAGCGCGGCCTCGCCGGTGGCCGGCGGGCGCGGCTGCTGCGGGTTCGTCGACGGCGGCGGTGTGGTGGGCGTCTCGCCCTCCACGCCGAACACCGCGTTGAGCGCGGCCCCGAGGCTGTCCTCGAACCTCGTGGTGTCCTTCGTGGCGTCGCCCTCCGGCTTGCTCGCGTCGATGTACGACACCGCTACCTTCTTCAGCAGCGGGTAGAGCGCGCTGCGGCCCTGGGCGTAGACCGGCTCGACGTACAGGAACCCGCCGTCCAGCGGCACGGTGAGCAGGTTGCCGTACTCGATCTCCGAGTCGGCGCCCTTCATGTCGCGGACGAACGTCGCCACGTCGGGGAGGCTGTTGAGCTTGCTCTGCACCTGGGCGGGGCCCGGCACTTCGGACGTGACCCTCAGCAGCCTTATGCGGCCGTAGTCCTTGCTGTTCGCATCGGCGTCGACGGCCATGAACGCGCCCAGGTTGGGTCGCCCGTTCGGCGTGAACGTCGTCGTCAGCGAGAACCGCTGCTGCGTGTCCCCGGGCATCTTCAGGCTCAGGTAGTACGGCGGGACCGCGTTGCCGTCCTTCTTCGTCGGGTCGGCCGGCACCTGCCAGGCGTCGGAGCCGCTGTAGAACTGGGCGGCGTCGCGCACGTGGTACCGGGTCAGCAGTTCGCGCTGGACCTTGAACATGTCCTGCGGGTACCGCAGGTGGGACTTCAGGTCGTCCTTGATGGCGCTCTTGGGCAGCACCGTGCCGGGGAACGCCTTCATCCAGGTCTTCAGGACCGGGTCCTTGGTGTCCCACTGGTACAGCTTCACCGAGCCGTCGTACGCGTCGACGGTGGCCTTCACCGAGTTGCGGATGTAGTTGACCTGGTTCTGCTGGGCGACGACCGTGCGGGTCTGGTTCCCGGCGGTCAGCGAGTCCGCGGTGGTGTCACCGAGGGTCGTGCGCGACGCGTACGGGTAGCCGTTGGTCGTCGTGTAGGCGTCGACGATCCACTGGATGCGGCCGTCGACGACCGCCGGGTAGGCGTCGCCGTCGATGGTCAGCCACGGGGCGACCGCCTCCACGCGCTGCTTGGGCGTGCGGTTGTACAGGATGTGCGAGCCCTCGCCGATGGCGCCCGAGTACAGGATCTGCGGCTCGCTGAAGGCCACGGCGTACGCGGCGCGGTTGAAGGCGTTGGACAGGCTGACGCCGCTGTCGCCGCGGTAGCTGGTGGTCCGCTCGCCGTTCGCCTCGTAGTCGAGCTCCTTCTGCGGGCCGCCGACGATCGAGTACTGCTCGGTCTTCTCGCCGTAGTAGATCCGCTGCTCGTACTTGGGCATCTGGCCGGAGGTCGGCAGGCCGCTCTCGGTGAAGATCGGGGAGCCCGTGGTGTCCACCGACGTGCCCGTGGCCATGATCGCGCCGTAGCCGTGGGTGTAGGTGAAATGGTCGTTGATCCAGTTCCGCTTCGGGATGCCCTTGATGTTGAGCTCGCGCAGACCGACGACGGTGTCCTTGCCCTCGTACCGGTCGACGTCGAGCGTGACGGGGAACTGGTAGTACTTCCGCTTCTGCTCCAGTTGCTGGAACGTCGGCGAGACGATGTTCGGGTCGACGAGCCGATAGCTGGCCGCGGCGTCCGAGTCCTTGCGCAGTTGCTCCTTCGACTTGACGGTCGCCTTGCCCGTGTAGTTCTCGGGGACCGTCGTGTCGATCGCGTACGCCTTGCGCGTCGCCTCGATGTTCTTCTTGATGTACGGCGCTTCCTTGGCCTGCTCGTTCGGCTGGACCTGGAACTTCTGCACGATCGCCGGGTAGAGGCCGCCGATCAGGATCGCCGACAGGACCATCAGGCCGAAGCCGATGACCGGCAACTGCCACGTGCGGCGCCACAGCGTCGCGAAGAAGAGCAGGGCGCAGATGACCGCGATGCAGAAGAGGATCGTCTTCGCCGGCAGGTAGGCGTTGGCGTCGACGTACCGCAGGCCCGTCCAGTTGCCCGCCGCCTTGAAGTCGCTGGACTTCACCGCCAGGCCGTACCGGTCGAGCCAGTACGCGACGGCCTTCAGCGACACGAAGACGCCGAGCAGCACCGACAGGTGGCCCGTGGCCGCGGCCGTGGCGCGCGCGCCCGGGCTGGTGACGCGCAGCCCGCCGTACAGGTAGTGCGTGAGGGTGGCGGCGATCAGGGACAGCACCGTGGCCGCGAAGCCGAAGCCGAGCAGGAACCGGTACCAGGGCAGGTCGAACGCGTAGAACGCGACGTCCATGCCGAACTGCGGGTCCTTCTCGCCGAAGCGCACGCCGTTCACCCACATGAGCCAGGTGCGCCACTGGCCGGAGGCGGACGCGCCGGCGATCAGGCCGACGAGCGCCGTGATCCCGAGGAGCACCCACTTCTTGTAGGGGGCCACGCCCATGCGGTACCGGTCGAGGCTCTGCTGCTCCAGCGACATCGCGCTCAGCGGCGGCCGCAGCCGGTGCGCGAGCCAGACGTTCAGCCCGACGGCGAGGCCCATCAGCAGACCGAAGACGGCGAACATGCCGACCTTGGTCCACAGCGTGGTGGTGAAGACGGACGAGTACGCGACGGACCTGTACCAGAGCCAGTCCGTCCAGAACCCGGCGAACATGACGAAGAGCATGGCCAGGACGGCCAGCACCCCCAGCGTCATGAGCAGGGTGCGGGCCCGCCGGGACGGCCGGCCGACTCTGATCCGTGGCCCGGTCGGGCCTCCGCCGCGGTCCGGCATCTGGAAAGCCAACGTGCGCCCCTCGAGTTCGCGGTCGTGTGTTGCCTGTGTGGTGCTGTGGCCCCGGTTTTCCGCGGGCTCCACTGATGCAACTTACTGAAGCTTTACCTGGTTCCCGTCTTCGGGTCGAGAAGAGGCAGGATATTGACCATGTCCAATGTTTCTCCCTCCGGCCCTCCGATGGCCGCCGGTCCGCTCACACGCGCGGTCCTCGAAATCGACGAGTACGCCTCGGGGCTCGGCTGGGACCAGCCGGCCCGCCTGTTCGCCCTCGTCGACACGGCGCGGCTGCGCGCCGACGAGCCGGAGCTGGCCGCCCAGCTGGGGCTCGACGCCGACGAGGCCGCCGCGCCGCTCACCCCGATCGAGCAGGACGAGCTGCCGACCGGGGCCCCGCTCGACGAGTTCCTCGCGACGGTCGCCTGGCCCGATGCGGTCGCCGGGTGCGCGCTGACCGTGGAGCGGCTGATGCTCCCGCCGTCCGCCGAGGGGTCCGTGCCGGACGGGCTCGACGAGGCGGCGCTGGCGAAGTGGGTCGCGGCCCACCCGGACCGGCAGGAGGTGCGGATGACCGTGGCCGTCCTGCGCAGCGGCGCGCGCGAGTCGGCGATCCGGCTCCGCGAGAAGGACTCCCCCACGGAGGTCCTGACCGGCTCGGACCTGGTGCCGGGACTGGCGGAGGCGCTGTCCGCCACGTTCGAGGGCTGACCGCCCGGCCCGGCCCGCTTCCGGTGCGGACCGCTCCCGGCCCGCTTCCGGCGTGGGCAGCTCCCGGCGTGGGCCGGTCAGGCCCGCTTCCGGCGCGGGCCGGGAGCGGTGGCCGGGGTACGGCCGCGGGCCGGGGAAGGGGGCCGTGGGGAGGGCTTCGCCCGGTCGGTCAGCTCCGTGAGCAGCCGGGGAGGCCCGCGGTGTCGCCCTCGCGCACCTTCTCCAGCGACTTCACCGCGTCCGCGATCGTGTCGACCTTGATCAGCGTCAGCCCGTCCGGGACGTCCGACGCGGCGGCCGGGCAGTTGGCGGCGGGGGTCAGGAAGTACGTCGCCCCGGCGTCGCGCGCGCCCACCAGCTTCATCTGGATGCCGCCGATCGGGCCGACCTTGCCGGTCTCGTCGATGGTTCCCGTCCCGGCGACGAAGCGGCCGCCCGTCAGGGCGCCGGGGGTCAGCTTGTCGACGATGCCGAGGGCGAACATCAGGCCGGCGCTCGGCCCGCCCACGTCCTCGAGCTTGATGTCGATCTGGAACGGGAACGTGTGGTCCGTGCCGGCCTGGATGCCGACGACGGCCCGGTCCGCGTCGTCCGCCCGCCTGGTGGTGACGGTGATCTCCTCGGTGGTGGTCGGCTCGCGGCGGGCCTTCTCCGCCGCGGCGGCGTCCTTGGCCGGGACGATGGTGAAGTCGACCGGCTTGCCGGGCCGCCGCTTGGTGACGATCGCCGCCACGTCCTTGGGCTCCCGTACGGGCGTGCCGTCGACCTCCTTGATCACGTCGCCGGCGTGCAGCCTGCCCTCGGCGGGGCTGTCCTTCTGGACGGACGAGACGACCACGCGGGACGCCACGGGGAGGCCCAGTTGCCGGAGCGCGGCGACACGGGCGCTCTCCTGGGACTGGCTGAACTCCTCGGCGTTCTCCTGCGTCGACTGCTCCTCGGTCTTGCCGTCCGGGTAGAGCGTGTCGTGCGGGACGACGACGCTGTCGTGGGCGAGCCACCCGGCGACGGCCTCCACGAGGTTCATCCGGTACTCCGCTCCGGTGACCCTGACGGTCGTCATGTTGAGGTGGCCGGAAGTGGGGTACGTCTCGTGGCCGGAGACCTGGAGCACCGGTTCGCCGCCGGAGTCGCCCAGGGTGTTGACCGTCGGCCCCGGGCTCATTTCGGAGTAGGGCACCGGGATGAGCACTCCCGCGCAGAGCAGCGCGATGAGGGCGAGGGTGGCGGCGAGCATCGTCACGGTGCGGCGTGGCATGGAACGACAGTACGGGACCCGTCCGCCCGTGCACCCTCGGGGCCGCCGTCCGGGGTGATCGTCGGATGGATCAGCCGCGGGAGCGGGCCCTGTCCATCGCGTCGCGGAAACGCGCGTAGCCGTCCAGCTCGGCTATGTCCTCGGTGGTACGGCTCCGCGCGGCCCAGCCTCCCCATATCGCGGCGCCGACGGCAGCCGACAGCGGAATCAGCAACCAGGCGAGTGCTGCCATCGCGACCTCCCCAAAGTGAAAGCGACTGGATGATCAGCAGATTAACCAGCTTTCCTTTCAACGCTGCTGCCGGGGAGGGGGTTACGCAAATCGGGCGGTGGGGCGGCGTCGGGGGGCCGGTCAGCAGGAGCCGACCCACTCCTCGGTGCCGTCGGAGAAGCGCTGGTGCTTCCAGATCGGGACCTCGTGCTTGAGGTCGTCGATCAGCTTCCGGCACGCCGCGAACGCCTCCGCGCGGTGCGGGCACGCCACGGCGACGACCACCGCGAGGTCGCCGACCACCAGGTCACCCACCCGGTGGACGGCGGCGAGGGCGCGTACGGGGAAGTCCGCGACCACCTTCTCCGCCACCCGCCGCAGCTCGGCCTCGGCCGTGGGGTGGCTGGAGTAGCCGAGCGCGTCCACGTCGGCGCCGCCGTCGTGGTCGCGCACGGTCCCGACGAAGAGGGCGGTGCCGCCGGCGGCGTCGTCGCCGACGGCCCGGAACACCTCGTCGAGGGAGAGCGGCGTGTCACGGATCGCCAGCAGCCGGATCGGTTCTTCGGCGGCGCGCTCACCGGGGTGGTCGTGGAGGGAAGCCATGCCCCCATCGTGCCGCACGCCCCCGCTCCGCGGAATTGCCCGTTCGCCCGGCGGACACCCCCGCCGCTTTGGAGCCTCCTACAGGCCCCTGCCCGGGGTCGCGGGCCCCGGCGGCGGGCCCGGGGTCACAGGCCCCGGCGGCGGCGGGCCCGGCGGACGAGGGCGGCCGTGCCGAGGAGGGCCACCGTGGCGCCCGCCGCACCCGCGGCCGTGGCGTCCTTGCGGCCGAGGCGGCGGCCGGCGACGGTGCGGCGACCGGCGACCTCCTCCAGGAGCGCGGCCAGCACCTCCTCGTTGGTCCAGGCGGGCCGCCAGCCGGCGTCGTGGAGCCGGCCGACGCTCACCACCCACGGGTGCATCGTGTACGCCAGGTCGCCGGCCGGTGACGGGGTGAGGCCGATGCGGTGCAGCCGGGCCGCCGCGCCCAGCGCGACGGCGGACGGCAGCTCCATCCGCCGGATGCCGCTGAGCTCCTCGACCTCCTCCTGCTCCAGCCACCCGTCGCAGCCGACCGCGAACTCCCCGTCGGCCTTCTCCAGCGCCGCGTACTCCAGCGCGCTCACCAGGTCCTCGACGTGGCAGAACTGCCAGGCCGGCCGCGACCCGGCGACGACCAGCAGCCGCGGCGACTCGAAGTAGCGCGTCAGGGCGGTGTCGGTGCCCCCGACGAGGGTGGCGGGGCGTACGACGGTGACGTTGAGCCCCGGGTGGGCGCGGGGCGCCCGGCGCGCGAGGCGCTCGATCTCCAGCAGGTCGCCCACCCCGGTCGCCTCCGCGGTGGCCCGCAGCTCGGCGTCCTCGGAGAGCGGGATGTCGTTGTCGGGCAGGGCGCCGTACACCATGGCGGAAGTGCACAGGACGACGCGGCGGACCCCCGCCGCCGCGGCGGCCGTGAGCACCGTCTGCGTACCGCGTACGTTGTACGCCGTTCGGGCGGCGGGGTCGGTCTCCAGGTCGAGGTCGAGCGCCAGGTGCACCACGACGTCCGCGCCGCGCAGCTTCTCGGCGATGGCCGGGTCCCGTACGTCCAGGACGTGCCACAGCGCCTCGGACACCTCGCCGCGGCGCTCGTCGATCGCGACGACCTGCTTGATCTCCTCGGACGCGGCGAGGCGCCGGGTCAGCAGGGCCCCGACACCGGACGCGGCGCCGGTGACCGCGACGACGGGGCCCCGGGCGGCGGAGGGGGTTGAACGGTTTCGCGCTGCGCGAACCTGCGGATCTGGGGAACTCACCAGGCGTCTCCAGCGGTTGTCTTCAGTACGTACGCGGACAAGGCGTGCGCACCAGGTGGCGTCCATCCTGCCGCAGCCGGTGCGCGGGCGGAGCACCGAGCCCCGTACCCGGCCGGGATGTCTACGCTGGGTGTGATGTCGGGCAACCGCCGTCGGCGCGAGGCCGGCGGCCCAACGAGCCGAGGAAACCCGTGAGCGACACCCCATTCGGATTCGGCCTTCCGCCGGAGGAGCCGGACGACGGCGACGAGGGCAAGAAGAAGCCCGAGGGTGGTGCCAACCCGTTCGGGTTCGGCGGGCTGCCCGGCGGCCAGGGCGGCGCGGACAACCCGTTCGCCGCGATGTTCGGGTCCTTCAACCCGGCCGACCTGGGCGCGGCCTTCCAGCAGCTCGGCCAGATGCTGAGCTACGAGGGCGGTCCCGTGAACTGGGACATGGCCAAGCAGATCGCCCGCCAGACCGTCTCCCAGGGCACCCCGGACGGCACGAAGGACGCCAGCGTGGGCCCCGCCGAGCGGAAGGCCGTCGAGGACGCCGTGCGCCTCGCCGACCTGTGGCTGGACGACGTGACGTCCCTGCCGTCCGGGTCGACCACCGCGGTCGCCTGGTCGCGCGCGGAGTGGGTCGAGGCGACGCTGCCCGCGTGGCAGCAGCTCGTCGACCCGGTCGCGGAGCGCGTCGGCACGGCCATGGGCGACGTGCTGCCGCAGGAGATGCAGGCCATGGCGGGCCCGCTGATCGGCATGATGCGCTCCATGGGCGGCGCCATGTTCGGCCAGCAGATCGGCCACGCCGTGGGCACGCTGGCCGGAGAGGTGGTCGGCTCGACGGACATCGGGCTGCCGCTCGGTCCTTCGGGGAAGGCCGCGCTGCTGCCGCTGAACGTGACGGCGTTCGGCCGTGACCTGAGCGTCCCGCTGGACGAGGTGCGGCTGTACCTGGCGCTGCGCGAGGCGGCCCACCAGCGTCTCTTCGCCCACGTGCCGTGGCTGCGCTCGCACCTGTTCGGCGCGGTCGAGGGCTACGCGCGCGGGATCAAGGTCGACACGTCCAAGCTGGAGGACGCGGTCGCGCAGCTCGACCCGGCCAACCCCGAGCAGCTCCAGGAGGCGCTGCAGCAGGGCATGTTCCAGCCGGAGGAGACGGCCGAGCAGAAGGCGGCCCTGGCCCGGCTGGAGACGGCGCTCGCGCTGGTCGAGGGCTGGGTGGACGCGGTGGTGCACGCGGCGGCCGGCTCCCGGCTGACCTCGGCCGGCGCGCTGCGGGAGACGCTGCGCCGGCGCCGCGCCTCGGGCGGCCCCGCCGAGCAGACCTTCGCGACGCTGATCGGTCTGCAGCTGCGGCCCCGCCGCCTGCGGGACGCCTCGCGGCTGTGGGCCTCGCTCACCGACGCGCGCGGCGTCGACGGCCGGGACGCCCTGTGGGCGCACCCGGACATGCTGCCCACGGCCACGGACCTGGACGATCCGGACGGTTTCGTCCACCGCGAGCAGATGGACTTCTCCGACTGGGACAAGATGCTCGGTGAGGCCGCCGACCGTTCCGACGAGGACGGCAAGGACGACACCGACAAGTGAGCCTGCACGCTGACGCCGTCCTCGTACTGAAGGAGTACGGGGACCAGGAAGAACTGCGCCGCACGTATCTGGACCACCTCTCGGCGTACGAGGACGCGATGTGGAGGTCCTGCGCGGCCGGGCACCTCACGGCCAGCGCGCTGGTGGTGGACCCGGAGCGCGGCCGGGTGCTGCTGACCCTGCACAGGAAGCTGCGCATGTGGCTCCAGATGGGCGGCCACTGCGAGCCCGGCGACCGCACGATGGCCGAGGCCGCGCTCCGCGAGGCGACCGAGGAGTCCGGCATCCCGGGCCTGACGCTGCTGCCGGGCGGCCCGGTGCGGCTGGACCGGCACTCCACGCCCTGTGCCTGGCACCTGGACGTGCAGTACGCGGCGGTGGCGCCGCCGGGCGCGATGGAGGCGATCAGCGACGAGTCGCTGGACCTGCGCTGGTTCGCGTACGACGACGTGGCGGGCGTGGCCGACGGGTCGGTGGCCGGGCTGGTGGAGCAGACCCTGGCGCGCCTGTAGCCGGAGGCGGCCCGCCGTCGCGGGAGGAGGTGTGGGGGCGGCCCGTCGCGGCGGGCCGCCCCCACGCGTTCAGTTCCAGGCGTTGTTCTGGTTCTGCCCGTGCGCGCCGTGCTGACCGACGCCGAACTGGGCGGCGACGCCCTGTCCGATCCGGGCGCCCTGCGGCGGCATGACCTCGCTGGGCTGGACGAGGGCGAAGCCCTGGCCGAGGAAGTTCAGCTCCCAGCCCTCCCCCGTGTCGCCGCGGCGCCGGCGGATGTTCGACGAGTGGGTCTGCGCCTGCATCTGCACGCGCAGCGACGACGACCAGGCGACGATCGCGTCCGCGTCGACGTTGACGTACGTGTCCGGGGTGACCCGGAGCATCAGCGGCTGGCCGGAGGTCATGAGGGCGACCTGGCCGCGACCGGAGACGTTCAGCTGGTACTTGCCGGAGCCGGAGATGCCGTACTGGCTGTCCACGGCGATGACCTCGGTGTGCAGCGACGAGTCGAGGGCCAGCACGTAGGCGCTGTCCACCGTCAGCCCGTCCTGGTCGACCTCCACGACGTGGATGTGCTGCGCCAGGTTGGCGAGGTAGACGGTGCCCTGGCCGGAACAGCGCATCAGGTCGAGCCCCTCGCCGGTGTTGGCGCGGGCCGTGCGCTGGTTCTGGTTCTGGTACTCCCCGTCGAAGTCCATCAGCCCCTGGTACGCCACCATGGCGCCCTTGCGGGCGAGGACGTCGTCGTGACCGGTGAGGGCGACCCGCAGGAGCTGCGGGTTCTGCACGGTGTACCGGTCCTGGCTCTGCTGTTCCGCGTAGCTGAAAAGCGGGCTCTGCATGATCTGTTTCGCTCCCCCGGCTCAGTTCCGGATCCGCAGGCGGTCGGTACTGTCCTCGCTCGGCTGTACGACGACGATGCCCTGGCCCGAGAAGGCCATCTGGTACGCCTCGCCGCTGCCCCGCCCGATCAGGGAGGACGCCTTGAAGCTGCGCTTCCCCTTCACCTTCAGGGCCGGCGACCAGGCGACGAGCGCGTCCGGGTCGACGTACGTCTCGTCGTCGCCGCGACCGCAGTCGACGACGACCGGCGTGCCGCGCGAGGTGAGCGCGACCCAGCCGGTGCCGGCGATCCGCACGTTCCACAGGCCCTGGCCGGCGAACTTCGCCATGCCCTTGACCCGCTCGACGCCCCACTGGAGGTGCGCGTCGAAGGCCAGCACGTTGGTGCCGTTGACGGACAGGGCGTCGTTGTCGAGGTGGACGACGACCACGTCGGCGCCGTAGTCGGCCAAGTACAGCAGGCCGTCGCCGGAGCACTTCATCAGGGGCGCGCCCTCGCCGGTGACCCAGGAGGAGGCGATCTGACGCACGGCGGGCGGGTTCGGCTCGTACTGGATGAAGCCCTCGTACGCGACGACGGATCCGGTGCGGGCGAACAGGTCCTGGCCGGTGGCCATGGCGACCTTCAGCATGGCGTTGCCGTGGTTCTCCATGCGGGCCGCGGTCGCGGTCGGGGCGTAGCCCGCGAGCTGCTGGTTCATTCTTCGGGCTCCCTCAGACCTCGTAGGGCTGGACGACGACGAAGTTGCCGGGGGCGCCCCGGAACTGGAGGTTCACGGTCTCGCCGCTGTGTCCCGGGTAGGCGTTGCGGCGCAGTCGGACCTGGCTGGAGAGGACCACCTGGGAGGCGGCCGACCAGGCCACGACGGCGTTGCAGTCGGCGAACGTGGTCGGCGTGACCGGCAGGACGACCGGGATGCCCCGCGTCTTCACGACGACCGTGCCGGTGCCGTGGAACAGCATCGTGAACAGCGCGCCGCCGGGGATGCCGTGGCCCTCGATGCGGCGGACCTCGTGGTGCAGCGACTCGTCGAACGCGAGGACGTGCTCGGCGGAGACGCAGATCCCGTCGCCCTGGAGCTCGATGGGGTGCAGCTGGGCGCTGTTCTCGGCGAGGAAGACCTGGCCGCGGCCGGTGCAGCGCATCAGCTGCATCTCCTGACCGGTGGCGTTGCCGACGATGCGGCCGGCGAAACCGGCGCCCTTGTAGCTGAAGTCGACCTTGCCCTGGTACATGACCATGCTGCCCTGGCGGGCGAGCACCGGGGTCTGGTCCATGGCCAGGTCGACCCGTATGAGCTGCGCGTTCTGCGAAGCCCAGCGCTGTCCCGTGGGCGTCTCGCGGTACTTCTGGAGCGCGGCGGCGAGTCCGGCGCCCTGCGGGATGCCGGGCGGGGGACCCTGCGGGACGCCGGGCGGCATGCCCGTGGGGGGCATGCCCGTGGGTGGCTGCTGGCCGTACGGGGCGGGCGCGGGCTGGCTGTACGGGGCGGGTGCGCCGTGCGGCGGGGTCTGGCCCGGTACGTGGCCGTAGGGCGCCGGGGGCTGCGGGTGCTGCGGGTGCTGCGGGTGGCCGTGCGGGGCGGGCGCGCCGTGCGGCGGGGTCTGGCCCGGTACGTGGCCGTAGGGCGCCGGGGGCTGCGGGTGGCCGTACGGGGTCGGGGGCGACGTGGGTGCTTGCGGGGCGGGCTCGTGCGGGGTCGGGACCTGCGGTGCCTGCGGGGCGGGCTCGTGCGGGACTGGAGCCTGCGGGGCGGGGGCGGCCGGCGGGGCCAGGGGAGCCGCCATGGTGGGCGCGGCGTGCAGCGGCTGCTGTGGCTGCTGCTGCGTGGAGGCGGGTGCCGGGGCCGGCGGGGTCGGAGCCGGGGTCGGCGGGGCGGCGAAGGCGGGCGCGGGCCGGGCCGGGGCAGGGCCGCCGGCCGGGGGCGCGAAGCCCGGGACCGCCTGCTGCTGGGGCTGGGGCGCCTGCTGCGGCTGCTCCTCCTCCAACACCTCACCGCCGAAGTTCCTCAGCAGCGCTTCCAGGCCCCCGTCGAAGCCCTGGCCGACCGCGGCGAAGCGCCAGCCGTCCTTGCGGTAGAAGTCCCCCAGCATGACCGCGCGCTCGGTGCTGAACTCGGCGCCGCCGAACGCGTAGCGCGCGACCTCCTCGCCGCCCGCGACGATCCGGATGTACCCGGGACCGATCTGCGACATCTGGCCCGCGCCGTCGATCGTCGCCGTGAAGGACAGCTTGTGGATCGCTTCGGGGACGCGGTCGAGCGTGACGCGGAAGGACTCGGTGTCACCGGCCTGCGCGCCGAGCAGCTGGATGGACTCCTCGGGGGACTTCGGCTGGTTGAAGAAGACGAAGTACCGGTCGTCGGAGAGCCGCTCGTCGGCGTCGAGGCCGAAGCAACTGATGTCGAAGGTCAGTCCGGGGCCCGCGATCTGCACGCCGACGTACAGATCGGTCCCGGCGGTCAGATCGCTGATCCGGGCCTTGTGGCCCCGTTGGAATTCCCTGGCCATGCGTGACGACCGTCCCCCATCCCGGATTGGTGTGCGTCGCGCCAGGCTAACGGCTGGGTACGACAGGGGACCACGACGGCGACCGGCTCGGTACGGACTCGGTACAGGATCGGTGAACGTCAGTCGCCGGACGGGCGGGGCGGGTGGGGCAACCGGCCGGCGGCGACCACGCCCTCCAGGTACCCGCGCGCGCGTTCCGTGCGGGGGTACGGCTCCAGGAGTCGCCAGAACCGGGGCCCGTGCCCGGGGACGAGCAGATGCGCCAGCTCGTGCAGGAGGACGTAGTCGACGACGTACTCGGGCATGCCCTGGAGCCGGTGCGACAGGCGGATGCTGCCCTCGGCGGGGGTGCAGGAGCCCCAGCGGGTGTTCTGGTTGGTGACCCAGCGCACGGACGCCGGCCGCGCACGGCCTGCGAGGTACTGGGCGGACAGCCGCTCGGCGCGCTCGGCCAGCTCGGAGTCGCCGGGGCGGCGCCGGCTCTCCTGGGCGGCGAGCTTGTCCAGCATCGTGTCGACCCAGCGCCGCTCCTCCGCCTGCGACATCCGGGCGGGGATCAGCACGACGACCCGGTCGCCCTCCCGGTGGGCGGAGACGGTTCGGCGGCGCCGGGAGCTCCTGCGCACCTCGACGGCGGGCGCCCGCTCGGCGCGGAGCGGTTCGCTGGTCGGACTGGGCTGCGGGTCGGCGGGCACGCCCCGACCGTACCCGCCCGCCCGGGGGAAGTCTGCACCGGAAGGCTTCGTGTGCCTCCCGTCCCTCCCGTCCCTCCACAGGCCGCGCTATTTGTATGACGAGATACCCGACCCTGTGGACGGCGCTCCGCAGAGCGGCGGCGTCGGCGGGATGCTGTCCCCGTGACCGGTGATGGGGGGCGGACGTGTATCCGATGGTGAGGCCGGCGCTGCGGCGCGCCTGGCGTGATCTTCAGTACGTGCAGTTCGGGGTGGCGCCCGCGCACGCGGTCGTGGTGGGCCCGGTGGACACGACGACCGGGAGCCTGCTGGAGCTGCTGGACGGGACGCGCGGTGTCGCGCGGCTGCGGGAGGAGGCCCGCGGGCTCGGGGTGCCGGACGGCTGGCTGGAGGCGCTGCTGAACCGGCTGGCGCGGGCCGGGTTGCTGGAGGACACGGCGGCGGGCGGCCGGGCGGCGGACGCGGTGCGACGGGAGGCGGAGGTGCTGGACCGGCTGCGCGCCGATCTCGGGTCGCTGTCGGTGGTGCACCGGGGACCGGGCGAGCCCTTGCGGCGGCTGGCGGCGCGCAGCGGTACGCGGGTGCAGGTCCGGGGCGCGGGCCGGGTCGGGGCGGCGGTCGCGGCGCTGCTGTCGGCGGCGGGCGTGGGCCGGGTGGACGTGCTGGACGGGGGGCGGGTGGAGCCGTGGGACGTGGCGCCGGGCGGGCTGCCGCCCGAGTCGGTCGGGGAGCGGCGGGACGTGGCGGCCCGGCGGCTGGTGGCGCGGTCGGCACCGGGCGGCCGTCCGGCCCGTGCGGTCGGCGCGGCCGGTGCAGTCGGTGGGGGCGGTGCGGCCGGTGGCGTTGCCGGGACCGGTGGGGGTGGCGGGCCGGAGCCCGCGTTGTCTCTGGTGGTCGTCGCGCCGCGGGACGGTCTCGCGGCGTACGCCCCGGATCCGGTGACGGCCGACGCGTGGGTGGGCACGGGGACGCCGCACCTGTTCGCGGGGGTGCTGGAGGCCACGGGTGTGGTGGGCCCGCTGGTGCTGCCCGGGGAGTCGGCGTGCGCGCGGTGCGTGGAACTGGGCCGGGTGGACGCCGATCCCGCGTGGCCCCGGTTGATGGCGCAGTGGCGGTCGGGCCGCCAGAGCGGCGCCGTGCCGACCGGTGACGTGGGGCTGGCGGCTGCGGTGGCCGGGCTGACCGCGGCGCACGCGCTGGCGTTCCTCGACGGGGGCGTGCCGGCGAGCGCGGGCGTCCGGTGGGAGGTGTCGTCACCGCTGCTGGAGTGGCGTGCGCTGCGGGTGCGGCCGCACGGGGAGTGCCCGTGCGGGGCGGAGGAGCGGACCGGGTGGGAGGAGGATCAGGCCGGGTGGGAGGAGGATCGGGCGGATCGGGAGCGGGCCTCGGGAGTCCGGGCCGGGCAGGACACAATGGCGGGGTAACCGCCGTCGGCGGCGCGTGTCAGGCAACGCGGCACGACAATCTGGGTTTTGGAGGGGCGTATGTCTGATCTTCCCCGGAAGGCGGTCACCCGTACCGCCAAGTTGGCCGCGCTGCCACTGGGCTTCGCGGGACGGGCCACGTGGGGGCTCGGCAAGCGGATCGGGGGAAAGTCCGCCGAGATCGTGGCACGCGAGCTGCAACAGCGCACGGCGGACCAGCTTTTCAAGGTGCTGGGCGAGCTGAAGGGCGGTGCCATGAAGCTCGGCCAGGCGCTGTCCGTCTTCGAGTCGGCGCTGCCGGAAGAGGTCGCCGGGCCGTACCGAGCGGCGTTGACGAAGCTTCAGGAGGCGGCGCCGCCGATGCCGACGCGCACGGTGCACGGGGTGCTCGCCGAGCGCCTGGGGGCCGAGTGGCGAGAGCTGTTCCTGGAGTTCGACGACAAGCCGGCCGCGGCGGCGTCGATCGGGCAGGTGCACCGGGCGGTGTGGCACGACGGACGCCGGGTCGCGGTGAAGGTGCAGTACCCGGGGGCGGGTGAGGCGCTGCTGTCGGACCTGACACAGCTGAGCCGGTTCGCCCGGCTGCTGGGGCCGCTGGTGCCGGGGATGGACATCAAGCCGCTGATCGCCGAGATGCGCGACCGGGTGTCGGAGGAGCTGGACTACGAGCTGGAGGCGCGGGCGCAGCAGGAGCACGCCGCCGAGTTCGCCGACGACCCCGACGTGGTGGTCCCCGACGTGGTGCACCAGTCCGACCAGGTGCTGGTGACGGAGTGGATCGACGGGGTGCCGCTGTCGGAGGTCATAGCGGACGGCACGCCGGAGGAGCGGGACCGGGCGGGCCAGTTGCTGGCGCGGTTCCTGTTCTCGGGGCCGGCGCGGACGGGGCTGCTGCACGCCGATCCGCACCCGGGCAACTTCCGTCTGCTGCCGGGTGAGGACGGCGGTGAGCCTCGGCTCGGCGTGCTGGACTTCGGCACGGTGGACCGGCTGCCCGGCGGGCTGCCGGAGACGATCGGCCTCTGTCTGCGGATGGCCCTGGAGGGTGAAGCGGAGACGGTCTACGAGCTGCTGTGCGACGCGGGGTTCGTGAAGGAGTCGATCGAGCTCGACCCGGACGCGGTGCTGGACTACCTGCTGCCGATCATCGAGCCCGCCGACGCCGACGAGTTCCTGTTCACGCGGGAGTGGATCCGTACGCAGGCGGCGCGAATAGCCGATCCCCGGTCCCCCGCCCACCAGTTGGGGAAGCAGCTGAACCTCCCGCCCGCGTATCTGTTGATCCACCGGGTGACGCTGAGCACGATCGGGGTGCTGTGCCAGCTGAACGCGTCGGTGCGGCTGCGGGACGAGCTGGAGGAGTGGCTGCCGGGGTTCCTGCCGGAAGAGCCGCTGGAGGAGCCGGCCTGACGGGCGGGCGGGCGGGCGGGCGGCCCGACGGGACCTGGCCGGGCAGGACCTGTCCGGGCAGGGCCTGGCCGATGGGGCCCGACTGACGGGGCGGGGTGTCGCCACCGGACGGAAGCGGGTCCGCTCTCGACGGTCCGGAGGTGACCGCGGGCACGGGGCACACGGAACAGGGGAGCTTGGCGCAGTTCCCGACGCACCCGATGCGCCTGGCGTATCCGTCTTGTCCGATGTGTCAGATGTTCTCGACGGGGCAGATCCGGGCTGGGGAGGCTGTCGGCGGTCGCGCCGCAGCGTGAGCACACCGCGCTTCGCGCGCGACCCGCGAGCGCTGGGAACGCGCCGGGGTGCCGCGGGACGACCGCTTCCCCGTGGGGCGGATGCCGGGCAGCGCGCCGCGGGGGCCGGTCCGGGTGGACCGGCCCCCGCGGGGAGAGCATGGGATCGCCGTGCGTCGCGGCTGGTTACTGCATGACCGCCATGGCCAGCGCGCGGCGGGCACGCAGCGAGGCGCGTTCGGCGCGACGCTGCATCCGGCGGGCGGCGATCAGACGCGCGCCCGTGCGTTGCTCGTCGGCTTGCCTGAGGCGCTCGTGCATATGGGCACGGGCCAGGGCTTCTGGGATGAGTTGCATTTCTCGGGTCCTGTTCTGGCGCGAGGCGTGCGCGCCGAGGGTGGTGACGTCAGGGGTCGCGGAGCCCATGGGCTCGCTCGCGGAAGAGGTCATCGGGGCCTGCTTCTGGGGGTCGTGCGTGAGGGGGCGGTCGATGGTTCCGGCGATGGTGTTCATGCCGTGACCGGGTTCTTGCGCGGGCGGCCACGCGGCCGCTTGCGGGCGACGACCACGCCCTGGACGAAGAGCTCACCGCCCCAGACGCCCCACGGCTCACGCCGCTCCTTGGCACCGGCCAGGCAGGCGGCCATGAGGGGACAGGTGCGGCAGAGGGACTTGGCGTACTCGACGTCCGCCGGCGACTCGGCGAAGAAGACCTCCGGGTCGTAGGAGCGGCAGGGGACGGGTACGCCGAGGTTCTCGATGGCGTCGTCGAGCGCGGTGAGCGCAGTGAGGGCGGTCACGTCGTGGTCCTCCGTGAGACCGGGCGGGGGGAGCGTCTGGGAAGGCGGTACGGACGGGGCGTGCGCTTCGAGATGCACGGTGGTGTTTTCCTCGTCTGGTCGGTCCGGCTGGTCGGCCGGTGGGCTGGTACCGGGTTCTGCTGGTCCCGGGGCCCCTTCGCTCTGCTCCGCCCGTTCGGGCAAAACAGAAGGGCCGCGGATCCCGGGTGGGGTTCCGCGGCCCTGAAGGCGCCGGCCTGATCCTGGATCAGGCTGGATCGCTCCAGGGTTCGAGCCCACGGAAGGCCCACATCGTGTGGTGCTGCTGCGTCTGCTTCGTGTGGTCGGCACCGGTCGCCGCAAAGGCATAGGCCGGAGCCTGCGCCGCTGCTACTCCTGCTTCCAGTGCCTCGGTCGGTCGCTCGTTGGCCTCGAAGCCCTCGACGACGGGGAGGGCCGACAGGGAGGACGACGGACGGACGGCCCGGAAGCCGAACAGACCGCTGCCAAGGAACGCCGAACCGGAGAGGCCGAGCGTGCAGGCGGAGACGACCGAGCGATCGGTCATTTTGGCGGTGCTGACGAAGCTGGTGTTGATGCTGATCACTGGAATCGCCTCCTCTCGGCGTCTCGGGAGGACCGGCCGGGGCTGGTCCTGCGGTATTCGGATAAGTACAGCACGACGGCAGGGCTTCGAGGAAGCCGCTGTTCGCGTGGTTAAGAACCTATGGCGCTTCGTAGGGCGGGCGCAAACTATTTTTTCGACGAGTTGGGATCAGTCTTCGCCGCCGCCGTCCCCGCGTTCCTCACCTGCGCAGATGGCGAGGACGTCGGCTCCGAAGCGGTTGAGCTTGCGGATGCCGACCCCGGGGATCGCGGCCAGCTCGGCGTCGGTCGACGGGACGGTCTCCGCGATGGCGATGAGGGTCTTCTCGGTGAAGACGCAGTAGTCGGGCTGGCCCAGCCGGCGGGCCTGGCCGGCGCGCCATTCGAGGAGCCGCTCGTACAGCCCCTCGTCCATCTCCGAGGGGCAGTCCTCACAGCGCATCAGCTTCATCTCGCCGGCGACCGTGAGCGTCGTGCCGCACACCCGGCAGCGCACCGGGCCCCGGGCGCGCCGGGAACGGGCCGCCCCCGCGCCGCGCTCGACACCGCCGGTCGTGCGGACGGCGCGGACGGCGGGGCTCCCGCTGCCGGGGCGCAGACCGCTCAGGAAGCGGGACGGCTCGCGGTGGGCGCGACCGCCGGGCGAGCGGGACAGCGCCCACGACAGGTTCAGGTGCCGGCGGGCGCGGGTGACGCCGACGTAGAGCAGCCGCCGCTCCTCCTCGATCTGCTCGTCGGTCCTGGCGTACGTGATGGGCAGGGTGCCCTCGGTGAGGCCGACGAGGAACACGGCGTCCCATTCGAGGCCCTTCGCCGCGTGGAGGGAGGCCAGCGTCACGCCCTGGACCGTGGGGGCGTGCTGGGCGGCGGCCCGCTCGTCCAGCTCCGCGACCAGGTCCGCGAGGACGGCCTCCGGGCGGGCGCGGGCGAGGTCCTCGGCGAGGCGGACCAGCGCGGCCAGGGACTCCCAGCGGTCCCGCACGGCGCCGGAGCCGGCGGGGGGCTCGGTCGTCCAGCCCTTGGTGGACAGCACGGCGCGGACCTGCGACGGCAGGTCGACGACGTCGTCGAGCAGCGGGTCGTTCGCGCCGAAGCGGGCGGCACTGCGCAGGGCGGCGCCCGCCTCGCGCACCTCCTGGCGCTCGAAGAACCGCTCGGCGCCGCGCAGCTGGTACGGGACGCCGGCGTCCGCGAGGGCCTGTTCGTAGATCTCGGACTGGGCGTTGACGCGGTACAGCACGGCGATCTCGCCGGCCGGGACGCCGGAGGCGATCAGGTCGCGGATGCGGCGGGCCGTCCCCTCGGCCTCGGTCGGCTCGTCGCCGTACTCGGTGTAGACGGGTTCGGGGCCGGGGTCGCGCTGGGAGACCAGCTCCAGCCGGTGGTCGGCGGCGCGGCCCCGGGCCTGGGCGAGGAGGCCGTTGGCCAGGTGGACGACCTGCGGCGTGGAGCGGTAGTCGCGGACCAGTCTGACGACGGTCGCGTGCGGGTGGCGCGTGCGGAAGTCCAGCAGGTAGTCGGGGGTGGCTCCGGTGAAGGAGTAGATCGTCTGGCTGGCGTCCCCGACGACGCACAGGCTGTCGCGGTCGCCGAGCCACAGGTCGAGGAGGCGCTGCTGGAGCGGGGACACGTCCTGGTACTCGTCCACCACGAAGTGCTGGTACTGGCGGCGGACCTGTTCCGCGATGTCGTGCCGGTCCTGGAGGATGCCGACCGTGAGCAGCAGCACGTCCTCGAAGTCGAGGACGTCGCGCTCCCGCTTCAGCTGCTCGTACATGGCATAGATCTGGCCAGTTTCGGCCGGGGCGCGCGGGGCGTCGCGCTGGGCCTTGGTGACGGCGGCCGGGTAGTCGGCGGGGACGGTCTGCGTGACCTTCGCCCACTCGATCTCCGACGTGACGTCCCGCAGCTCGGTGCGGTCGAGCCGGATCCGGCAGCGGGCGGCGGCGTCGGCGACGAGCTGGGCCTTGCGGTCGATCAACCGGGGCAGGTCGCCACCGACGGCTTTCGGCCAGAAGTACTGGAGCTGCCGGAGCGCCGCGGAGTGGAACGTACGGGCCTGGACGCCACCCGCGCCGAGCTGCCGCAGCCGGCCGCGCATCTCGCCGGCGGCGCGGTGGGTGAACGTGACGGCCAGCACGCTCGCGGGCTGGAGGATCCCGGCGCGCACTCCGTAGGCGATGCGGTGGGTGATCGCCCTGGTCTTGCCCGTGCCCGCGCCCGCCAGGACGCACACCGGGCCGTGCAGGGCAGTCGCCACCTCGCGCTGCTCCGGGTCGAGCCCGTCGAGCACCGCGTCCGCCGACTCGGGGACCTGCGGGAAGAGGGTGGAGTGCGTCGCTGGTGTCACCCTGCCATGCTGCCAGGTCCCCGGAGCGGGCCGGGCCGGTCGTCCACAGGGGCGGGAGACCGGTCGTACCGCCGCCGGGAATGTGGGGACGGGGCGCGTACGTTCTCCCGGGTGCGATCAGGCACTCCAGTCATCCGAGGAGCGGAAGAGACGATGCAGGGAACTGTGACGATGTACAGCACGACCTGGTGCGGGTACTGCCGGCGGCTCAAGAGCCAGCTGGACCGCGAGGGCATCGCGTACACCGAGATCAACATCGAGCAGGACCCGGAGTCCGCCGCTTTCGTGGAGAAGGTCAACAACGGCAACCAGACCGTTCCGACCGTGCTCGTCACGCCGCGCGGCGGCGGCGAGGACGTCGTGATGACCAACCCGAGCCTGATGCAGGTCCAGCAGGCCCTGGCCGGCTGACACCCGGGCCGGCCCCGGGCCGGCGCCTCGCGGGGGACGCCCCCGCCGGTGGATCACCGGCGGGGGCGTCCCCGTGTTTCCGCGCGGGCGGGGTCAGGCGGCGGTGCCCGGCCTGGGGAGCGGCCTGCCGTACCACGTCTCGATCAGGTGCGTCGCGATCGAGATGCCGTACGGCGGGAGCACCTCGCCGGACTCGAAGGCGGCTGCCAGCTCCTCGCGGGAGAACCAGCGGGCCTCCTCGATCTCGTCCCCGTCGACGTCGATCTCGGACGACGTGGCGCGGGCCATGAAGCCCAGCATCAGGCTGGACGGGAACGGCCACGGCTGGCTGGCGACGTACCGCACCTCGCCGATCGTGATCCCGGCCTCCTCGTACACCTCGCGGACCACGGACTGCTCGATGGACTCGCCCGGCTCGACGAACCCGGCGAGGGTCGAGAAGCGGCCCTCCGGCCAGTGCACCTGCCGGCCGAGCAGCACCCGGTCGCGCTCGTCCGTCACCAGCATGATCACCGCCGGGTCGGTGCGCGGGTAGTGCTCCGCGCCGCAGGCCGGGCAGCGGCGGATGTGGCCCGCCGCCGCGATGACCGTGCGCTCCCCGCAGCGGGAGCAGAAGCGGTGGAGGCGCTGCCAGTTCTCCAGGGCGACCGCGTGGACCATCAGGGCGGCGTCGCGGGCGTCCAGCAGCAGACCGGCCTCGCGCAGCCCGGCGGGGCGCGCCGACTGGTCCATCCGGCCGGGCAGCGCGTCCTTCTGGAGCGCGAAGTAGCTGACGCCGTCCGCGTCCGTGCCGAGGAAGTAGCGGTGCGTCTCGGTCACGGGCGCCTCGAAGGTCGGCGTCATGACCAGCTCGGTGCGCCCGTCCGGGGTGTCGTCGACCAGCACCTGGCCACCGGACACGACGAAGACGCGCGTGGTGGGGTGGCTCCACGCCGCCGCGAGCCACGCCTCGTCGAGACGGTGGTGGGCGGCGCGGTCGATGCCGCTCGGGGCGGTGAAGCCGATCGGGCGGGGACCGGCCTCGTTGCTGATGGTGCTCACTGGTGCTTCCAACTCCCCCGGGTGTCTGGGTGTCTGTTCAGCGTCGTGTTCAGCGGAGCGCGTCGGCCAGTTCGCCCCACAGGTGGGCGGTCGCCTCCACGCCTTT
Organism: Streptomyces sp. NPDC045287; assembly: GCF_056432325.1. NCBI lineage: Bacteria > Bacillati > Actinomycetota > Actinomycetes > Kitasatosporales > Streptomycetaceae > Streptomyces > Streptomyces sp. NPDC045287. The sequence continues at coordinate 382,628 of NZ_JBWKJG010000004.1, forward strand.
CAGCAGCAGGTCGAGCTCGACCTTCTCGTTCGGCGCGTGCCAGCCGTCGGACGGTACGGAGATGCCGAGGAACAGCACCGGAGCGGCCAGGACGTCCTGGAGGTCGGCGGCGGGTCCGGAGCCGCCCTCGCGCGTGTAGCGGATCTTCGCGCCGTCGAAGGCGCGGCTCATGGACCGGGCGACGGCCCGCAGCGCCGGGTGGTCGAGCGGCGTCAGGCAGGGCCGGGTGGCCGCCCCGAACGTGATCTCGTGACGGATGCCGTCGGGGACGCGGGCGGCGACCCAGTCGCGTACGGACTGCTCGATCCGGTCCGGGTCCTGGCCCGCGACGAGCCGGAAGGAGAGCTTCAGCCGCGCGGACGACGGGACGATCGTCTTGCCGCCGGGGCCCTGGTAGCCGCCGCCGATGCCGTTGACCTCGGCGGTCGGCCGGGCCCAGACGCGCTCCAGGGTGGAGTACCCGGCCTCGCCGAGCGTGGCGTGCGACCGGGCCGCGGCGAGCCAGGCGGCCTCGTCGAACGGCAGCTCCGCGATGAGCGCCCGCTCCGCGTCCGTGAGCTCCGCGACGCCGTCGTAGAAGCCGGGGACGGTGACGCGCTCGTCCTCGTCGTGGAGCGCGGCGACCAGGCGGGCGGCGACCGTGGCCGGGTTGGGGACGGCGCCGCCGAAGGATCCGGAGTGGATGTCCTGGTCGGGGCCGTACAGCTCGATCTCGCAGTCCGCGAGGCCGCGCATGCCGGTGCAGACCGTGGGGGTCGTCTCGGACCACATGCCGGTGTCGGAGACGATCACGGCGTCGGCGGCGAGGCGGTCCGCGCGCTCCTCGACCAGCGCGCGGAAGTGGGCGGAGCCGGACTCCTCCTCGCCCTCCACGAGCAGCTTCAGGTTGACGGCCGGGGTGTCGCGGCCGGTGAGGTCCAGGTGGGCGCGGACGCCGAGGGTGTGGAAGAACACCTGGCCCTTGTCGTCGGCCGCCCCGCGCGCGTAGAGCCGGTTGCCGCGGACGACGGGCTCGAACGGGTCGGTGTGCCAGCCGTCCTCGCGGGCGGCGGGCTGCACGTCGTGGTGGCCGTAGACGAGGACGGTGGGGGCGCCGGGGTCGGCGGAGGGCCACTCCGCGTACACGGCGGGGGCGCCGTCCGTCTCCCAGACCTCCGCGACCGGGAAGCCGGTCCGCGCGAGCTTCGCGGCGAGCCACTCGGCGCTGCGCCGCACGTCGGGGGCGTGCTCGGGCCGGGCCGAGACGGAGGGGATGCGCAGCCACTCGACGAGGTCGTCGAGGAAGGCCGCGCGGTGCTGCTCCACGTACTTCCGTACGGTCTGGACGGCGCTGTCCGGGGTGTCGCTCATGCTCCTGAGCCTATCCGGCGTCGGCGGGTGTCCCGTCGGCCGTCCCACCGAGCAGGATCCGCTCCAGTTCCGCCCGGCCGGGCAGCCCGTCCGGGCGGGCGACCTCGCCGGTGCGCACGTAGACGAACGCGGCGGTGACCGCGTCGAGGGGCAGACCGTGCGACTCCGCCCAGGCGAGCCGGTAGACCGCCAGCTGGAGAGGGTCGCCGGTGCGGTGGCGGCTGGTCTTCCAGTCGACGATCTCGTACGTGCCGGAGCCGGGGTCGTGGTAGACGGCGTCGATCCGGCCGCGCACGACCCTGCCGGCGAGCACGAGCTGGAAGGGGGCCTCCACCCGGTACGGGGTGCGGTGGGCGTACGGGGTGTGCTCGAACGCCTCCTTGAGGACGGCCAGGTCCCGCTCGTCGGCGATCTCCGGCTCGTCGGCGTACACCTCGCCGCCGGGCAGCTCGTCGGGGCCGAGCAGGGGAAGCGGCAGCTCCTCGAAGCGGGACTCCACCCACGCGTGGAACCGCGTGCCCCGCCGGGCGGCGGGCTGCGAGGGGCGCGGCATGGGGCGGGCCAGCTCCGCCGCGAAGGCGTCCGGGTCGGCGGCGAGGCGCAGCAGCTGCGACGCGGAGAGGGAGGCGGGCAGGGGCACCTCGCGCGTGGTGGCGCGGGCGCGCAGCAGCTCGCCGGTGAGCGCGTCGAGGTCGCGGTCCCAGGAGGCGACGGTACGGGCCTCCTCGGGCGCGAGCGGGCCGGCGGGGGCCGTGCCGTCGCCGTCGTCGCCGTCGTCGGCGGCGGCGCGCTGGCGGGGGATGGCGCGCGGGGGCGGGGCGTGCGGGTCCCCCGGGGCCGGGGCCGGGTCGGTGCCGTCGCCGTCGCCGGGGACAGTGGCGGTGGCGGTGGCGGGGGGCTCGTGCGGGCCGTGGTCGGGGGCCTCGTCGGGCGGGGGCGCGTCGTGGTCGTCGAAGGCGTCCTCGGGCGGGGCGTCGTCCGGCCAGGGGGCGTCCAGGTCGTCCGGCCACAGGAGGTCGCCGGGGGCTTCCGGGACCTCGGCGGCCTCCGGCACCCCGGCGGCTTCGGGGGCTTCGGGGGCTTCCGGGGCGGCCTCGGGCTCGGCGGACGGGCTCTCCAGGTACGCCAGGACCGTGTCGGCGGCGGCGCGGCGGCGGGCCAGGGAGTCGGGGTCCAGGGGCAGCGGCCACGCCCGCTCCTCGGCGGACGCCCGGAGCGCCGGGTTCTCGGCGTCCTCCTCCGGCTCGTCCGCCCACGCCTCGATCTCCCCGTACCCGGCCGCGCAGTGGTCGTACAGGGCGTGCAGGAAGTCGGAGGGGCCGCGGCGGCGCTTCTGGGAGGGCCCCCACCAGTGGCCGGAGCCGAGCAGCACCGAGCGGGGGCGGGTGAACGTCACGTACCCCAGGCGCAGCTCCTCGGTGTGCTGGTGGTCCCGCAGGGCGTCCTTGAACGCCTTCAGCGACTTCGCGTCCCACGCGTCGATCCCGGGCAGGGTCTCGGCGTCGCCGCGCAGGGCGTGCGGCAGGACCTGCGGCTGGGCCGTCCACGCCTCGCGGGACCTGCTGCTGGGGAACTGTCCGGTCACGAGCCCGGGGACGGCGACCACGTCCCACTCCAGGCCCTTCGACTTGTGCGCCGTGAGGACCTTCACGGTGTTCTCCCCGCCGGGGAGGGCGTTGTCGAGGCCCTTCTCGTACTGGGCGGCCGTGCGCAGGAACCCGAGGAACGCCAGGAGCGTCGCCTCGCCGTCGAGGGACGCGAACCGGGCGGCGATGTCCAGGAAGTTCGACAGGGTCTCGCGGCGGCGGGCGGCCAGGGCGTGCGGGGACGCGGAGAGCTCGACCTCCAGGCCGGTGGTGGCCAGGATCCGGTGCAGGACGTCCATCAGCGGGTCGGCCAGCGAGCGCCGCAGGTCGCGCAGCTCGGCGGCGAGGCGCGCGAACCGGACGCGGGCCTCCGCCGAGAAGGGCAGCCCGTCGTCGTGCCCGCCCGTCTCCAGGAACGTGTCCAACGCGTCCGCCAGGGAGATCACCTCGGCGGGGTCCACCCCCTCCACGGCGGCCGCCAGGCGCTCGTCCGCGTCGGCGGCCCCGTCGCCGGCGCGGTGCACCAGCAGGCGGGCGCGGCGGCCCAGCAGGGCGAGGTCGCGGGCGCCGATCCGCCAGCGCGGCCCGGTGAGGAGCCTTACCAGCGACGCGTTGGCGCCGGGGTCCTGGAGGACCTCGCACACGGCGACCAGGTCGGCGACCTCCGGGAGGTGCAGCAGGCCGGACAGGCCGACGACCTCGACGGGCACGTCGCGCGCGACGAGGGCCGCCTGGATCTCCGGGAAGTCGGTCGCCGTGCGGCACAGGACGGCGATCCGGCCGGGCTCCACGCCCGTGCGGACCAGGTGGGCGACGGAGTCCGCGAGCCAGGCGATCTCCTCGGCCTGCGTCGGCAGCAGCGCGATCCGTACGACGCCGTCGCGCTCGGCGCCGGGAGCGGGGCGCAGCGCCTCCACGCCCGCGTGCATGGCGCGCAGGGGCTCCGCGAGGCCGTTGGCGAGCTGGAGGAGCCGCCCGCCGCTGCGGCGGTTCTCGCTGAGCGCGTACCGGGAGGCGGGGCGGCCGTCCGCGTACGGGAAGTGCTCGGGGAAGTCGTCGAGGTTGGCGACGGACGCGCCGCGCCAGCCGTAGATGGCCTGGCAGGGGTCGCCCACGGCGGTGACCGGGTGGCCCGTGCCCCCGCCGAAGAGGCCGGCCAGGAGCCGCCGCTGCGCGACGGACGTGTCCTGGTACTCGTCGAGGAGGACGACCCGGAACTCGTCGCGCAGCTGCGCGCCGACCTCGGGGCGGGTGAGGGCCAGTTCGGCGGAGAGGGCGATCTGGTCCCCGAAGTCGAGCAGGTCCCGCTCGCGCTTGGCGGCGCGGTAGCGGACGACCAGGTCCAGCAGTTCGCGGCGGGCGGCGGCGGCTTCGGGGACCTTGCGGAGGTCGGCGTTGCCGAGGCGGACCGGGGCGAGGGCGGTGAGCAGCGCGGAGTCGTACGCCCGGAGGTCCTCGGGGCGGACGAGGTGCTCGGCCAGCTCGGCGTCGAGGGCGAGGAGGTCGCTGACGAGCGTGGGGAACGACCGGGTGAGCGCCGGGTACGGGCCGGGGGCCTCGCGCAGGACGCGGGCGGCGAGCTGGTAGCGCGTGGCGTCCGCGAGGAGGCGGGCCGTGGGCTCCAGGCCGATGCGCAGGCCGTGGTCGGTGAGGAGGCGGCCGGCGAACGCGTGGTACGTGGAGATGCGGGGCTCGCCCGGCGGGTTGTCGGGGTCGATCACGTCGGGATCGGTGACGCCGGCGCGGACCAGGGCGGCGCGGACCCGCTCGGCCAGCTCGCCGGCGGCCTTGTTGGTGAAGGTCAGGCCGAGGACCTGTTCGGGGGCGACCTGCCCCGTGCCGACCAGCCACACCACGCGGGCGGCCATCACCGTCGTCTTCCCGGAACCGGCTCCGGCCACGATGGCCTGCGGGGCGGGCGGCGCGGTGATGCAGGCCGTCTGCTCCGGGGTGAAGGGGATGCCGAGCAGCTCCTTGAGCTGCTCGGGGTCGGTGATGCGTGCGGTCACCGGAGAAGGCTAGCCGGGGGTGCCGACAGCCCCGCCGGGCGGTGGGGCGTCTCCCGCCAGGCGTGGGGGGGTCCCGCCGGGCGGTGGGGGGGTCCCGCCGGGCGATGGGGGGCCCGCCCCCGTCTCACTCCACGATGTGGCGGCCCTCGGGGCGGGCGCTGCAGGAGGCGCGGAAGGCGCAGGTGGCGCAGTGCTGCCCGGTGGTGGGCGTGAAGCGCTCGTCGAGGACGCGGCCCGCGGCGGTGGCGAGCAGGCCGGTGACCCACTCCCGCGGGGGCGGCTCCTGGGACTGGACGCGCGGCAGGGCGTCGCCGCCCTCCTTGCGGGGGGCCGGCTGGCGGAGGTGGACCAGTTCGGCGCCGCCCGGTTCGGGGCGGCGGCCGTCGAAGACCTCGTCGAGGGCGCCCTCGCGGACGGCGAGCTGGTAGACGGCGAGCTGGGCGTGGCGGGCGACCTCGTCCTTCGTGGGGGCCTGTTTGCCGGTCTTGAAATCGACGACGTAGGCGCGGCCCTGCTCGTCCCGCTCGACCCGGTCCATGGAGCCCCGGATCCGCACCTGGTACTCCCCCGCCTCCAGCGTCACGTCGAAGCCGTGCTCGGTGGCGGCGGGGGTCCGGCCGCCCCGGTCCATCACGTGCCAGCGCAGGAAGCGCTCCAGCGCCACGCGCGCGTGCTCCTTCTCCTGGGCCGACTTCCACGGCGCGTCGAACGCCAGCGCGTCCCACACCGAGTCGAGGCGTTCCATGAGGACCGCCAGGTCGGCGGGGGTGCGGCCGGAGGCGACCTCGTCGGCGAGGACGTGGACGACGTTGCCGAAGCCCTGCGCGGCGGTCGCGGGGGCGTCCGCCTTCACCTCGCGGCCCAGGAACCACTGGAGGGCGCACGTGTCGACCAGTTGCTCCAGGGCGCTGCCGGAGAGCGTGACGGGCCGGTCGCGGTCCCGGAGCGGGGCGGGCGCGTGCGTCGGGTCGTACAGGCCCCACCAGCGGTACGGGTGGGCGGCGGGGACCAGGGGCTGGCCCTCGTCGTCGGTGAGCGCGGCGAGCCGGGCCAGCCGGCGGGCGGCGGCGTCGCGCAGGGCGGGTGAGGCGTCCGGGTCGACGGTGGTGGCGCGGAGCTCCGCGACGAGCGCGGCGACGGCGAGGGGGCGGCGCGGGCGGGCGGTGACGTCCCTCGGTTCGACGCCGAGCTCGGCGAGGAACCGGGAGGGCTGGTCACCGTCCTCGGCGGGCGCCTTGACGGCGGTGACGACCAGCCGGTCGCGCGCGCGCGTGGCGGCCACGTAGAAGAGGCGGCGCTCCTCCGCGAGGAGGGCGCCGGGGGTGAGCGGTTCGGCGAGGCCGTCGCGGCCGATCCGGTCGGCCTCCAGGAGGGAGCCGCGCCGCCGCAGGTCGGGCCAGAGCCCCTCCTGTACGCCGGCGACGACGACCAGGCTCCATTCGAGCCCCTTGGAGCGGTGCGCCGTCATCAGGCGTACGGCGTCGGGGCGCGCCTGCCGCTTGGAGAGGGTGTCGGCGGCGATGTCCTGCGCTTCGAGCTCGGCGAGGAAGTTCAGGGCGCCGCGCCCGCCGGTGCGCTCCTCGGCGCGGGCGGCGGTGTCGAACAGGGCGCACACGGCGTCGAGGTCCCGGTCGGCGTTGCGGCCGGCGGGCCCGCCGCGCAGGGCGGACCGGTGGAGGCGGTGGGGCCAGCCGGTGCCGTTCCACAGGTGCCAGAGGGCCTCTTCGGCGGTTCCGCCGGCGGCGAGGAGCTGGCGCGTCTCGCGGAGCAGCCTGCCCAGGTGCTGCGCTCCGCGCGCGTAGGCGGGGTCGTGGGCGACGAGCCGTTCGGGTTCGGCGAGGGCGCGGGCGAGCAGCGCGTCGGAGGGCGGGGGGACCTTGTTGCCCGCCGCGCGCTCCTCGTCGCGCAGGGCGCGTCCGAGGCGGCGGAGGTCGGCGGCGTCCATGCCGCCGAGCGGCGAGGTGAGCAGGGTGAGCGCGGTCTCCGTGTCCAGCCAGGGGACGGAGTCCTCCGCACTGGGGTCCTCCGCGCCGGGGGCCTCCACGCCGGAGTCCTCCGCACCGGGGGCCTCCACGCCGGAGTCCTCCGCACCGGGGGTGCCGTCGCCCGAGGCGCCGTCGCCCGAGGCGCCGTCGTCCGGGGCCCCGCCGGTGGCCGGTTCGTCGGCGGGGGCTCCGCCGGTGGCTCCCGCGTCGGTGGCTCCCGCGTCGGTGGCGCCCTCCTCGGCGGGTCGCTCCACCGCGCCCACCACGTCCGTCGCGCCCCGCAGGGCCGCCGTCGCCGTGGCGCGCAGGGCCGTGAGGAGGGGGGCCACCGCCGGTTCGTGGCGCAACGCGACGTCCGCGCCGTCCATCTCCAGCGGCACGCCCGCCGAGGTCAGGGCGCGGCGCAGCGACGGCAGGGAGCGTGCGCCGGCGCGCACCAGGACGGCCATGTCGCTCCACGGCACCCCGTCCTCCAGGTGCGCGCGGCGCAGGATGTCCGCGATGTTGTCCAGCTCCGTGGACGCGGTCGGGAAGGTGTACGTCTCGACCCGCCCGCCCTCGCGGACCGGCGTCAGGTCGCGGTGGGCCCGCACCGTGTCGGCGGGCAGGCGCGGCAGCGGCATCCGCGCGGTGAGCAGCCGGGTCGCGGCCAGGATCGCCGGGGCGGAGCGGCGCGCCGTCCGGAGCACGGCGACCGGCGCGGGGGCGCCGTCCGCGCGCCGGAACACGTGCGGGAAGTCGAGGACGCCGTTGACGTCCGCGCCCCGGAACGCGTAGATCGACTGGTCGGGGTCCCCGAACGCGTACAGGGTCCTCCCCCGCCCCGCGAGCGCCTGGAGCAGCCGTACCTGCGCCGGGTCGGTGTCCTGGTACTCGTCGACGAACACCGCGTCGTACGCGGGGAGCGCCACGCGCTCGGCGAGGAGCACCGCGCGGTGGACCAGCTCGGCGTAGTCGAGGACGCCCTGCATGTCGAGGACGTCCAGGTACTCGGCGAGGAACTCGGCCGCCGCCGACCAGTCGCGCCGCCCCGTGCGCGCGGCGAACGAGGCGAGGGCGCGCGGGCCGAGGCCCAGCTCGCGGGAGCGGGCCAGCACGGCGCGCACCTCGTCGGCGAAGCCGCGCGTGGTGAGGCAGGCGCGCAGCTCGTCGGGCCAGTGGACGCGGGCGAGGCCGTCGCGCTCCAGGTCGAGCTGGCCGGCGAGCAGCTCGCGTACGGCGACGTCCTGCTCGGGGCCGGACAGCAGGCGCAGCGGCTCGGCGAACAGGTCGGCGTCCTGGTGGGCGCGGACGAGGGCGTAGCAGTACGAGTGGAACGTCGTCGCCTGCGGAGCGCGCGCGCCGGGCAGCCGGGCGGCCATGCGGTCGCGCAGCTCGACGGCGGCCTTGCGGCTGAAGGTGAGGACGAGGATCCTCTCGGGGTCGGCACCCCGCTCGACGCGCGCCGCCACCGCCTCGACCAACGTCGTCGTCTTGCCGGTACCGGGTCCGGCGAGGACGAGGAGCGGCCCGTCCGCGTGGTCAACCACCGCCCGCTGCGCTGCGTCCAGGAGAGGAGGGGCCACCGGGTCCGGCGGGGTGCGCACCAGCCGGTACGCGCCGGGGCTCCCCGGCCGTACCGGGTCCTGGTGCGGCGCGCGCCGGGTGGTGGAGGAGGAACTCACGTGGATCGCCGGTCCTGGGAGGTGTGCTGAGGGTGAGGGTGCGGTGGAGAAGGGGCGCGGCCCCGCCGTATGGCGGAAGCTGTCAATTGTGAGCCATCGCACGCCCGGTGTCGTCCGCGCCAGCGCTGCCGGCACCGCCGATCCCGTCCCAGCGGGCCCGCCTCATGTCGAGGCGCGGCAGGGGGGTCGCGGCGCCGTGCGCCGGCGCGGCCTCCCGCAGCGGGGTGGCCTCCTCACGGTAGTGCCCCAGGGCGCGCCGCTCGTGCCCGGGCAGCAGCCGGCCGTCGGCGCGCACCACGCGCCACCACGGCACGGCACCGCCGTACAGCGCCATGACCCTGCCGACCTGGCGGGGGCCTCCCTCGCCGAGCCATTCGGCGACGTCCCCGTAGGTCAGCACCCGGCCGGGCGGGATGAGCTCGACGACCTCCAGCACGCGCTCCGCGTACTCCGGAAGCCGGTCGGGGTGCTCCTCAACAGTCATCCGCACCATCCTGCACCACGGGTACGACAACGCGGGCACCACACCCTGATGCCCTCCCCCGCCTCCCGGTCGTGCCACCATCTTCCGGGCGGTGACTGGTGATACGAGATCAAGAAGACACAGAGAAGGCGAAGGAACAGGACGTGCGGCCTCCCGACGCGGCGAGCGCTCCTGGCGCCGAGCCGCGCCCGAACACCGCCTCGCGGAGCGGCGGGCCGGACCCCGAAGCGGCGGACGGGCCCGCGCCGGCCGACGCCCCCGCCGAGCAGCACAGCGACCTCTCCGGTGACGAACCGCTGCTCGCCGCGCGCGTGCACCGCCCTTCCGACCTGTTGCGCCTGCTCGTCGGCGTTCTCGCGATCGTCGTCGTCATCGGCATCGCGGCCTTCGCCAGCGGCACCACCTCGGGGCTCGAACAGGACATCAGCAAGGGCACCGGCCAGGCCCCGGACGTGTTCGTCAAGGTGGCCGGGCTCGTCTCCAGCATCGCCGTGCTGCTCGTGCCCGTCGCGTTCGCGATCGAGCGGCTGATCAAGCGGGACGGCCTGCGCATCGCGGACGGGGTCCTCGCCGCCGTGCTCGCGCACGGGGTGACCCTCGCGACGGACCTGTGGGTGGCGCGGGCGGCGCCCACGACGATCCAGGACGCGCTCACGCAGCCGCAGAGCGGCGGCGGGCTCACGGACCCGGTCCACGGCTACCTGGCGCCGGTCATCGCGTACATGTCGGCGGTCGGCATGGCCCGGCGGCCCCGCTGGCGGGTCGTGCTGTGGGTGGTGCTGCTGCTCGACGCGTTCACCATGCTGGTCGCGGGCTACACGACACCGCTGTCGATCATGCTGACGATCCTGATCGGCTGGACCGTCGCGTACGGGACCCTCTACACGGTCGGCTCCCCGAACGTCCGCCCCACGGGCCAGACGCTCCTGGCGGGCCTGCGCCACGTCGGGTTCCGCCCGGTGTCGGCCATGCGCGCGGAGGGCCTGCCGGAGACCGCCGAGCAGGGCGACCGGGGCCGCCGCTACCTGGTCACCCTGGAGGAGGGCCCGCCCCTCGACGTGACGGTGGTCGACCGGGAACAGCAGGCGCAGGGGTTCTTCTACCGGGTGTGGCGCCGACTGACGCTGCGCGGGATCACCACGCGCCGCTCCATCCAGTCGCTGCGGCAGGCCCTGGAGCAGGAGGCGCTCCTCGCGTACGCGGCCATCGCCGCCGGGGCGAACGCACCGAAGCTGATCGCCACCTCCGAGCTCGGCCCGGACGCCGTGATGCTCGTGTACGAGCACCGGGGCGGGCGCTCCCTCGACTCGCTGGCCGACGAGGAGATCACCGACGACGTGGTGCGCGGCTGCTGGGAGCAGGTGCGGGCGCTGCAGTCGCGGCGCATCGCGCACCGCCGGCTGACGGGCGACGCCCTGCTGGTGGATCGTTCCGGCAATGTGGTGATCACGGACCTGCGCGGCGGTGAGATCGCCGCGGGCGACCTGGTGCTGCGGATGGACATCGCGCAGCTTCTCACCACGCTCGGCCTGCGGGTCGGCGCGGAGCGGGCGGTCGCGGCGGCCGTGGCGGTCCTCGGACCCGACAAGGTCGCGGGCTGCCTGCCGCTGCTCCAGCCGATCGCGCTGAGCCGGTCCAGCCGGGCGACGCTGCGCAAGCTGGCCCGCGAGCGGTCGCAGCGGGAGCGGGAGGCGGTGCTGAAGGCGTCGGAGGCCGCGAAGCAGGCCCGGCTGGAGGCGTCCAGGGAGGCCGGCGAAGCGGGCTCGAAGACGGAGCGCAGGACGGTCCGGGCGGAGAAGCAGGCCGAGAAGCGGGCCCTGGAGGACGCGCTGCACGGGGCGCGCGAGGAGGACCTGCTGGCGCAGATCCGCCGCCAGGTGCTGCGGATCAGGCCGCAGGCGCCGGTGGAGCCGGTGCGGCTGGAGCGGATCAGGCCGCGCACGCTGATCAGCCTCATCGCGGGCGCCATCGCCGCGTACTTCCTGCTGTCGCAGATCGCCAGCATCCCGCTGTCGACGATCAGCGAGGCGGCCTGGGGCTGGGTCACGGTGGCCGTCGCGTGCTCGGCGCTGAGCTACGTGGCGGCGGCGATGAGCCTGCTCGGCTTCGTACCGGAGCGGGTGTCGTTCCTGCGGACCGTGGTGGCGCAGGTCGCCGGGTCCTTCGTCAAGATCGTCGCGCCCGCTGCGGTCGGCGGGGTCGCGCTGAACACGCGGTTCCTCCAGCGGTCCGGGGTGCGTCCCGGCCTGGCGGTGGCGAGCGTCGGGGCGTCGCAGCTGTTCGGGCTGGGGGCGCACATCCTGCTGCTGCTGGCGTTCGGCTACCTGACCGGTACGGAGCGGTCGCAGGACGACTTCACCCCGTCCAGGACGGTCATCGCGGGACTGCTGACGATCGCGGTGCTGCTGCTGGTGGTGACGGCGGTCCCGGCGCTGCGGAAGTTCGTCTCGACACGGCTGCGGTCGCTGTTCGCGGGGGTGGTGCCGCGCATGCTGGACGTGCTCCAGCGGCCCGGGAAGCTGCTGACCGGGATCGGCGGCATGCTGCTGCTGACGGCGACGTTCGTGCTGTGCCTCGACGCGTCGATCCGGGCGTTCAACGGCGGCCACCAGCCGCTGACGTACGCGAGTCTCGCCGTGGTGTTCCTGGCGGGCAACGCGCTCGGTTCGGCGGCGCCCACACCGGGCGGTGTCGGCGCGGTCGAGGGCGCCCTGCTGGCCGGTCTGGTGCTGGCCGGGGTGCCGAAGGAGGTCGCGGCGCCGGCGGTGCTGCTGTACCGGCTGCTGACGCTGTGGCTGCCGGTGCTGCCCGGCTGGGTCTCGTTCAACCACCTGACGCGGAAGGGCGCCCTGTAGGGGACTACGCGCGCGTAACGCTCTGTAGAGGACTACGCGCGCGTAGCGGGTTCGTACGAAAGGTCCCGCAACTGCTGGGAGGATCCACCGATCCTGCTTGCAGCTGCGAGTCCTCCGTGCCTACATTGCCGCACATGCGGTCCTACACCTCGCAGCAGGCGGCGCGTCTCCTCGGCGTGAGCGCCGACACCGTACGCCGCTGGGCCGACGCCGGCCGGCTCCCCACGCGCCGGGACGGGACGGGCCGGCGGCTGATCGACGGCCCCGACCTGGCGGCGTTCGCCGTCGAGCTGGCCGCGCAGTCCGACGAGGGCGGCGACGTGCCGTACACCAGCGCGCGCAACGCGTTCCCGGGCATCGTCACGGCCGTGAAGCTCGGGGACGTGGCCGCCCAGGTGGAGATCCAGGCCGGGCCGCACCGGCTCGTGTCGCTGCTGACCCGCGAGGCCGTGGAGGAGCTGGGCCTGGAGGTGGGCGTCGAGGCGGTGGCGCGGGTGAAGTCGACCAACGTCCACATCGACCGCGTCTGACCGTCCGCACACGACCCGCGTGACCCGCACGACCCGCACACCCAAACGCCCGTACGCCCGACCGTCCGGAGGTTCCCGTGCGCCGTACCGCGCGCCACGCCGTCGCGTCCCTGCTGACCGCGGCCCTGCTGCTGCCGCTGGCGGCCTGCGGGGGCTCCGGCGGCTCCGGTGCCCCGGCGGACGGGTCGGCGGGGCCGGGCGGCGGCAAGCTGACCGTGCTGGCCGCCGCGTCCCTCACGGACGTCTTCGAGGACGTCGGCGCCGCCTACGAGGGGGAGCACCCCGGCACCGACGTCGTGTTCTCCTTCGCCGGGTCGCAGGAGCTGGCCTCCCAGGTGCGCCAGGGCGCGCCGGCCGACGTCCTCGTCACCGCCGACGCCCCGACCATGGACCGCCTGGGCGAGGCGACCGGCGAGCCCGTCGTCATCGCCCGCAACCGGCTCGCCGTCGTCACCGCCGCGGGGAACCCGCAGCGGATCACCGGCCTGGAGGACCTGTCCCGGCCGGGCCTGAAGGTGGTGCTGGCCGCACCCGAGGTGCCGGCCGGGCGCTACAGCCGGCAGGTCCTCGACAGGGCCGGGGTGGACGTGCGGGCCGTCTCCCAGGAGCCGAACGTCCGCGCCGTCCTCAGCAAGGTGCGGCTGGGCGAGGCGGACGCCGGGCTCGTGTACGCCACCGACGCGACCGCCGCCCGCGGGGAGGTCGACACGGTGGCCGTGCCGGACGCGCAGAACGCCGTGGCCTCCTATCCGGCCGCCGCCCTCGACTCCGCGCGCGACCCCGGGGCGGCGCGCGACTTCGTGGCGTGGCTGCGGTCGCCGCGCGCGCGTGCGCTGCTGTCGGCGGCCGGGTTCGAGACGCCGTGATCCGCGCCCGGCGGGTCCCCGTCCCGCTCGCCGTGCCCGCGCTGGCCGCGGTCGTCTTCCTGCTGCTGCCGCTCGCCGGGGTGCTGGCGCACGCCCCGTGGGGGACGCTCGGGGAGCGGCTGACCGCGCCCGCCGTGCGGGAGGCGCTCGGGCTGTCGCTGGCGGTGTCCGCATGGTCGCTCGCCCTGTCGCTGCTGCTCGGTGTGCCGCTGGCCTGGACGCTGGCCCGGGTCGACTTCCGCGGCAAGGCGCTGGTGCGGGTGCTGGTGATGCTGCCGATGGTGCTGCCGCCCACGGTGGCGGGTGTAGCCCTGCTGCAGGGGTTCGGGCGGCGGGGGTTGCTGGGCGGGGTCCTCGCCGACCGGTTCGGGGTGTCGTTGCCGTTCTCGACGGCGGGTGCGGTGGTGGCGGCGGCGTTCGTGTCCATGCCGTTCCTGGTGATCAGCCTGGAGGGCGCGCTGGCGGGCCTGCACCCGCGCTACGAGGAGACGGCGGCGTCGCTGGGGGCCGCACCGCTGCGGACGTTCTTCACGGTGACCGTGCCGATGGTCGGGCCGGGGTTCGTCGCGGGGGCGGCGCTGTGCTGGGCGCGGGCGCTGGGCGAGTTCGGTGCGACGATCACCTTCGCGGGGAACCTGCCGGGCACGACGCAGACGCTGCCGCTCCAGGTGTATCTGCTGCTCCAGAACGACCCGGACGGCGCCGTCGCCGTCTCGCTGCTGCTCCTCGTCACGGCCGCGGCGGTCCTGGTCGCCCTGCGCGGTCGCTGGCTGGGGCACGCGGCGGTACGGGAGGCACCGCGACCGGCGGCCGACGCGGAGGAGACGGAGGGGGCGCAGGAGGGGCGGGACGGCACCGGACCGCTCGCGGACGAGCCGGCCGGCGGGTACGCCGCGGGGGCGGCGTGGCCGCTCGCGGCCGAGGTGCGCGGGGCCACCGCCCTCACCCTGGACGTGCCCGCCGGGACGACGGTCGCCGTCGTCGGGCCGAACGGGGCCGGCAAGAGCACGCTGCTGCGCGCCCTGCTGGGCCTCACCCCGCGCGCGACGGCCGCGTCCCTGCGCCTCGACGGGCGGGAGCTGGCCGGGCTGCCGCCGCACCGGCGCGGCATCGCGTGGGTGCCGCAGGACGGGGCGCTGTTCCCGCACCTGTCGGCGCTGGCCAACACCGCGTACGGACTGCGCGCGCAGGGCGTGCCGCGCTCCCGCGCGCGCGTGGAGGCCCGGAAGCGGCTGGAAGGGCTCGGGGTGGGCCATCTGGCGGACCGCAGGCCGGGAGAGCTGTCCGGCGGGCAGGCCCAGCGGGTGGCGCTCGCCCGGGCCCTGGCCGCGCGGCCCCGGCTCCTGCTGCTCGACGAGCCGCTGGCCGCCCTGGACCAGACGACCCGCGCGCGCGTGCGGCACGCGCTGCGGCAGCACCTGGCCGGGTTCCCCGGCGTGTGCCTGATCGTCACGCATGACCCGGTGGAGGCCGTGTCGCTGGCCGACCGCGTCCTCGTCCTGGAGGAGGGCCGCCCGGTGCAGTACGCGGAGCCCGCCGAGGTGGCCCGGCACCCGCGCTCCCCGTGGGTCGCGCGCATGCTGGGCCGCAACGCCTGGCCGGGCACCGTACGGGACGGCGGCCTGGACACGGCGGGCGGCGCCCGGCTGGTCACGGCCGCCGACCCGGCGCCCGCCGACGGCGCGGCTGCCCTCGCGGTGGTGGCGCCCGAGGCGGTGTCGCTGCACGGCGCCCGCCCCTCGGGCAGCCCCCGCAATGTGTGGCGGGGCACCGTACGGGAGCTGACCGCGCACGGGGCGCGGCTGCGGGTCCTCGTGTCGGGTGCCCCGGGCGCCCCGCCCGACGTGGTCGCGGAGGTGACCCCGGCGGCAGCGGCGGACCTGGGGCTCGCGGAGGGCTCCGCGGTGTGGGTGAGCGTGAAGGCGACCGAGATCACCGTCGTACCGCTGTAGGCGCGGCGGCCACCCCGTACGCCCCGGAGCACCGGCCGGTCGGCCGGCCGCCCCCGCCCCCGCACGCCCCGGGGCGCCGATCCCCCAGGCTCCGGTGCCGTCCCCGTACGCGGCGGGGCGGCCGGCCACCCGCATGGGCGCGCGTCACGGGCGGGGGGAGGGAGGCGCGCCGACGATGGACGCATGCCGATCACTCGCCCCTCCCGGCGGCCGGCCGCCCGCCGGCGCACCGCCGTCCTCGCCGCCGCCGTCCTGCTCACCGGCGCCACCGCGGGGTGCGGCGGCGACGGGGAGAAGGGCGAGGGGACCGGCCGGGACGCGATGAGCGAACTGGCCGCGCAGAAGCCGTCGTGGAAGCCGTGCGCGCCCTCCACCGCGGCGGAGGCCGGCGCGACGCCGAGCCCGCTCCCGGACGGCACCCGCTGGGAGTGCGCGTTCATGGACGCCCCGCTCGACTATGCCGACCCCGGCGGCGACACGATCGAGCTGGCCCTGATCCGCGCCAAGGCCCGCGACCGGTCGAAGCGGATCGGCTCCCTGGTCTTCAACTTCGGCGGCCCGGGCGGCTCCGGGATCACCGCCCTGCCGTCCTTCGCCCCCGACTACGAGACCCTGCGCGGCCGCTACGACCTGGTCGGCTTCGACCCGCGCGGCGTGGGGCTGAGCGACGGCGTGGAGTGCCTGGGCCGCCGCGAACTGGACGCGCTCTTCGCGCGCGATGCGACACCCGACGACGCCGCCGAGGAGAAGGCGTACCAGAGGGAGCTGAAGAAGTACGCGGAGGCGTGCGAGGAGAACTCGGGCAAGGTGCTGCCGCACGTCGGCACGGAGAACGCGGCCCGCGACATGGACCTGATGCGGCAGGTCCTCGGTGACGACAAGCTGCACTACTTCGGCATCTCGTACGGCACGGAGCTCGGCGGGGTGTACGCGCACCTGTTCCCCCGCCGAGTGGGCCGGGCCGTCTTCGACGCCGTCGTCGACCCGGGCGGGACCGCGGAGCAGGGGGCGCTCGGCCAGGCCAGGGGGTTCCAACTGGCCCTGCGGAACTTCGCCGCCGACTGCGTGCGGCGGGGCGACGGGTGCGCGCTGCCCGGCAACACCCCGGAGGAGATCGAGCGGTTCGTCACCGATCTGCTGGCACGGCTCGACAAGCGTCCCGTCCCGGGCATCGGCGACCGCGAGCTGACCCAGACGCAGGCCCTCAACGGCATCGCGCAGGCCCTGTACTCCAAGGAGTACTGGCAGTACCTGGAGCAGGGCCTCGACGAGGCGGACGGCGGCAGCGGCGCGCTGCTGCTGGCGCTGTCCGACTCGATGAACGGCCGCGACGAGAACGGGAACTACAACAACCTCCAGGCGGCGAACGCGGCGATCAACTGCGTCGACGACAGGCAGCGGTTCACCGTGGAGCAGGTGAAGGCGAAACTGCCCGAGTTCCGCGAGGCGTCGCCCGTGTTCGGTGACTTCCTCGGCTGGGGGATGCTGTGGTGCGGCCAGTGGCCCGTCGCGGGCCGGGCGGACCACCCGGAGGTGAGCGCCCCCGGCGCGCCCCCGATCCTCGTGATCGGGACGACGGGCGACCCGGCCACGCCGTTCGAGGGCGCCAAGGCCATGGCGTCGGCGCTGGGCAAGGGCGTCGGCGTCGAGGTGACGTACCGGGGCGAGGGGCACGGCGCCTACAACGGCGGCGACGCCTGCGTGCGGCGCGTGGTGAACGCCTACCTGCTCGACGGGAAGGTCCCGGCGTCGGGGACCGTCTGCCCGTGAGGTTGTCCACAGGGCCGCCGGTGCCGGGGGCGGTGGCGCCTACGATGACGGTTCAGCGGCGGGATGCCCGGTACGTCCGGGGGAGTTCTGGGGGAATGCATGTCCAAGCGGGTGCGGGCCGTGGCGGTGGCGGTCCTGACGGCCCTGGCGGCCGGGGTGGTCACGGGCTGCCAGGACGGCGGGGCGGCCGGCGGGGGCGGCGGACCGTCGGCGGGGAGCACGGCGAGCGGCGCGCCGGGCCGGCCGGGGAGCACGCCGGACATGCCGGGGCTGCCGGCCGCGCTGACCGGCCAGAAGCCACGGTGGGAGCCGTGCGGGGCGCCCGAGGGCGGCGAGAAGCCGGGGGCGGCCTGGCGGTGCGCGACGGTGAGGGTGCCGCTGGACTACCGGGAGCCGGACGGCGAGACGCTGCCGGTGGCGCTGATCCGCAAGGAGGCCCGCGACAGGAAGGGCCGGATCGGCTCCCTGCTGTTCAACTTCGGCGGCCCCGGCGCGTCGGGCGTGGAGATGCTGCCGGGTTTCGCGCCGGAGTACGACGGACTGAACGCCCGCTACGACCTGGTCGGTTTCGACCCGCGCGGGGTGGGCGGCAGTTCGGCGGTCGTGTGCCGGTCGGACCAGGAGCAGGCGAGTGCCGAGGCACGGATCGACCCGACGCCGGACACGCCGGCCGAGGAGGCCGCCTACCTGAAGGACGGCTCCGACTTCGGGGCCGGCTGCGCCCGCCGCTCCGGCAAGCTGATCGCCCACGTCACCACCAGCAACACGGCCCGCGACATGGACGTGATCCGCCACGTCCTGGGCGACGCCGAGCTGAACTACTTCGGCATCTCGTACGGCACGCAGCTGGGCGCGGCGTACGCGCACCTGTTCCCGGGGCGCACGGGCCGGACGGTGCTGGACGCGGTGGTCGACCCGACCGCCGACAGCAAGGGCCACGCGCGGCACCAGACCACGGGCTTCCAGCGGGCGCTGGACAACTACTTCGCGTCCACGGGCGAGGACGCGAAGGCGGGCACGGCCCGGGTGGCCCGGCTGCTGGCACGGCTCGACGGGCAGCCCCTGGAGGCGACCGGCGGCCGGAAGCTGACGGAGGGCCTGGCGCTCACCGGCATCGTGCTCCCGCTGTACTCGAAGAGCAGCTGGCCGCTGCTGACGGAGGCGCTGCGGGAGGCGGAGGACGGCCGGGGCGACGCGCTGCTGCGGCTCGCCGACATGTACAACGACCGCGACGCGAGCGGCCACTACGGCACGGACAGCCACGCACAGCGGGCGATCTCCTGCGCCGACAGCGACCAGCGGCCCACGGCCGCCGAGGCGAAGGCGCTGCTGCCCGAGTTCCGGCGCATATCCCCCGTGTTCGGGGAGTTCCTCGCGTGGGACACGGCGGGCTGGTGCGCGAACTGGCCGGTGAAGGGCGAGTCGACGACCCAGGACGTGTCCGCGCCGGGTGCGGGGCCGATCCTGGTGGTGGGCACGACGGGCGACCCGGCGACGCCGTACGAGGGCGCGCGGAAGATGGCGGACGGCCTGGGCGAGGGCGTCGGCGTGCTGATCACCAACAAGGGCGAGGGACACGGCGCGTACGGCTCGTCGGCGTGCGTGACGCGGACGGTCGACGACTACCTGCTGCGGGACAGGGTCCCGAAGGACGGCACGACCTGCTCGTAGCGCCCCGCTCCCGGCACGCCCCGGACACCACCTCCGCGACCCACCGCCACGGGAAGCGGGAAGGGGGCCGGACCCCACGGCCCGGCCCCCGAGCCCAGAGGGGCGACGCGGTCAGTAGACCCGTCCGCAGCCGGAGCCGTTTCCGCGTCCCCTCGCTCCCAGGCGTCGCACGAGGTGTCGAAGGGAGGGCGAAGCACGGCCCGTCCCGGGCCGGGCGCGAAACGGCGGTCCGTCCAGAACATGCCGACCTCTTCCAACAGCAGCGTTCCGATGAGCTGATCACCTTGAAGGAGCCCCAGCTCCGCACAGCCGACCACTCCTCCCTACATCGCCGGGAGCTGGTACAGAGCCGAGCGGGCGCGGCCCAGGGCGACCAGGTCGTTCGTACAGTGGCGCACTCCACCTGGGCGCCCTGGACCACGCCTGCCCCACGGTGTGCGGGTCGACGGCGGACGGGATGGGAACTGGGGTGAGCGGTGGGTCGAGGCAGGCATCCGACTTCAGGCAGTCGGACGGGAGAAGCCGCGCAACCCTGCGGAACTGAGACTGCGACGGGCACTGCCACGACACCCCCACGATCCCTGCGGAGCACAACCGTCAGGCTCTCAGCCAGCCCGGACCTCGGTGTTCTGGCCGACGTGCAGCAGCCAGGTGCCGTCACTCTGCTTGGTCACGATGTAGAGCGGAGCGCCCTCCGTGTCGCCGTCTGCCGAGTGGTAGACCTGCCGGATCTTGACCGCGGCCACATCGGGCCGCAGGAACTGGATGTGCACTACCTCGTAGGTGACATCACCGTCCCAGTCGGAGTTCGGCAGTACGGCGCGGGTGAACTCACCGATGGCGTCGAGGCCGATGAGGACCTTGCCATGAGCGGTCGTCCAGATGGCATCGGAGCGGAAGAGGGCGAGGAAGCCCTCGGCGTCTTTGGCACGCTGCGTCCGCTCGACGGTGGCCACGATCTCTTCGATGGCCTTGATGTCCGTGTTCCTGGTGTCCATGTGAACCATGCTGGATTCTCAACTTTGCTTGAGGTCAAGGGGTTCGAGCGCCGAGCGTCGATGTGAGGGGCGGCCACTCGCGGGGCGTCCCCTCCTGGGGGTGCCACGGGCTTACTGACCGCTGATCGAACTCCTCAAGCGGTGCTCACGCACGAGCACCCTCCCGGTCGTCCTCGGGCTGTGGAAGGGCGCTCAATGGTGACCAAAGTCGACAGGTGCCGACAGCTCAGCAGCAGGTCAGGACGCTGATCGATAGGGCGGCCGCAGGACGCGGCCGCCCGTGGTCAGTTGTGGCCGACCTCGGCTACAGGCCGTCGCGCTCGATCGACGAGCTATCAGGCCCCAGCGTGTAAACGCGCGGCGGCGGCATCACTTCAGCCGCCCTCCGTAGCGCGGCTTCCTGCTCGGCAGGATCAGGCCCGTGTGGGTCTCGCACGTGGAATCCGTACAGGGCGATGGCCTCCGCGTCGACGTCATCGGGCTGCGGACGGCCTTCCTGGATGAAGCCGCAGAGCGCGCGCAAGGCGTCCTCACCCAGGTCCGACCAAGCCCGGCTGCCAAGCCGGGCCCTCCCCGGGCCGTCCGAGGCCACTCGAAGTCGACCGACAACGGCAGAAGCCCACGGCATCCGAACTGGTCGGAGCCGTGGGCTTCTTCAGTCCCGCCGGTCGGCGGGAGGGGTGGTCAGTAGACCGGCTTGTGGGGCTCGATCTGGTTGACCCAGCCGATGACGCCGCCGCCGACGTGAACGGCGTCGGCGAAGCCCGCGGACTTCAGGACCGCCAGGACTTCCGCACTGCGGACACCCGTCTTGCAATGCAAGACGATCCTCTTGTCCTGCGGGAGGTCCTGGAGGGCGTTGCCCATCAGGAACTCGTTCTTGGGGATCAGCCGGGCGCCGGGGATCGAGACGATCTCGTACTCGTTGACCTCGCGGACGTCGATGATGTCGATGTTCTCGCCGTCGTCGATCCACTCCTTGAGCTGCTTGGGAGTGATCGTGGAGCCGGCCGCCGCCTCCTGGGCCTCCTCCGACACGACGCCGCAGAAGGCCTCGTAGTCGATGAGCTCGGTGACGGTGGGGTTCTCGCCGCAGACGGCGCAGTTCGGGTCCTTGCGGACCTTGACCTGCCGGTACTGCATCTCCAGGGCGTCGTAGATCATCAGCCGGCCGACCAGCGGGTCGCCCACGCCGGCCAGGACCTTGATCGCCTCGGTGACCTGGATGGAGCCGATGGACGCGCAGAGCACGCCCAGGACGCCGCCCTCGGCGCAGGACGGGACCATGCCCGGCGGCGGGGGCTCGGGGTAGAGGCAGCGGTAGCAGGGCCCGTACTCGGACCAGAAGACCGACGCCTGGCCGTCGAACCGGTAGATGGAGCCCCAGACGTACGGCTTGTTCAGCAGCACGCACGCGTCGTTGACCAGGTAGCGCGTGGCGAAGTTGTCCGTGCCGTCGACGATCAGGTCGTACTGGCTGAAGATGTCCATCACGTTGTCGGCCTCGAGCCGCTCCTCGTGAAGGACCACGTTCACATACGGGTTGATGCCCTTGACGGAGTCGCGGGCGGACTCCGCCTTGGAGCGGCCGATGTCGGCCTGGCTGTGGATGATCTGGCGCTGCAGGTTCGACTCGTCGACCTCGTCGAACTCCACGATGCCGAGCGTGCCCACGCCCGCGGCGGCCAGGTACATCAGGGCCGGGGAGCCGAGTCCGCCGGCGCCCACGCACAGCACCTTGGCGTTCTTCAGCCGCTTCTGTCCGTCCATCCCGACGTCCGGGATGATCAGATGGCGGGAGTACCTGCGGACCTCGTCTACGGTGAGCTCGGCAGCCGGCTCGACCAGGGGTGGCAGCGACACGGGGACTCCGTTGGTCGTATGTCAGTACGGGACTACCCCCGCGCGGGCGGGGACTACATGTTCCGTAACACTGCCACGGCCCTTCTCATTCCGAGACACCTGGTCCGATCTGCGAGACGATTTCGTCCCAGTAGCCGGGCAGGGCCGCGAATGGGCCGGTTTGTCCGGTGCGGTCGGTGAAGAAGACCGTCCCCGCCCCCTGCCACCGCGCGATCCGCACGGCCTCGCCGAGATGGGCGCGCGGCACGCCGTGGACGAAGTGGACGAAGCGCTCCGGCGGGTGGTCGGCGGTCCACTCCGCCGCCTGGGACCAGCGGTACTCGGCCCAGGACCCGGAGAAGGTGACCAACTGGTCGGCGGTGTCCGCGTAGCCGGGGTGCGGAGGGCCGCCGTGGCCGAGGACCAGGTGCCCGCCGTCCACCCGGTCGAGGAGGGCCTTCAGGGTGGCGGTGAGCCGGCGCACCTCGGGCAGGTCCTGCCGCTGTGTGGGACAGCGGGCCAGGAAGTAGCCGTCGACGCGGTACCAGTCGAGGTGGCGGTGGGCCTCGGAGACGGTGTCGCCGAACGGGCGGTCGCCCCCGCCGAGGCCGAGGTGGCCGAGGACCCGGACGCCGGCGTTCCGGAGCCGGGCCACCGCTTCCAGGCAGTGCGGGTCGGGCCGGGCGCCGGGGCCGTCCGCGACGTTGAGGACGGCCCAGTGCACGGGCACGCCCGGCCGGGTCAGCTCGGCCCACTCCACGGGGGCGAGGAGCGGGTGGGCGTAGCCGGGGACGCCGAAGCCGAGCCGGTCGGCACCGGTCGCCGGCAGGCCGGTGCCGGTGCCGGTCAGATGCGGCACGCCGCCTCCATCCAGATGTCCGCGAGGGACTCCTCCAGGTTGATGCGGGGCCGCCAGCCGAGCCGGTCGCGGGCGGTGCGCACGTCGGCCTGCTGCCAGGCCCCGCAGCCGTCCGGGTAGGGGTGGGCGGTGACCGGGGGCAGGTGGTCGGAGGGCGACTCGGAGCGCTGGGCGCCGATGACGGGCCGCGCGGGCGGGCCGTCCAGTTCGTGGAGGGACCCCGTGTAGCCGGCGACGCGCGCGAGGAGGGACGCGGCGTCGCGGAGCCGTACGGCGCGGCCGGTGCCGATGTTGACCACGCCCTGCGCCGCCGACAGGGAGGCGGCGTGCACGGCGCGCGCCACGTCCCGTACGTCGACGAAGTCGCGCTGCGCGCCGAGGCCGCTGAGCTTCAGCTCCGCGTCGCCGGACTGCATGGCGCGGCGCATGGTCTCCGCGAGCCGGCCGAGGGGCGAGCCGGCCGGGGTGCCGGGGCCGACCGGCGAGAACACCCGCAGGACGACGGCGTCCAGCCCGGAGCCGAGGACCAGTTCGGTCGCCGCGAGCTTCGACACCCCGTACGGCCCGCCGGGGCGGGGCACGGCGTCCTCGGCGGTCGAGGAACCGGGCTGTGACGGCCCGTACTCGGACGCGCAGCCGACCTGGACCATGCGGGCGCCGCAGCGGCTGCGGCGCAGCGCCTCGCAGACGGTGGCGACGGCGACGGTGTTGTGCCGGGTCAGCTCGCGGGCGCCGCCGCGGGTGGCCCCGGCGCAGTTGATGACGACACCGGGGTGGACGGCGTCCAGGAACCGGGTGAGCGCCCCCGGACTGCCGTTGGCGAGGTCGAAGCGCACGTCGGAGTCGTCGCGGCGGCCCAGGGCCGTGAGGTGCACCGCCGGGTCGGCGAGCAGCCGGTCGGCGACGAAGCGGCCGATGAATCCCGTGGCGCCGAGCAGCAGCACCCTCATCGCGCGCCCCCTTCGCGCTGTGCGGCCGTGGTCGGGGTGGGGGGGATCATGTCGTGTGTCTCCTCGGTGTTGCGCGGATCCGCAGGACCCGGTGACGCGCCTGGCGCTTCCGGGACTCATGGGGTCTGCGGGACGGTCGGGGCTCTGAGGTCGTGCGGTCTATGTGCTCTGTGCGGTCGATGCGTGTTGTGTGGTCCGTGGGGTGTACGGGGCTGTGCGGTCCGGGGTGCCGGTGGTGGGGCGGGCGGTCAGGGGCGGGCGTGCGCGGAGGCGCGTGCGAGCACGACGGCGGCGTACGCCGGCAGGACGAGCGCGGCGGTGCCGCGGAGGAGGCCCGGTACGGCCGCGGTGCCCCGGGGCTCGACGGCCCGCCGTACCGGGACGGCCACGAGGCCGTGGCCGGGCAGCCGTCCGACGAGGACGGTGAGGCGGGCCGGGACCTCCGCCGCCGCGGTGGCGGCGAGCGCGGCGGAACCCGCGTGGGGAAGGCCGTGCACGGCGAGCAGCCGGGCGAGGAACAGCAGCGTGCCGAGCGCGGCTGCCGGGACGAGGGCGCCGGGCGGTGTCCCGGGCACCGCGCCGGTCCCGGCGAGCAGCCCGGTGAGGGCCGCCGCGTACAGGGCGGCGACGGCGAGGAACAGGGGCCGGGCCCGGGCGGTGAAGTCGCCCGGGTTCCGGCTGCCCGCGAGCAGGCGCCGGGCCCGTACGGCGGACAGCCGGGCGCACCCGGCGGCCGGCACC
Source organism: Streptomyces sp. NPDC045287 (assembly GCF_056432325.1). Taxonomy (NCBI): domain Bacteria; kingdom Bacillati; phylum Actinomycetota; class Actinomycetes; order Kitasatosporales; family Streptomycetaceae; genus Streptomyces; species Streptomyces sp. NPDC045287. The sequence continues at coordinate 406,740 of NZ_JBWKJG010000004.1, forward strand.
ACCGCGAGGGCGAGGGCCAGGAGCGGGGCGGTCGCGGGCGGCCGGGGCCCGTCGGGGCCGCCGTGGACCAGGTGGCCGAGGAGGCCGTCGCCGTACGCGGCGCACAGGAGGAGCAGGGCGGTCGCGGCGCACGCGGTGAGCGGTGCGCGGCCGGGGGCGCGCAGGGGCCCGCGCCGTACGGCGAGGACGAGGGCGGCCGCGAGCCCGGCGGCGCCCGTGGCGGCGGGGAGCGGTGGCCCGGAGGCGTGGGCGTGCGCGGCGAGCGCGAGGCCGCAGGCTGCGCCGGGGAGCAGCGCGGCGAGCACCCAGCCGTTCCTCCGCCACCGGCTCCGGCGGTCCGGCGCACCCCCGCGGGGTGCGGGGGCGGCGGGGCGCGGGCCGCGCTCCTCGCCGCGGGGGACGCGCGCGTAGAGCTCCTCGGCGAGGGAGAACGCGTCGCGGTGCCGGAACCGGGTGGCGGTCCGGTCCGTGACCCCGCGCGCCTCCGGTCCGGCGGCGATCTCCAAGGGGTCGACAGCCCGCTCGCACTGCTCCCGGTACCGGTGCAGGAGCGCCTTGACGGGATCGGCGGGCCTGCGGTGCCCGGTCCCAGTACGGGCGGTCCCGGTACGGGCGGTCCCCGCCGGGGGTTCGGGGCGCTCAGCCACAGCCGCCCCCGCTCACCGCCGCCGTCGCGGCGAGCGCCCCGCAGTGCGCGAGGCACGGGGCCGCCCGGCGGTCCCGTACGGGCGCGGCGACGATCCGCAGCCGGGCGCCGGGGTCCACCCGCCGCACCTCCGCGAAGGCGTGCAGCAGCCCGACGAGGTCCTTGGCGGGCCCGACGCCGCCGACCCGCGCGAGCGTGCGCGGATCGCCCGGGTCGGAGCCCTCCCCCACGGAGGCGAACCGTTCCGCTTCCGTGCCGGGGTACACGGTGCGCAGCTTGTCCCGGTCGGCACCGCACCGCTCCTGTCGGCGGCGCGCGTGCGCGGTGCCGGGCGTGACGACGGCGGCCTGCCGGTAGACCTCGGCGGCCGGCCTCCGGTGGAACGCGGCGAGCAGGGAACGTGCGGGCGTGCCGAGGGCCGTGCCGCCGGCCGCCGGGTGGTGCGCGCGCAGCCGCACGCCGTACTCCGTGACCGGCAGCGGAGTGCCGAAGAAGCGTTTGGCCAGCAGGCCGGGCAGCGCCGCCGCGCCGCCCGACGCGGCATGGCACAGGTCGGCCGCGCCGAGCACGTCCGCGCCATACCGGTCGAGCGACAGCGGCAGCAGGAGGCGCTCCAGCCGGTCGGTGAGCGCCAGGGGGGCGGGGACGGTCGCGCCGTGCGCGCTCCGGTGTGCGCCGGGGACGCGGCAGGCGACCTCCAGGACGCGCGCCGCGGCCTCCGGGCGCAGGGCTCCGCCCAGGCCGCCCCGCTCGGCGGCGAGCTCCGCGAGGCCGTAGAGGCCGTAGAGGCCGTCCGCGAAGGCGGCGTCGCCGGCCGGACCGGTGCGGCACAGGGCGGTGGCGAGCCGCTCGAAGTGCCCGGTGAAGCGGTGGCGGTCGCGCCGCCCGTGTCTCCGTGGTCCCGGCGTACGGCCGACGCGGGTGCCGTCCGGGGCGGTCCACGCGGGCGCGGTGCACACCCGGCGCACACGCGGCGGAACCCGGTCGGTGTCCTCCCGGCCCGTTCCGCGGTCCGGCGCGTAGAGGCCGGACTCGTGCTGGGAGAGCCCGCGCACAAGCCGGTCGCACCAGAGTCTGGACTCACCCGAGGCGTACGGGCGCTCACCCTCCGTGAGCAGTCCGATCCGCACGAGTACACCCCCGATCTCGCTTGTGTCCGGCCGCCGTTGGTCCGGCGACTCGCGGCGGGACGACCGTAAGCGGAGGGACGGGTGGCGCGGCGGACGGTTGTCCGTCGCGCCACCGGAAGGGGTGAATGCACGTGACTTTCGCACACCGGTAGCGTTCTGTTGCGCTACAGTGACTAGCAGTCACCCTCTGTCAGGCTTCGGCCAGGTGGCGGGGGGTCAGTCACCCGGGTACACCCAGGGGTTGGGGCGGCATTTGATGCCGTCGATCTCCAGGGACTTCGTCTGCTGCTGCATCACGGGCGCCAGCGCGCCGGGCGTCTGGCAGGTGCGGTGGTTGTGCCCGAGGCGGTGGCCGACCTCGTGGTTGATGAGCATCTGCCGGTAGGCGAACATCGCCTTGGGGCCGAAGGTCTCGGCGCCCTGCGCCCACCGGTAGGCGTTGATCATCACGCGGTCGGTGGCGGCGGAGTCGCAGGAGACGTTGTCGACGGTCGTGTCCAGCCCGGACTTGGCGCACCAGACGCCGGTCGTCCCCGGGCTGGCCAGCGTGACGACGAAGTCGGGCTGGCCCGTGGAGATCCGTTCGAACGTCATGGCGCCGCCGTGCGCCCAGCTACGGTCGTCGTTGAGGGTCTTCTGCACGGCTTGGGCGAACAGCCTGCCGTCGAGCCCCAGCCCCTTCTCCACGTCGACGCGGTACCGGATCTTCCGCCCCTTGCCGGGCGCCTCGTCCACTCCGGGGACGGCCTCGAAGTCGCCGGACCCCTTCATCTCGGGGTCGAACGGGAACTGCCGGGCCATCAGCTCCTCGTACGTCGGTGCCACGGGCCGCGGGGGGACCGTCTGGGGGGCGGCCCGCCGCTCGAACCGGGAGGCGGCGTCGGCGGCCGTATCCCGGTCGGACGCGTCGGCGGCCCGGTCCGCCCCGCTCCGCTGCCGCGCGTCGCCCACCTGGCCGGCGACGACCACCGCGAGGACGGTGACGACGGCGGCCGCGGCGATCCCGGTGAACGTACGCCCCTTGCCGGCCCGGCCGTCGTCCCGCGCGCCGTCGCGGTCGCCGTCCCGCTCCTCGTCGCGGTCGCCGTCGCGGTCGTCGTCCCGCGGCGCGCCGTCGCCCCGCGCGTCGTCCGACCGGTCGCCGTGCGCGCCAGAGCCGCCCGGCCCCGCCGCCCGGGCGCCCGCGCCGTCGTCGGCCGGGGAGTCCTGCGGTCCGGCCGTCCCGGCGGGGCGGTCGCCGGCCGTGCCGACGGCACCGCCCCGGGCGTCCTGGGCGGCCTGCGCCGCCGGAGCGTCGAACGCCTCGACGAACTCCCGGCGCGGCCCCGGCATGCGCGGCGGCCCCTGGGCGACGCGCGACCGGGGCGCGGGGGGCGGGGGCGGCGCGGCGGCCGTGTACGGGGCGGTGCCCCAGGCGCCGCCCGCCTCGTGCTGCTCGGGGTGTCCGCCGCGCACGTCGGCGGCGGGGGTGCCGTGCGACGGGGTGCCGAAGCCGTAGCCGTACCCGTACTGCTGCGGGGCCGGGGCCTGCGGGACGTGCGGGGTCCACTGGAGGCGAGGGGCCCGAGGCTCCTGCTGTGCCTGGGGAGATTGCTGTGCCTGGTGGGGCGGGGTCGCGGGGGCCGCCTGCGGAACGTGGGGGGCGGCCTGCCGCGGCGGCGCCTGCGGTGCCGCCCTGCGGCGGCGGCCGCCGCCGGACGCGGCGGCGGTGGTGGTCCTGTCGTCCGCCCCCTGGTCGGTGGGGGCGGGGCCTTTGCGGCTATGTCGTCCCACGCCCCGTATCAGCTCCTCGCGCCGTCGCCGGGGCCGTCGCCGCCCCGGTCGGCGATCAGCTCGCGCACCGCCCGGGCCACCGCCTCGGGATATTCCATCATCGCCACGTGCCCCGCCTCCGGAAGCGTGAGCAGCCGCGCGTCCCGGAAGGCCGCGGCGGCCCTCTGCGCCATACGGTACGACACGAGTTGGTCCCGCCCGCCGTACACGAGGAGCGTCGGCGCGAGGACCCGCTCCGCCTGCCGCCACAGGTTGTGCTGGCCGCCCAGCGTGTAGGCGTCGACGATGCCGCGCGCCGAGCGGGCCATCGCGTCCCAGAAGTACGGGAGGCGCAGGCGCCGCTCCATCTCCTCGACCGCGGCCCGCATTCCCTCGTCCGTGACCCTGCCGGGGTCGCCGTAGCAGAGGGCGAGCACGCCCCGTACGCGCTGCTCGGCCGTCCAGTCCCTGGTCAGGCGGGCGAACAGCCGCGCCACGCCCGGGACGGCGAGCAGTGCCGTGGGCCACGCGGTGCGCTGGGCGCGCAGCTCGGGCAGCGCGGGCGAGACGAGCGTCAGCGTGCGGACCAGGTCGGGGCGGACGGCCGCGACCCGGGTGGCGACGGCTCCGCCCAGGGAGTTGCCGATGAGGTGGACGGGGCCGCGGGCCTCGGCGTCCAGGAGGCGGATGACGGCGCGGGCGTGGCCCGTCACCGAGTAGTTGCCGTCGTCGGGCGGCGGGGAGTCGCCGAAACCGGGCAGGTCGACGGCCTCGCCGTCCAGGACGTCCTCGAGCAGCGGCATCAGCGCCGACCAGTTCTGCGAGGAGCCGCCGAGGCCGTGCACGTACAGCGCGGGCGCCCTGCCGGACGCGGCGGAGGGGCGGTAGCGCACGTTCAGCGTCAGGCCGGGCAGTTCCGCGGAGCGCAGGCGCTCGCCTTCCGCGACCCGTACGGCGTGCACGCGGGGCGCCGCCGCGGCCGCGGCGGGGGACGCGGGCAGCTCGGTCGAAGACATGCGGCAATGTTACGAGACGATCACACCTGGAACGGTGTGTTCGGCATCACAGATCGCATAGCGCCGATGTGGGGGACCTTCTAGGCTCGTAGCGAGGGCAGAAGCCCGTGAGAAAGGGGAGCTCATGACCGTCGACCCCACGGATCCCGAGACGCTGGCGGAGCTGGCCCGGGAGAACGGCGCGGTCGGTACCGCCGCGCTGGACGAGGAGACCCCGGAGGCGGACGCCGCCGAGCAGCACGCCGATCTCCGGCAGCAGTCGGACGACCCGCTGTCGCGCGTCGACCCGGGCGCGGCGAACGAGGCGGACGCGGTGGAGCAGACCCGGGTGGTCGCGCTGGACGAGGACGACTACCGCGACGGCGAGTGAGACGGGGGGGTCCGCCGCTGTTCGCGCAGGTTGAGGAGGTTTTCCGGAGACCGGGTCGTTCACTTTTGAAGTTCCGGCTACCGCCGGCGTCCGGTACGTGAAATTCTGCGCTCGCACCGCGCACCGCCGGGTTACCCGAAAGTACGATGGCGGGCGCGGTGCACAGCGCACTTGGATCGATTTTGGGAGGCGGCGTGACAGCCATCGAGCAGACAGAGGCGGCGCGCCCGAGGGGCACACGCCTGCCGCGCCGAGCCCGACGCAACCAGCTGCTGGGCGCGGCCCAGCAGGTCTTCGTCGCCCAGGGGTACCACGCGGCGGCGATGGACGACATCGCCGAGCGGGCGGGGGTCAGCAAGCCGGTCCTCTACCAGCACTTCCCCGGCAAGCTGGAGCTGTACCTGGCGCTGCTCGACCAGCACTGCGAGTCGCTGCTCCACTCCGTCCGCACGGCGCTGGCCTCCACGTCGGACAACAAGCAGCGCGTGGCCGCCACCATGGACGCCTACTTCGCGTACGTGGAGGACGAAGGGGGCGCGTTCCGGCTGGTGTTCGAGTCGGACCTGACGAACGAGCCCGCGGTGCGCGAGCGCGTCGAGCGGGTCTCCCTGCAGTGCGCCGAGGCGATCTCCGACGTGATCGCCGAGGACACGGGGCTGTCGAAGGACGAGTCGATGCTGCTCGCCGTGGGTCTCGGCGGCGTCTCCCAGGTCGTGGCGCGGCACTGGCTGGCGAGCGACTCCCCGGTCCCGCGCCACAAGGCCGTGCAGCTGTTGACGTCGCTGGCGTGGCGGGGCATCGCCGGGTTCCCGCTGCACGGGGCGGAAGGGCACTGACTCCGAGCGGCACCGGGCGGTGGCGCGGGTGCTGTTCGCTCCTGGCGTGCGGCGCCGGGCCGTGGCGCGTCGCCTCTCCGGGCTAATGTGTGCAGCGTACGGCGCGGTGATCGCGCAACGCTGACCGTTCGGAGGGACATAGCCGTGGAGGTCAAGATCGGCGTGCAGCACGCGCCCCGGGAGATCGTTCTGGAGAGCGGGCAGTCCGCCGAGGAGGTCGAGCGCGCGGTGGCCGAGGCGCTGTCCGGCAAGGCGCAGCTGCTCAGCCTGACGGACGAGAAGGGCCGCAAGGTGCTCATCCCGGCGGACCGGCTCGCCTACGTGGAGATCGGCGAGCCGTCGGTGCGCCGGGTCGGCTTCGGCCCGCTGTGACCGCGTAGCACAGCGGCACGGAGGCCCGGCGGGGGCGTCGTCCCCCGCCGGGCCTCTTGTCGTACGTCTTCTCTTTCGCGCTCCTCTTTCGCGCGACGCGCGTGTCCTCTTCCGGGAGGCGTCCCTCCCGCGTGGGAGGGTTGTCTTCCGGACGGGTCGGGTAGGACCGGGTACGACCGCTCTGCCCGCCCCGCCGACCCGCGAGGTGATGCTGTGTTCTGGGAAGCTCTCGGCTCCGTCCTGCTCGGACTCGTCCTGGCCTGGGCCACCCTCCACCGGCTGGCCGACCGGCTTCCGTCACGTCGTACGGTGCTGGCGACCGGCGCGCTCGGCGCGCTGTTCGGCGCGCTCGTCACGCACGCCGCGCTCGGTCCCGGCTTCGCGCTGGGCACGCTCCTCGGGGCGGTCGCCGTCAGCGCCGTGCTGCTGTCCCTGCTGATCCGGCCCGCGTCGCGCCGCCTGCGACGATCAGCGGCGGCGTGATCCGCGCCGCCGCCGGCCCCCCGACGTCCGCGGCTAGGCCGCGAGACCCAGGGCCGCCATGCGCTTCGTGTGCGCCTTGGTGATCCGCGAGAACATCTCCCCGACCGCCGCCAGGTCGAACCCGTCCGCGACCCCGCCGACCAGCATCGTCGACAGCGCGTCCCGCTCCGCCACGACGCGCTGGGCCTGCGACAGGGCCTCGCCCATCAGCCGCCGCGCCCACAGCGCGAGCCGGCCACCCACGCGCGGGTCCGCCTCGATCGCGGCGCGCACCTTCTCCACGGCGAAGTTCCCGTGCCCGGTGTCGTCCAGCACGGCCAGCACCAGCGCGCGCGTGTCGGAGTCGAGCCGGACGGCGACCTCCCGGTAGAAGTCGCTGGCGATCGAGTCGCCGACGTACGCCTTGACGAGGCCCTCCAGCCAGTCCGACGGCGCCGTCTGGCGGTGGAAGTCGTCCAGTGCCTTCGCGAAGGGCTCCATCGCGCCGGTCGGCTCCGCGTCGATCGCGGCCAGCCGGTCGCGCAACTGCTCGAAGTGGTGGAACTCGGCGGACGCCATCTTTGCCAGCTCCGCCTTGTCGGCGAGCGTCGGGGCGAGCTTCGCGTCCTCCGCGAGCCGCTCGAAGGCCGCCAGCTCCCCGTAGGCGAGCGCGCCGAGCAGGTCCACGACGGCCGCGCGGTACTGCGGGTCGGCGGAGGCCCCGGCCCAGTCGAGGGCGGCGATCCCGGTCGGTTCTTCGGCGGCAGCGGCGTTGTCAGGCGTCTCCATGGAGCGCACAATAGCCCGCCGACCGCACCCGGTAAGGCCCTGATCAACGAGTGTGACCTCCCCCTCCTTGTGAATTGCCCCAACACGCCTGCACGATTCCGGGGTACAGTGGTATTGAGCCCGTCGAGTATGCGGACACCTTCCGCATGTGCTCGGGGGGCCGTTTCATGAATGAGGATGCCCGGTCGGTGGCCCGATCGGCTCCGACCCGACAGCCCTCGGTGCGTTCTCGCACATGAGGGGCCCTCAGCGGTATGACGCTCGAGCGACGGCAGTGGTCCCGCTCCACCCGGCTGCGACCTCGCGGTCCGCGGCCGGAGAGTGATCCGGCGCGGTAAGACCCCCAGCGTTCGCCTCATGCCGCGTCTCACAGAAGAGGCAACACCCTGACTACGCAGCCTACGACTTTCCGAGAGCTCGGGATCCTCCCCGAGACCGCCGAGGCCCTGGAGGCCGTCGGCATCGTCACGCCGTTCCCGATCCAGGAGATGACCCTCCCGGTCGCCATGTCCGGGACGGACGTCATCGGCCAGGCCAAGACCGGCACGGGCAAGACCCTCGGTTTCGGCCTCCCCCTGGTGGAGCGCGTCACCGTCCCCGCCGACGTCGAGGCGGGCCGGGCCCGCCCCGACCAGCTGACGGAGGCGCCGCAGGCCCTCGTCGTCGTGCCGACCCGAGAGCTGTGCACGCAGGTCACCAACGACCTGCTCACCGCCGGCAAGGTCCGCAACGTCCGCGTCCTGGCGATCTACGGCGGCCGCGCCTACGAGCCCCAGGTCGAGGCCCTGCAGAAGGGTGTCGACGTGGTCGTCGGCACGCCGGGCCGCCTGCTCGACCTGGCCGGGCAGAAGAAGCTGGACCTGTCGCACATCCGCACGCTCGTGCTGGACGAGGCGGACGAGATGCTCGACCTGGGCTTCCTGCCCGACGTCGAGAAGATCATCAACATGCTTCCGGCGAAGCGCCAGACCATGCTGTTCTCGGCGACCATGCCGGGCGCGGTCATCGGCCTGGCCCGCCGCTACATGACGCAGCCCACGCACATCCGCGCCACCGCGCCGGACGACGAGGGCGCGACCGTCGCCAACATCAAGCAGCACGTCTACCGCGCGCACTCCATGGACAAGCCGGAGATGGTCGCCCGCATCCTCCAGGCCCGCGGCCGCGGACTGGCGATGATCTTCTGCCGTACGAAGCGCACGGCGGCCGACATCGCCGAGCAGCTGGAGCGGCGCGGCTTCGCATCCGGCGCCGTCCACGGCGACCTGGGCCAGGGCGCCCGCGAGCAGGCGCTGCGCGCCTTCCGCAACGGCAAGGTCGACGTGCTGGTCTGCACCGACGTGGCCGCGCGCGGCATCGACGTCGAGGGCGTCACGCACGTGATCAACTACCAGACGCCGGAGGACGAGAAGACGTACCTCCACCGTGTGGGCCGCACGGGTCGCGCCGGGGCGCACGGTACGGCGATCACCCTGGTCGACTGGGACGACATCCCGCGCTGGCAGCTGATCAACAAGGCGCTGGAGCTGGACTTCCACGATCCGGTCGAGACGTACTCCACGTCCCCGCACCTCTTCGCCGAGCTGGACATCCCCGAGGGCACCAAGGGCGTCCTGCCGCGCGCCGAGCGGACCCGGGCCGGGTTGGACGCGGAGGTCCTGGAGGACCTGGGCGAGCCGGGCGGGCGCAAGCCGCGCGGCCGGCGTCGCGAAGAGGAGCGCCCGGAGCCCGCCGAGCGCACCCGTACGCCGCGGCAGCGCCGCCGTACGCGCGGCGGCACGCCCCTGGACGAGGCCGCCGGCACCGCCGCGCCGCAGGCGCCCGCCGCCGAGGCGGTGGAGGGCGGCGAGGCCCCGGCCGAGCGCCGCACCCCCCGCCGCCGCCGTCGCACCCGCGCGGGCGCGACGCTCACGGCGGAGACGGCCGCGCAGGCGGCCCCTGCGCCCGAGGTCGAGCCGTCGGCGAAGGCCGTCGAGGTCGTGGAGACCGCGGAGGGTCCGGCGCCCGAGGCGGAGGCCAAGCCCCGCCGCCGCACGCGCAAGGCCGCCGAGCCGAAGGCCGCGGAGGCCGACGTCACCGCCGAGGCGGCCCCCGAGGCCGAAGCGGAGGCCAAGCCCCGCCGTACCCGCAAGGCCGCCGAGGCGAAGGCCGTGGCCGAGACCCCGGCGCCCGAGGCCGAAGCCGAGGCCAAGCCCCGCCGCCGCACGCGCAAGGCCGCCGAGGCGGCCGACGCTCCGGCGGAGGCGGCCGAAGCCGAGGCCGCACCGCGCCGCCGGACCCGCAAGGCTGCCGAGCCGAAGGCCGCGGAGGCCGACGCCACCGCCGACGCCACCGCCGACGCCACCGCCGAGGCGGCGGTCCCCGAGGCCAAGCCCCGCCGTACCCGCAAGGCCGCCGAGCCGAAGGCCGTGACCGAGGCCCCGGCACCCGAGGCCGAAGCCGAGGCCAAGCCCCGCCGCCGCACGCGCAAGGCCGCCGAGGCGGCCGACGCCCCGGCGGAGGCGGCCGAAGCCGAGGCCGCACCGCGCCGCCGGACCCGCAAGGCCGTCGCGTCCGCCGACGCCGTGGCGGTCCCGGAGCAGGCGTCCGAGGCCAAGCCGAGGCGCCGCCGCACCACGAAGGCCGCCGTGTCCGCCGACGCGTGAGACCCCGGCCACAAGGCCCCGTCACCTCCGGGTGGCGGGGCCTTCCGCGTACCCGGCCGCCACCGCGCCGGTCCCGTGGGGCAGGGCTCGGGGCCGTCGGCCGTCCGGAGGCGCCGGGGCCCGGGCGGGACCGCGCGCCGGCCCCCGGGCCGCTAGCCTCGGGGCATGAGTCGGCCGCCCACCTTCGTCCCGCCCCCCTGCGCCCGGCCCCGTCCGCTGCGGACGGCGCGGGGCGCCTTCGCCGTGCTGGACGCCGCGCCCTCGGGGGCGGCCAGGGGCACCGCCCTGCTGCTGCCCGGGTACACGGGCAGCAAGGAGGACTTCATCGCCATGCTGGAGCCCCTCGTCGGCGCCGGGTACCGGGTCGTCGCCGTCGACGGGCGGGGGCAGTACGAGACCTCCGGGCCGAGCGACCAGGAGGCGTACGCGCGCCGCGAGCTGGCGCTGGACGTGCTGGCGCAGGCCGAGGCCGTCGGGGGCGGGGAGCGGGTCCACCTCCTGGGCCACTCGCTGGGCGGGCAGATCGCGCGGGCCGCGGCCCTGGAGGACCCGGCGCCGTTCCGTACGCTCACCCTGGTGTCGTCCGGCCCCGCCGAGGTCGCCCCGGAGCAGCGGGAGAAGATCAAGCTGCTGGGCGACGCGCTGCGCCTCATGGACATGGACCAGGTGTGGCAGGCGATGCGCGCCCTGGACCCTCCGGAGGACGCCGGCGACCCGCTGCGCGGCGACCGCGAGGACCTCCGCCGCCGCTGGCTGCGCCACAACCCCGCGCAGCTCCTCGCGACGGGCCGGCAGCTCGCCACCGAACCGGACCGCGTCGCCGAGCTGGCCGCGCTGGACCCGCCGCTGCCCGTGCACGTCGTGTCGGGCGAACGGGACGACACCTGGCCGGTGCCCCTGCTGGACGCGATGGCGGAGCGGCTGGGCGCGCGCCGCACGCGGATCGGGGGTGCCGAGCACTCCCCCAACACCGACCGGCCCGTCGAGACGGCGGCGGCGGTGGCGGCGTTCTGGGACGCCCACCCGGTTCAGAACCGCGACTGAAGCTGCTGCCAGAAGCCGTCCCGCAGCGCGCGCCGCAGCACGGCGTGGCCGCGCAGGGACCGGCTCAGCAGCCGTTCGGCCTCCACCAGGAGGTCCTGGTCGACGGGGCCGGGCAGGTACGGGCGGCCGGGCAGCAGCTCGGCCAGCGCGTCGGCGCCCCGCTCCGCCAGCCACGCCGCGGCGACCTGCGCGCCCACGAACCGCACCTCGTCGCGCGACGGCGGCGGCTCGCCCTCGTTCTCGTACGTCGTCACGGGCCGCCGGGTGAGGTACGGGCGGCAGAAGTCCAGGTCGAAGACGCGGGAGCTGTCGACCTCCCACAGCAGCGCCTCGGCCTGGTTGCGGCCCTCCGCGGACTCGATGCCCCACAGGTGGACCCGGGCCCCGTACCCCTGCGCGGCCTCCACGGCGGAGACCAGGTCCTCGTCGCCGCCGACGAGCGCGGCGTCGCTGATCGCGCGGTGGCGGGCGAGGGACTCCAGGTCGGAGCGGATCAGGGAGTCGACGCCCTTCTGCTGGTTGTTGGCGTTGAGGTTGCCGAGGCGGACCTTCACGTCCGGGAGCTCGGCGATGGCCTGCTGCTCGGTGGTGTGGATGCGGCGGCGGGCGCCGTCGTACCAGTAGACGCGCAGCAGCCTGCTGTCCGCGAAGATCGTGCGGGCGGTGTCGATGAAGGCGTCGATGAGGCCCTCGGCGTCGAGGTCGAAGGAGCGCCGGTCCTCGGTGCCCGCGACCAGCAACCCGGCGGAAGCATAGACGTAACCGGCGTCGACGAAGATGGCGTGGGTCGAGGGGGTCTTGGCGACCTCGACCAGCATGCGTCGCAGGAGCTCATTGGTGCGCTCCAGGCGCTGGGCGATGTCCTCGTCGTTCATAGGGGCCTCATTGTCCGCCTCGGACGACCGGATCGCCAGCCACCCATATTTAGCCGATCAAAAAATTTCCTTAGCGTAGGGAATGTTTTAACGGCTGTACATCGTTGCAGGTGTAACAACACCAGTCCGACGAAGGGAGAAGCTTTGCGCTTCGAGATCATGCGACTCGACGACGTCGACGGCACCGCCGTGGACAGCACCGTCGTGGACGCCGCCTCCGTCACCCGCATCGTGCAGCAGGCCGCCGCGATCGGCCAGCGGCTCTACATCCGCCCGGCGGAAGCCGCCGCGTCATAGCGTTCGCGATGCGAGAAGCGAACGAGAAGCGAAGCACCGCGCCCCCGTACGGTTCGTACGGGGGCGCGGTCGCGGGTCGGGGCGGGCCGGTCAGGCGGCCTGGATCGTCTGCGTCACACCATTGATGATCTGCTGCACGGCGATCGCGGAGAGCATCATGCCGGCGAGCCGGGTCACCAGCACCACGCCGCCGTCCTTGATCACCCGGATGATCACCAGCGAGTACCGCAGGGTCAGCCACAGCACCACGTGCATCGCGACGATCGCCGACCACACGGACACCTGCCCGCTCACGTCGTCCGCGTGCTGCACGGCGAGGATCACGGAGACGATCGCGCCGGGCCCCGCGAGCAGCGGCATCCCGAGCGGGACGAGGGCGACGTTGACGTCCTTGGTCTGCTTGGGTTCGTCGGTCTTGCCGGTGAGCAGGTCGAGCGCGATGAGCAGCAGGAGCAGCCCGCCCGCGATCATCAGCGCGGGCACGGAGACGTGCAGGTAGGCCAGGATCTGCTGGCCCAGGATGCCGAACACGGTGATCACGCCGAAGGCGACGGCGACGGCCTGCCAGGCCATCCGGCGCTGCACCTTGGTGGCCCGCCCGGAGGTCAGGGCGAGGAAGATCGGGGTGATCCCGGGGGGATCCATGATGACGAAGAGGGTCAGGAAGAGGGAGCCGAAGACGGCGACGTCGAACACGGTGAGGCCTTGCAGGAGAGGGGTGGTACACAGCGGGCCGCGCGGCGGGATGCCGGGCGGGACGTCGTACGGCGCGGCCGTGGGGGGGCGAAGGGCCGTAGGACGGGAGGTGGAGCGGCGGTCCGGTTACGGGCGTCCGCCCGTGCCCGGCACGGGGAACGCGCCGGTCGCCCGGCGCGTGATCTCGCCGTAGATCTCCGGGTCGGTGGTGAAGTCGCCGAGACGGCAGGTCTTGCGGCTGCCGTGGTAGTCGCTGGAGCCGGTGGTCAGCAGCCCGAGCTCGCCGGCCAGTCCGCGCAGCCGGGCGCGGGCCGGCCCGTCGTGGTCCATGTGGTCGACCTCGACGCCGTCGAGCCCGTGCGCGGCGAGGTCGGCGATCACGGAGTCGGGCAGCGTGCGGCCGCGCTTGGCCGCGGCGGGGTGCGCGAGGACGGTCACGCCACCGGCCGCCTTGACCAGGCGGACCGCCGTGAACGGGTCCAGCTCGTGCTTCTCCACGTACGCGCGCCCGCCGTCCGCGAGCCACTCGGGCGTGAACGCCGCGGACACGTCCGGTACGACGCCCAGCTCGACCAGGGCCTCGGCTATGTGGGGGCGGCCCACGGAGCCGTCGCCCGCGATGGCGGCGACCCGCTCCCAGGTGACCGGCACGCCCAGCTCCTGGAGCCTGCCGACCATCGCGCGGGCCCGCGGCACCCGGTCGTCGCGCACCAGCTCGCGCTCCCGCGCCAGCTCGGGCTCGTCCGGGTCGAAGAGGTACGCCAGCATGTGGACGCCGGTCCCGTCGGCCCGACAGGACAGCTCGGCGCCGGTCACCAGCGTCAGCCCCTCGGGGAGCGCCGCCAGCGCCTCGGCGTGGCCCCGCGTCGTGTCGTGGTCGGTCAGCGCGACCACGTCGAGACCGGCCGCGGCGGCGCCGCGCACCAGGTCGGCGGGGGTGTCCGTACCGTCCGACGCCGTGGAGTGGGTGTGCAGGTCGATGCGCACGGCACAGGCTCCAGGGCTCGCTGCGGACAGGGGACACCCAAGGATAACCGCCCCCCAAACACACCATGCCCGGACGAACGAACCGCCGGCCGGGGCCGCCCGTCAGGCCAGCAGGCGCGGGGAGAGCGCCCCGCAGGGCACCATGTCGACTTCGGGCCCCGCCTCGCGCAGGTCGGTGAGGACCAGTTCGTCGTAGAGCAGCAGCCCGGAGTGCTCCGGCCAGGCGATCGCCCACAGCCACAGCCCGCGCGCCTCGCCCGCGAAGACGGCCCGTCCCTCGGGGACGCCGCCCACGTGCCACAGCGGCGTCAGCCGGCCGCCGGCGAGGACCTTGGCGTGCGGCGCCTTGTCGACGCACAGGTGCGGGCCCGGGTCGGGGCCGTCCAGCCCGGCGTACCGGGCGCCGAGCCCCACGCCGAGCTCCTCGGCGACCAGCAGCAGCTCGCCCACGCCGCCGAGCGGCCCGGGCCCGGAGCAGGCGACGGCGGTGGCGCGACCGCCGCTGCGGTCGTCACCGGCGTACGCGACGCCCGTGTACAGCCAGCCGACGGGCAGCGGCCACGGCATCCAGACGGGGACCCGCGCCCGGTTCACGGCGACGTGCAGCGCCTCCAGGCTGGGGGGCACCACGGGTTGCAGCGGGTGCACCGGGCCGTGCGCGGCGCACTGCCAGCGGTCGGAGAAGAGACCGGGTGCCCGGACCCGGCCTCCGCACTTCGGGCAACTGGGTTCGCCCCTCATAGCGTTCAACGGTCCTCCGCCTCCGCCGCCGCGTCAAGGACGATCACCCGTCCGGTGTGCCGCCCCGCCCCGTGCGTGCGGCGCGCGCGGCGGGGCGGGGCGGACGCCGCCCGCCCACGCCGACCCCGTCCCGTACGCACGGGGCGGGGCGCGTCACCGCCACCGGGTTCTCCGCCGGCCGGGGCCCCGTCCCCTGCGCGCGGGGCGGGGCGGCCTTCCGGAACCGCCGGCGCACGACGCCGTCGCCCGTCCCGTGCGCGCGGGGCGGGCGGCTCCGGCTCAGTCGAGGCCGACCGACGCCCGCCGCGGGTCCCGCAGGTCGGTCCCGGCGCCCAGCCAGCGCTCCTCCAGCGCCCGCGCGCCGTGCACCCGCTTCCACGCCGCCTCGTTGGGCGTCATCGGCAGCAGCGGCAGGAACCGCACCGGGTCCATCCCGCCGTCCAGCTCCAGGTCCGGCACCAGGCCGCCGGACTCCCCGACGAGCACGGACGTGAACGGCGCGCCCGGCCACAGCGGCTCCCCCACGTCCAGGGACGCGCCCGGCGCCACGACGACCCCCTCGACCTGCGGCGAGGCGGCCAGCACGGCGAGCGGGCGGAGCACCTTGTCGGTGTCGGCGAGCCCGGCCCGCACGGTGAGGAGCAGTTCCGCGCGCGGGCCGCGCACCGGGTCGGCCACCAGGTCCGTCGGGTCGGTCATGGGCCGCGCCGACATGCCGAGCGTGGCGTACCGCACGACCGGGCGGCCGTCGCCGTCACCGGTGTCGGTGAAGCGCAGCACCTCGACGCGGTCCGTGCCGAGGAAGGTGACGGAAGCCCGCGCGTCCGGTTCGCCGAGCGCCGAGCGGAGCCGCGCCTCGACGAGCGCGAGAACTTTTTCCATGCGGCGAGCATAAAGCGCGCATCGAACGGGCAAGGAAAGGGATTGACCGTCAGTCGGCTGATAGGGTGGGCCGCTGGTCGGGACAGCACGCGGCGGAGGTTCCTCCGCCCCCCAGCGACAGCCGGTGGAGTGCTTTCCGGTCCCGACGACACGTCATCCCCCACGGGGGACCGGCCGGAGGAGGTGGGGCTGCGGTGGATCGAAGTCGACCGTGCAGTACCAGCCGCTCTTCCGCGCCGCGCGGGCAGCTCCCGCCACGCCCCCACCGCGCGCGTTCCGCCTCTCGTACGACCCTCCGTACGGGCGTCTGAGGCGTTTCCGCCCGTTTTCCGCACGCCGGGCACCGCGCACGACGGAAGAGCACGTCGCCCCTGTCTGTCTGTAGCGAACCGCGAACTTCCGTCCCGCGATCCGCGGTGCCGCCCGATTTGCGGACGTAAGCAACGCCACGTCCCCATTCCGGGCTGTGCCACGCCTCGCTGACGGCTTCTTGCGTGAAGGAGCCCGCCATGTCGATGATCCGTGACCTGCGTGCCGCCGTACGTCCGTCGCTGCGCAAGCGCAGCGCGTCGCCGTACCAGCCGTACAACGCCTACGACCCGACCCGCGACCCGTCCGCCTCGACCGCCGTCGTCGACTGCGCCGTGTACCGCGACGGGCGGCGACTGGAGGGCGACGGCTGCCTGACGCCGCGCGAGGCGATGTGGCGCGTGCGGGAGGGCGGCGGCTTCGCGTGGATCGGTCTGCACGAGCCGACGGAGGCCGAATTCGCGGGCATCGCCGCCGAGTTCGGGCTGCACCCGCTGGCCGTGGAGGACGCGGTCCACGCCCACCAGCGGCCGAAGCTGGAGCGGTACGACGACACGCTGTTCACGGTCTTCAAGACGATCCACTACGTGGAGCACGCCGAACTGACCGCGACGAGCGAGGTCGTGGAGACCGGTGAGGTGATGTGCTTCACCGGCCGGGACTTCGTCATCACCGTCCGGCACGGCGGGCAGGGGTCGCTGCGCAACCTGCGGCACCGGCTGGAGTCGGAGCCGGAGCTGCTGGCGAAGGGGCCCTCGGCGGTGCTGCACGCCATCGCCGACCACGTCGTGGACGGGTACATCGCGGTCGCGGACGCCGTGGAGATCGACATCGACCAGATCGAGATCGACGTCTTCTCGCCCCCGGCGAAGGGCGGCACGCGCGGTACGGACACGGGCCGGATCTACCAGCTGAAGCGCGAGGTGCTGGAGTTCAAGCGGGCCGTGACTCCGCTGACGCGACCGCTGCAACTGCTGAGCGAGCGGCCGATGCGGCTGGTCGACCCGGACATCCAGAAGTACTTCCGGGACGTCGCCGACCACCTGGCCCGGGTGCAGGAGCAGGTCGTGGGCTTCGACGAGCTGCTGAACTCCATCCTCCAGGCCAACCTCGCGCAGGCGACGGTCGCGCAGAACGAGGACATGCGCAAGATCACCTCATGGGCGGCGATCATCGCCGTGCCGACGGCGGTGTGCGGCGTGTACGGCATGAACTTCGACCACATGCCGGAGCTCCAGTGGAAGTACGGCTACCCGATGGTGCTGACCGCGATCATCGGCACCTGCTTCGCGATCCACCGCACCCTGAAGCGCAACGGCTGGCTGTAGGGGTCCCTGCCCGCTGGCTAAGCTGCGGGCATGACTGACGACTCGCTGCTCGCCCGCGCCCTCGTCGAGGAGGCCACCAAGAAGTCCGGCCTCATCTGGGTGCGCGGTGACGGGCCGGCGCGGGCGCTGTGGCACGTGTGGCACGAGGGCGCCGCGCACGTCGTCGGCGACGGCCCCGGGGAGCAGCCGCTGCCGTCCGGTCTCGTCGACGGCGCCACCGCCGAGGTCACCGTGCGCAGCAAGGACAAGGGCGGCCGGGTCGTCGCCTGGACGGCGGTGGTCGGCGAGCAGGCGCCCGGGTCGGAGGAGTGGCGGGCGGCGGTCGACGAGCTGAAGGGCAAGCGGCTCAACGCCCCCGACGCGGAGACCATGACCGAGCGGTGGGCGCGCGAGTGCCGGGTGCTGCGGCTGACGCCCCGCGAGGCCGTCACCGACCTGCCGCAGGACTCCCTGGCGGCGGTGCCGCTGCCGACGCCGGCGACGACCCGCGTACCGGTACCGGCGGCCCTCCCCCGGCTGCTCCTGAAGCGCCGCAAGCGCCACTGACCGCCCCTCCCCCGGCCGTCGGGGAGGGCGGGCGGCTCGTGGGACCGGAGGGCCGTGTAGGTCGGGAGGGGGGTGCGCCGGTGGACCGCTCGTGGGGCCGAGCGCCCCACTCGTGGGGCCGGAGGATCCTGTGGGCCGGGGAGGGGACAGTCTCGGGCGCCCCGTGGTCGGCCCGTGAGGCCGAAGGGGGCGCACCACTCGTAGGACCAGAGACCCCTGCGGGCCGGGAGGGGGCGGGTGCCCCCTTGGGCCGCTCGTGGAGCCGAAGGGGCGCGCGGGTGTCGAGGGGGTGATCGCGCGGAGGCGCGGAGCGCTGAGCACGTTCGCCGCCTCGACACCCGCTGAAAGCGCCCCGGAGGGGGAACGAGCCTCAAAAAAGGGGCCGCGAAGCGCTGAGCACGTTCGCCGCCTCGACACCCGCTCACAGCGCCCCGGAGGCGGAACGAGCCTCAAAAAGGAATCAGCCGCTGGTGCGGGGCAGGTGGCGCCCGTAGTCGAGGATGTCCTCCTTGACGGGCTCCACCAGCGGGAAGTCCCTGTTCCAGTCCGCCAGGACCACCACGCCCCCGCCGCCGCCGCGGGCGAACTGGAGCGGGAACGGCGTGCCCTCCAGGGACACGTCGAGGGTGCCGCCCTCTCCGTGCTCGCCGCCCGCGACCTCGATGGTGCGGACCCCGCCGACCTTGTCGCGGTTGCCCTTGTGGACCTCGCCGTGGAGCACGAGCAGGCCCTTCAGCAGGACGTTCATCTCGGTGAAGCCGCGTAGCTGCTTGTACGAGGGGTCGTCCTGCGGGACCTTGACGTATTTGCCGTCCAGCTTGTCGGCCGCCTCGATGTCCGACTCGGTCGGCTCGCCGGAGCCCTCGGCGTGCCGCCAGAACGCCGCGCCCGCTTTCAGGAAGAGGGCGTCGCCGACGCGCAGCAGCTCGAACGTCGACTTCCTGGTGGTGACGGAGCCGGTCGCGCCCTGGGCCTTGAGGCGCATGTTCAGCTTGTACGTGCCGGACTTGCTGACGAGGGTGCCCGCGAGGCGCACCGACGTGGCGCCGTCGGCGGCGGCGCGGGCCTTGTCCTCGATCTCGCCGGCCGGGAGCCTGCCGACCCCGTTGGTGCCCTCGTCCGGGTCTTCCGCGCAGGCGGTCAGTGCCGCGGCCAGTCCGACGCAGAGGGCGACGGGGAGCACGACGCGTCGGGTACGCCGAACCGGGGGGAGAGCGGTCACCAGCGCTGCCTCTCAGTGTTGCACGTGGGGGGACGGCCGACCGCAGCGTACCGGGGTCGGATCGCCCCCTCCGAACGGAGCCGGACGGACGCCCTGCCTGGGCGACCCGAACCCTGACGAGCTAGCCTGAAACACCGAACTGCGGGCATAAGCGGCATGTCGGTTGATGGTCACGCGGACGACAAGGAGGCGCGGGGCATGGCAGGAGGCGCCGCCCGGATCTTCGTCTCGCACCTCGCCGGGGCGCCGGTCTTCGACCCGAGCGGCGACCAGGTGGGCCGGGTGCGCGACCTCGTCGCCATGCTCCGCGTGGGGCGCCGGCCGCCCCGGGTGCTGGGGCTCGTCGTGGAGGTGATCGGCCGCCGCCGGATCTTCCTGCCGATGACCCGGGTGACGGGCGTCGAGTCCGGCCAGGTGATCACGACCGGGGTCCTCAACGTGCGCCGCTTCGAGCAGCGCCCCACCGAGCGCCTCGTCCTCGGCGAACTCCTCGACCGACGGGTCCGGCTCGTCGACGGCGGCGACGAGGTGACCGTCCTCGACGTGGCGATGCGCCAGTTGCCCGCCCGCCGTGACTGGGAGATCGACCGGGTCTTCGTGCGGCGCGGCGCCCGCGGGGCGCTGCGCCGCAAGGGCGAGACGCTGACCGTCGAGTGGTCGGCGGTCACGGGGTTCTCCCTGGAGGAGGTCGGGCAGGGCGCGGAGAGCCTGGTCGCCACGTTCGAGCGGATGCGCCCCGCCGACCTGGCGAACGCGCTGCACCACCTGACGCCCAAGCGCCGCGCCGAGGTCGCCGCCGCCCTCCACGACGACCGGCTGGCCGACGTGCTGGAGGAGCTGCCCGAGGACGACCGGATCGAGATCCTCGGCAAGCTGAAGGCGGAGCGCGCCGCGGACGTCCTGGAGGCCATGGACCCGGACGACGCCGCGGACCTGCTGTCGGAGCTGCCGGAGGACGAGAAGGAGCGGCTGCTCACCCTGATGCGCCCGGACGACGCGGCGGACGTGCGGCGGCTGATGTCGTACGAGGAGCGGACGGCGGGCGGGCTGATGACGACCGAGCCGATCGTGCTGCGCCCGGACGCGACGGTCGCGGACGCCCTCGCCCGCGTCCGCCAGCAGGACCTCTCCCCCGCGCTGGCCGCGCAGGTGTACGTGTGCCGGCCGCCCGACGAGACGCCGACCGGGAAGTTCCTCGGGACGGTCCACTTCCAGCGGCTGCTGCGCGATCCGCCGTTCACCCTGGTCTCCGCGATCGTCGACACCGACCTGGAGCCGCTCTCCCCCGACACCCCGCTGCCGGTCGTGACCAGCCACCTCGCCGCGTACAACCTGGTCGCGGCGCCGGTCGTCGACGACAGCGGGTCGCTGCTCGGCGCCGTCACCGTCGACGACGTGCTGGACCACCTGCTGCCGGAGGACTGGCGGGAGACCGAGTTCGGCCCGGAGGCGGAGCGGGAGGCGGCGCATGGGGCCTGACCGCGCCCCGGAGGGGGGCACCGGACGCGACCACCGTACGGGCGGGCGCGAGCGCCCCGGCCTGCGGGAGCGCGCCGGCGGACGCGACCGTACGGGCGGACGCGAACGCGCCGGCGGGCGGGAGCGGGCCGCGCCCCGCACCCGGCTCGACCAGCCGTTGGACCAGCCGCGCGTGCGGCGGCCGAGGCTGCTGCCGGAGTACGACCCGGAGGCGTTCGGGCGGCTGTCGGAGCGGATCGCCCGGTTCCTCGGCACTGGCCGGTTCATCGTGTGGATGACGGTGGTCATCATCACGTGGCTGACCTGGAACATCACCATGCCGGAGCCGCTGCGCTTCGACCCGTACCCGTTCATCTTCCTCACCCTGATGCTCTCGCTCCAGGCGTCGTACGCGGCGCCGCTGATCCTGCTCGCGCAGAACCGGCAGGACGACCGGGACCGGGTCAACCTGGAGCAGGACCGGGCGCAGAACGAGCGGTCGATCGCCGACACCGAGTACCTGACGCGGGAGGTCGCGGCGCTGCGCATGGGGCTCGGCGAGGTCGCCACCCGCGACTGGATCCGCTCCGAGCTGGAGGTCCTGGTGAAGGAGTTGGAGGACCGGGGCTCCGTATTCCCGCGGTCCGCGCCGCCGGGGAGTGACGAAGGCGACCGCTGACGGGCTTTCCGAGGCCCTCGGTGGGCGCCGTACCATCGTCCGTATGACGACGGAAGACGCGGTGCGCGAAGCACTGGCGACGGTGAACGACCCCGAGATCAACCGACCGATCACCGAACTCGGCATGGTCAAGTCAGTCGAGATCGGGGCGGACGGCGCGGTGGCCGTGACCGTGTACCTGACGGTCTCCGGCTGCCCGATGCGCGAGACGATCACGAAGAACGTGAGCGAGGCGGTCTCCCGCGTCGAGGGCGTCACCCGCGTCGACGTGTCGCTGGACGTGATGAGCGACGAGCAGCGCAAGGAGCTGGCCGCCGCGCTGCGCGGCACGACCGCCGAGCGCGAGGTGCCCTTCGCGAAGCCCGGTTCGCTGACCCGCGTGTACGCGGTGGCGTCCGGCAAGGGCGGCGTCGGCAAGTCCTCGGTGACGGTGAACCTGGCCGCCGCGATGGCCGCGGACGGGCTGAAGGTCGGTGTCGTGGACGCCGACATCTACGGCCACAGCGTCCCCCGCATGCTGGGCGCCGACGGACGGCCCACCCAGGTCGAGAACATGATCATGCCGCCGTCCGCGAACGGCGTGAAGGTCATCTCGATCGGCATGTTCACCCCGGGCAACGCCCCGGTCGTGTGGCGCGGCCCGATGCTGCACCGCGCGCTCCAGCAGTTCCTCGCGGACGTCTACTGGGGTGACCTGGACGTGCTGCTGCTGGACCTCCCGCCGGGCACGGGCGACATCGCGATCTCCGTGGCGCAGCTCGTGCCGAACGCCGAGATCCTCGTCGTCACCACGCCGCAGCAGGCGGCGGCCGAGGTGGCGGAGCGGGCCGGTTCGATCGCCGTGCAGACCCACCAGAAGATCGTCGGCGTCGTGGAGAACATGTCGGGCCTGCCGTGCCCGCACTGCGACGAGATGGTCGACGTGTTCGGCACGGGCGGCGGCCAGAAGGTCGCGGACGGGCTGACGCGGACGACCGGCGCCACGGTCCCGGTGCTCGGCTCGATCCCGATCGACGTACGGCTGCGGGAGGGCGGCGACGAGGGCAGGCCCGTCGTGCTGTCCGACCCGGAGTCGCCGGCCGGCGCGGCGCTGCGCGCCATCGCGGGCAAGCTCGGCGGCCGCCAGCGGGGCCTGTCCGGCATGTCCCTGGGCATCACGCCGCGCAACAAGTTCTGAGGCGCACGCGCCGGGCGCGCGTCCGCCGGGTACGCCGAAGGGGCGCCCCTCCACCGTGAGCGGCGCCCCTTCGGCGTGCCCGGCGCGGGTCCGGGGCGCCGGGTCGGACGTACTCAGACGTACGTGGAGATGTCGGCGACGACGGCGAAGCCGAGCCCGTACGCGCTCATCCCCCGGCCGTAGGCGCCCAGGTGGACGCCGCGGGAGGTGCTTCCGGCGAGGATCCAGCCGAACTCGGTCTCGCGGTAGTGGAACGGCTGCGGCACGCCGTCCACGGGCAGCGACAGCGTCGTCCAGGCGGGCCCGTCCAGGTCGTCCGCGAGTTCGAACGCGGTCTCCGTCTGCTGGTCCAACCACTCGTTGCGCAGGACGTGGTCGAGCTGGGGGGGCCAGGTGTACGCGAGGAGCCCCGAACCGGCCAGCCAGGCGGCGGAGGACACGCTCGTGGCGTCCAGGACGCCGGTGCCGTCGCCGGAGCCGCGCACGGGGTGGGCGGCGACGGTGACGACGACCACGAAGGCGCCGCGCCCCTGGTCGGCGGCGTCGGGCCGTATCGACGGCTCCTCGCCGTGGCCGGTCGAACCGTGCTGCACGGTTCCGTCCGCCGCCGTGCTGACCCGCATCAGCCAGCGCGGGCCGGTGAACGCCTCGTCCAGCCCGTACCAGGGGAAGGGGGCCCGCAGGTACCCGTCGACGGTGCGACGGGCCGGAGGCACCCCCTCGGGCGTGGGTGTGGTGCCGGGCGTCGGCTGTGCCTGCGCCCCCACCCGTCTCGTGGTCTCCATCTGCCCGGCCGCCTCCTCGATCCGTTCGGACAGAGGGAGAGGATATCCACCGGGGAGGGGCTCGTACGGGAGGTCCGGCACCGGGTGGCCCGGGTGGCTCAGCCCGGTCGGGCGGCGTCCGCGTCGGAGCTCAGGTGGCGTCCGCGTCGAAGGGGGGCCGGTCGGCCGTATCGGGCGTGTCGCGCTTCTTCAGGAGGTCGGGCGTGGCGGAGCCGGAGGCGGCCGGGGCGGAGGCGGTGCCCTTGACGGCGTCGGCGACCTCGTCGATCTCCTTGCGGAGGTCGAAGCTGCTGCGCAGCTCCTGGAGGTCCCTCAGGTCCGGGTTCTCGGTGAGCTGCTTGCGGATGAACGTCTTCGGGTTGAGGTCCTCGAAGTCGAAGTCCTTGAAGTCGGGGCCGAGCTCGCTGCGGATGTCCTGCTTGGCGCTCTCGGAGAAGTCCCGGATCTTGCGGATGAAGCGGCTGACGTCCTGGATGAGCTGGGGCAGCTTGTCGGGACCCCAGATGAGCACGGCGAGGATCACCAGCGCCACCACCTCGAGTCCGCCTATGTCACTGAACACCTTGCTCCTCCTCCGGTCTCCGCTGCACCAAGGTACCCGCTCCACCCGTGTGGCGGGACCGGCGCCGGGACCATCAGCCGTTCGGTCGTTCAGCCGGCCGCCGACGAGCCGAGCGTGAGCGTCCTGACCTCCTCGTGGCCGCCGCGCCGCACGGTGAGGCGGAGTTCGTCGCCGGGGCGGTGGGCGCGGATCTTGACGATCAGCTCCTCGCCGTTGTGGACGCGCTCGCCGTCGACCTCGGTGACGACGTCGCCGGGGCGGACGCCCGCCTTGGCGGCGGGACCGCCCGGGGTGACGGACGCGCCGCCGTCCTGGGCCTTGTCCGCGACGCGGGCGCCGTCGCCGGTGAACTTCATGTCGAGGCTGACGCCGATGACGGGGTGGGTGGCCCTGCCCGTGTTGATGAGCTCCTCGGCGACGCGCTTGCCCTGGTTGACGGGGATCGCGAAGCCCAGGCCGATCGAGCCGGACTGGCCGTCGTCGATGCCGGAGCCGCTGTCGGCGGCGCGGATGGCGCTGTTGATGCCGATGACGCGGGCCTGCGAGTCGAGGAGCGGCCCGCCGGAGTTGCCCGGGTTTATGGGGGCGTCGGTCTGGAGGGCGTCGACGTAGCTGACGTCACTGCCGTCGCCCTTCTCGCCGCCGGCGGTGATGGGGCGGCCCTTGGCGCTGATGATGCCGGAGGTGACGGTGTTCTGGAGGTCGAAGGGGGCGCCGATGGCGACGACCGGGTCGCCGACGCGGACGCCGTCGGAGTCGCCGAGCGGGAGCGGCGCGAGGTTCGACACCCCGGTGACGCGGACGACGGCGAGGTCGTAGCCGCTGTCGCCGCCGACGAGGGTGGCGCCGGCGGTCTCGCCGCCGCTGAAGGTGACGGTGATGTCGCCGCCGCCCTCGGCGGAGTCGACGACGTGGTGGTTGGTGAGGATGTGGCCGCGCTTGTCGAGGACGAAGCCGGTGCCGGTGCCCTGCGCGCCGCCGCCGCTGACGTGGAGGGTGACGACGCCGGGCAGGGCACGGGCGGCGATGCCGGCGACGCTGTCGGGGGCGCGGTCCCTCACGTCCGCCCCGGCCTGGGGCAGCTCGACGGTGGTGAGGCCGCCGTTGCGTTCGACGTACGCGCCGACGGCTCCGCCGAGGACGCCGGTGAGCAGCGCGAAGACCAGCGCGCCGACGAGCGCGAGCCCCGTGCGCGACCGCCGGGGCCGCACGCCGCCCGGGTGTCCGGTGAGCGGTTGCGCGGGCTGCCGCGCGGCAGGAGCGCTCCAGGGGTCGTACTGCCCCCACTGCGCGGGCGCGGGTGCGGGCGGCTGTCCGTGCGGCGCGGGGGCGAGCGTGGGCGGCGGGGTGCCGTAGGCGGGTGCGGGCGGCTGTCCGTGCGGCGCGGGGGTGGGAGCCGGCGACGGGGTGCCGTAGGCGGGCGGCTGGGCGGCCACGGGCCGCTGTACGGGCGGCGCGGGCGCCCAGGGGCCGGGCTCCCCGTAGGGCGGTGTCCGGTACTCGTCGGGCGCGTGCAGGGGCCCGCCGGTGCCGGCGGGGTGCCCGGCGGGCGCGGCGCCGGTGTCGGTACCGGCCGCCGCCGGGGGGACCGGCCGGGCCGCGTCCGCGGGGGCGGTGTCCGGCGCGGCCGGGGACGCGGGCGCGGGGGCGCCCCGGAGGGCCGGGGGCGCGGGCGCGGCTCCGGGCGTAACGGCTCCGGGCGCGGCGGCTTCGAACGGCGCGGGCCGCGGGGAGGCGGACGGGCCGTCCGCCGGGGGCGGCGGGGTGGGGACCGGGGGCGCGGGGCGGCTCCACCACGTTCGTTTCGGCTGCGTGGGCTTCCCGTCGTCCATGCTCTCCCCGCTACTGGCCACTCAGCGCCCCTCCGGCGCCCCTGACCACGGATTCAACCAGGTCCTCCCGGGGCGCCGTTCAGGGTGCCGGGGGCGCCTTGTGCGACGGGTAGGGGTCCCGTACGGGCCCCGGAGCGCCTATCAGGGGTAGGGTCCCGGCGCCGACCAGCGGGGTCGCCGCGTGGAGGAACGGCGGGGCCGCCGGATGCCGCGACCGGGCCTGCGTGGCGGAGATCGGGGCGCCGGTCCGGTCCGCGAACCGGCCCGTGCTCGCGCCCGTGGCGGGGCGGCGGCGGGAATTCTCCGCCGCGGCCGGCTGCCCGGCGGACGACGACCGCAGCGGCGTCACCTTGTTCCCGGAGCCCTCGCCGCGCACGTCGACCGCCGTGACGGTCGGCAGCGTCCCGCCCAGCGCGATCGCCGCGAACGACACGGCGCTGGCCGCCGCGAACGCGAACCTCCGGCCGCGCCACGGGGACCGCTCGGCCTCCCGGCCGACCTCGTGGATGCGGAAGCCCCCGCGCCCGGCCGGTGCGTGCTCGGCGG
The DNA here is from genome assembly GCF_056432325.1 of Streptomyces sp. NPDC045287. Classification (NCBI taxonomy): domain Bacteria; kingdom Bacillati; phylum Actinomycetota; class Actinomycetes; order Kitasatosporales; family Streptomycetaceae; genus Streptomyces; species Streptomyces sp. NPDC045287. The sequence goes on from NZ_JBWKJG010000004.1 coordinate 432,724, forward strand.
CGGGGACGTACCCGAAGCCGCCGGACCTCACTCCGAACAGGCCGGCTCCCGAGCCGGGCCGCCCGGTGTCCGGGGCGTGCCCGGACCGCCGGGTCCCGGCTCCCAGGGCACCTCCCCCGAGACCGCCGCCCCCGAACGGCGGCCCGCCGTCTCCCGCGGCGCCCCCGGGCAACCCCTGGAGGCGGGCGAGCAGCCCCGCGGGGGGCGGCGGGGGGGCGGACTCGGCGAAGAAGCTCTTGACGCGGCGCTGCGCGTCGGCCTCGGCCTTGCAGCGGGCGCAGGTCGCCAGGTGGGCGAGGACCCGCTCGCGGGCGTCGTGACCCAGCTCGCCGTCGACCAGCGCGGCGAGCCGGTCCCCCAGATGGTGTTCCGCGGGGGTCGGACGTGTGCCACTCACGCGGCTCCGCCCTCCCCGACCACGGCGGCGAACGGACGCCCGGCGACGCGCTGCTCGGCCCGCGCCTCGGGCGACCGGTGCTTGAGCGCCTTGCGCAGGTGCGACCGGCCGCGGTGGATCCGGCTGCGGACCGTGCCGAGCTTCACGCCGAGCGTCGCGGCGATCTCCTCGTACGACAGGCCCTCGATGTCGCACAGCACGACGGCCGCGCGGAACTCCGGCGCCAGCGTGTCCAGCGCCTGCTGCACGTCCGCGTCGAAGTGCGTGTCGTGGAACGCCTGCTGCGGCGACGGCTCGCGGCTGGGCAGCCGCTCCGCGGCGTCCTCGCCGAGCGCGTCGAACCGGATGCGCTGCTTGCGCCGCACCATGTCCAGGAACAGGTTCGTGGTGATGCGGTGCAGCCAGCCCTCGAACGTGCCCGGCGTGTACGTCGACAGGGAGCGGAAGACGCGGACGAAGACCTCCTGCGTGAGGTCCTCGGCGTCGTGCTGGTTGCCCGTCAGGCGATAGGCGAGGCGGTAGACGCGACCGCTGTGCGTGCTGACGATCTCCTCCCAGGTCGGAGGGGCCCACGCCTGCGATTCCGCATCCGATGCGAAGGTCGCCGTCGTGGCTGCGGTCTCGGTGGCGGCACGGGTGCTGTCAGCGGTGTCGGTCACGGATTTCGGCTCACCCGCCGACCTGAGGAAGCGCCGCAGCCGCAGCGCTCCTCTCCGATCCACAGGCGCAGCCGCACCTCCCCTATCGGCTCTGGTGGTGTCCAGTGGAGCCCCTACCATAGCCACCTCGCCCGTTAGCTCCGGATAAGAATCTTTACGCGAATTTGGGACGGACTTCGGGTCTTGATCCGTCCGACCGTCCCCACCCCTTCCCAACGCCTGGTCCCATCTGCGGGTTCCCGAAGGCGAGCGGCTACAGTCACCGTTGCCAACTACGGGAACAGGAGAGGGTCATTACCGCCAACCGGCAGACGAGCTGGGCCTTCGCCGACGCCTTTGCCGCCGAGGACGAAGCGCTGCGCTGGGCCCGCGACCGGGCCCGGGAGGCAGGGCTGCCCTCGGTGTCCCCGGGCACCGGAGCCGCGCTGCGGATGCTCGCCGCCACGGCGGACGCCAAGGCCGTCGCGGAGATCGGCACGGGGACCGGCGTCTCCGGGATCTACCTCCTGCTGGGCATGCGGCCGGACGGGGTGCTGACCACCGTGGACCCCGAGCCGGACCGGCAGCAGTTCGCCCGGCAGGCGTTCCGGGCGGCGGGCTTCGCCGGGAACCGGGCGCGCTTCATCCCCGGCCGGGCGCTGGACGTGCTGCCGAGGCTGGCGGACGGCGGGTACGACGTGGTCTTCTGCGACGGCGACCGCACCGAGTACCTGGCGTACCTCGACGAATCGTTGCGGCTGCTGCGGCCGGGCGGGCTGGTGTGCTTCGAGGGCGTGTTCGCGGACGGCCGTACGGTCGACTCGGGGGTCCAGCCGGTCGAGGTGCTGACGCTGCGCGAGCTGTTGCGCACGGTGCGGGAGAGCGACGAGCTGGTGCCGTCGCTGCTGCCGGTCGGCGACGGGCTGCTCTGCGCCGTGCGCCGCGGCTGACCGGCCCCGAGGGGCCCGCCCCGGCCCCCCGTACGCCATCCGGTGTCCCGCGGCCTGCGGCGCTCCGGAGACACGGGCACCCCGGAGACACGAGCGCCCCGGCGCGGTGGGGGCACCGGCCGGGGCGATCGGGAAAACGTGGGCGTAAGCGTCAGCTCGTGACCTTCTTCAGCTCCTCGCCGAGGGCTACGGCCTCGTCCGGGGTCAGCTCGACGACAAGCCGACCGCCGCCTTCGAGCGGAACGCGCATGACGATGCCCCGCCCCTCCTTGGTCACCTCGAGCGGGCCGTCGCCCGTCCGCGGCTTCATGGCCGCCATGCTCGTTCCCCTTCCTGAAACCAGCTCATCGATCAGCCGATGGCCCCATGGAAGGGCGCGGACCGGCGTCGAACACATTGCTTCCAGGTCATTATCCCGCATGGCGACACCCGATGACCAACATCGGGCCGCATCGCTTGCACAACGCGATCACGCAAAACCCCTCATTTCGGCGGTCCGCCTGCGATACTTCGCCGTCGCGGCGCCCGGCACGCGGTGCCGTCGTTTGACGCAGGTCACATGCCGGGGCCCGATGATCTCCGCCATGCTGGGCGGGACACGACCGCCGGAGCCGCAAAGGGGACCCTGCCATGGCCGACACCGTGCTGTACGAGGTGAGCGACGGACTCGCGACCGTCACCATCAACCGGCCCGACGCGATGAACGCGATGAACACCGAGGCGAAGGTCGCGCTGCGGGACGCCCTGGAGGCCGCGGGCGCCGACCCCGCCGTGCGCGCGGTGCTGCTGACCGCGACGGGCCGGGCGTTCTGCGTGGGCCAGGACCTCAAGGAGCACGTGCAGTCGCTGACCGGCGAGGACGCGATGCGGACGGTGCGGGACCACTACAACCCGATCGTCCGGGCGATCACCGGCATGCCGAAGCCGGTGGTGGCCGGGGTGAACGGGGTCGCGGCGGGCGCGGGCTTCGGCTTCGCGCTGGCGGCGGACTACCGGGTCGTGGCGGACACGGCGTCGTTCAACACCTCCTTCGCGGGCGTGGCGCTCAGCGCCGACTCGGGCATCTCCTGGACGCTGCCCCGGCTGATCGGCCCCGGCCGCGCCGCCGACCTGATGCTGTTCCCGCGCTCGCTGTCCGCGCGGGAGGCGTACGACCTGGGTCTGGTCGGCAAGCTGGTGCCGGCCGCCGAGCTGGCCGCCGAGGCGGAGCGGACCGCCCGCGCCCTCGCGGCGGGCCCCACGCTCGCGTACGCGTCGATCAAGGAGGCCATGGCGTACGGCGCCGGGCACACCCTCGCGGAGACGCTGGAGAAGGAGGACGAGCTCCAGACCCGGGCGGGTGCCTCCGAGGACCACCGGATCGCGGTGGAGGCGTTCCTCGCGAAGGAGAAGCCGAGGTACGTCGGCCGCTAGCGCGCCGCGGGGGCCGGGGCGACCCCGGGGGCCGGGCGCGGGGTGCGGGCGACGCACTCCGCCAGGTGGTCGTCGACCAAGCCGCACGCCTGCATCAACGCGTACGCCGTGGTGGGGCCGACGAAGCGGATGCCGCGCCGCTTCAGGGCCTTGGCCAGGGCCGTCGACTCGGGGGTGACGGCGGGGACGTCCGCGAGGGTGCGCGGCGCCGGACGGGCCGCCGGGTCCGGCGCGTGGGACCAGACCAGCTCGTCGAGTTCGCCGGGCTCCCACCCGGCGAGCACGCGCGCGTTGGCGAGCGTCGCGTCGACCTTGGCGCGGTTGCGGATGATGCCCTCGTCGGCGAGCAGCCGCTCCCGGTCGGCCTCCGTGAACGCGGCGACCGCGGCGATCCGGAAGCCGGCGAAGGCCCGCCGGAAGCCCTCCCGGCGGCGCAGGATCGTGATCCACGACAGGCCGGACTGGAACGCCTCCAGGGAGAGCCGTTCGAACAGCGCGTCGTCTCCGTGGACCGGGCGGCCCCACTCCCCGTCGTGGTAGGGGAGGTAGTCGGGTGTCGACAGGCCCCACGGGCAGCGCGGCGCGCCGTCGGGCCCGGGTACGGCCCCGCCGGTCACCGCTCCCCCTCCTCGTCCCGCGCGTCGCGGTCGCCGTCCGCGGCGCGGTCCTCGTCCGCGCTCCGGGCCCCGTCCGCGACGCGGTCCCCGTGCCCGGCGGGGCCGTCGTGGCGGGGGTGCTTGGCGAAGAGGTCCGTACGGCCGGACGCCGTGGCCTGCGCGCCGGCCAGCGCCGACTCCAGCTCGGCGATCCGGGCGTCCCGCTCGGCGAGCTCGGCCGCCAACCGGTCCAGGACGTCGTCGACCTCGTCCATCCGGTAGCCGCGGGGCGCCAGCGGCAGCCGCAGCGCCTCGATGTCGGCGCGGCTGACCGGCCGGGTGAGCGGCAGGGGGTCGGCCAGGTGCTCCGGGGGCGCCTCGGGCAGGACCTCGCTCTCCGCGCCGCCGACCACCGCGAGGGTCACCGCGGCCACGACGACGACCATCGCTACAGCCAAGAACCAGAACACAGTGCGCCTCTCCCGGGGCCGGAAACATGGAGCGTAAAACGTCCGGTGCCGATCGTGCCATGCGGTCGCGGCGGTTAGGGTCGCAGGGACGTCATGCGAGGAGGACTTACGGGATGCTGCGCCTGGGACGACGCGAATTCGACGCGCACGAGCCGGTGGTCATGGCCATCGTGAACCGGACCCCGGACTCCTTCTACGACCAGGGGGCCACCTTCCACGACGAGCCCGCCCTCGCCCGGGTCGAGCAGGCCGTGGCCGAGGGCGCGGCGATCATCGACGTCGGCGGGGTGAAGGCGGGGCCCGGCGAGGAGGTCGACGCCGAGGAGGAGGCGCGGCGCACGGTCGGTTTCGTGGCGGAGGTGCGGCGGCGCCACCCCGACGTGGTGATCAGCGTCGACACCTGGCGGCACGAGGTCGGCGAGGCCGTGTGCGAGGCCGGGGCGGACCTGCTGAACGACGCGTGGGGCGGCGTCGACCCGAAGCTCGCGGAGGTCGCGGCGCGGTACGGGGCGGGGCTCGTGTGCACCCACGCGGGCGGCGCCGAGCCGCGGACGCGTCCGCACCGGGTCGCGTACGACGACGTGATGGCGGACATCCTGCGCGTGACGGTCGGGCTGGCCGAGCGTGCCGTGGCGCTGGGCGTGCCGCGGGAGTCGGTGCTGATCGACCCGGGGCACGACTTCGGGAAGAACACCCGGCACTCGCTGGAGGCGACGCGGCGGCTCGGGGAGATGGTGGAGACGGGGTGGCCGGTGCTGGTGTCCCTGTCGAACAAGGACTTCGTGGGGGAGACGCTGGACCGGCCGGTGAAGGAGCGGGTGATCGGGACGCTGGCGACGACGGCGGTGTCGGCGTGGCTGGGGGCCCAGGTGTACCGGGTGCACGAGGTCGCCGAGACGCGGCAGGTGCTGGACATGGTGGCGTCCATCGCGGGGCACCGCGAACCCGCCGTCGCCCGGCGGGGGCTGGCGTGACCGGTCGGGCCGCGCCGGCCCCGCGCCGGGCGACGGTGCTCAGCGGCCTGCTTCCTTGCTGACCAGGGCCACCGCCTCGTCCACGTCGTCGGTCACGTGAAAGAGCATCAGGTCGCGTTCGGCGGCCTTGCCCTGGGCGATGACCGTGTCGCGCAGCCAGTCGACCAGGCCCGACCAGTACTCCGTGCCGAACAGGACGATCGGGAAGCGGGTGACCTTGCGGGTCTGGACGAGGGTCAGGGCCTCGAACAGCTCGTCCAGCGTGCCCAGGCCGCCCGGCAGGACGACGAACCCCTGGGCGTACTTCACGAACATCGTCTTCCGCACGAAGAAGTAGCGGAAGTTGATGCCGATGTCGACGTGCGGGTTCAGGCCCTGCTCGAAGGGCAGCTCGATGCCGAGGCCGACCGAGACGCCCCTCGCCTCCCGCGCGCCCTTGTTCGCGGCCTCCATCGCGCCCGGTCCGCCGCCCGTGATGACCGCGAAGCCCGCCTCGACGAGAGCCCTGCCGAGCTTCACCCCGGCCTCGTACTCGGGCGTGCCCGCCGGGGTGCGGGCCGAGCCGAAGACGCTGATCGCGGAGGGCAGTTCGGCGAGCGCGCCGAAGCCCTCGACGAACTCGGACTGGATCCGCATGACCCGCCAGGGGTCGGTGTGGACCCACTCCGCGTCACCCGCCGTGTCCAGGAGCCGCTGATCGGCGGTTCCGGGCTGCACCTGCTCCCGGCGGCGGAGCACCGGGCCCAGCCGCTGCTCCGCCCGTGCACGCCCTCCCTCGACCTCGGGGTTCCCCATGATCTGCTCCCTCCGCTGAACATCTTTTGCTGGGGTCAGCGTAGGGCGGGACATGTGAAGAGTGGCGAAATCGCGGTTGTCAGGCAGTGAGCCAGTCGTACAGGCGCCGTTCGCAGTGGGTGATCCGGTCGACCACGACGTGCTCGTCCCGCTTGTGCGCGAAGAGGGGGTTGCCCGGCCCGTAGTTGACCGCGGGCACGCCGAGCGCGCTGAAGCGGGCCACGTCGGTCCAGCCGAACTTGGGGTGGGCGGTGCCGCCGACCGCCTCCATGAACGCCGCCGCGGCCGGGTGGGAGAGGCCGGGCAGGGCGCCGCCGGCGTGGTCGTCGACGACGAACTCGTCCACGCCGCAGTCGGCGAACACCTCCCGCACGTGCTTCTCCGCCTCCTGCGGGGTGCGGTCGGGGGCGTAGCGGAAGTTCACGACGACGGTGCACTCGTCGGGGATGACGTTGGTGGCGACGCCGCCGGTGATGCCGACGGCGTTGAGGCCCTCGTGGTACTCCAGGCCGTCGATGACCGGGCGGCGCGGCTCGTACGAGGCGAGGCGGGCCAGGACGGGGGCGGCGGCGTGGATGGCGTTGGAGCCCATCCAGGAGCGGGCCGAGTGGGCGCGCTCGCCCTTCAGGGTGAGGCCGACGCGCAGGGTGCCCTGGCAACCGCCCTCGACCTGGCCGTCGGACGGCTCCAGCAGGACGGCGAAGTCGCCCGCGAGCCAGTCGGGGTGGGCGGCGGCCACATGTCCGAGGCCGTTGAGGTGGGCGGCGACCTCCTCGTTGTCGTAGAAGACGAACGTCAGGTCGCGGTTGGGCTCGGGAACGGTCGCGGCGATGCGGAGTTGGACGGCCACACCGGACTTCATGTCGGATGTGCCGCAGCCCCACAGGACGCCGTTCTCGTCCAGCCGGGAGGGGACGTTGTCGGCGATCGGCACGGTGTCGATGTGTCCGGCGAGGACGACCCGCTCGGCGCGGCCGAGGTGGGTGCGGGCGACGACGTTGTTGCCGTACCGGTCGACGGTGAGGTGGGGAAGGGCGCGCAGGGCCTGCTCGATGGCGTCCGCGAGCGGCTTCTCGGTGCCGCTGACGGAGGGGAAGTCGACCAGTGCGGCGGTGAGCGCGGGGCCGTCCAGCGTGAGGTCCAGAGCGGCGTGGAGGGGCGCTTCGGGCGTGGAATCGGGCATGTGCCGACCTTATCCCGGCCCCCTAGTACGGTTGGTTGCGTGTCCGAATCCGCCGCCCCCTCCCCCCGCCCCCGCCGCGGTCGCCGAGTCCGGGTCGCGGCGTCGTTCGCCGTCCTGCTGGCCGTCGCCGGTTACGTGGCGCTGCGGTACGAGTCGGGCGGCGGCGGTACGCCGCGGTGCGTGGTCGGCAGCGGCAGCCACACGTACGCCCTCTCCCCCGAGCAGGCGGCGAACGCCGCGACGATCTCCGCCGTGGGCACCACGCGCGGCATGCCCGAGCGGGCGGTGACGATCGCGCTGGCGACCGCGCTGCAGGAGTCGGCGCTGCGCAACATCGACTACGGCGACCGGGATTCGCTGGGGCTGTTCCAGCAGCGGCCGTCGCAGGGCTGGGGCACGGCCGAGCAGATCATGGACCCGGTGTACTCGGCGGGCGTCTTCTACGACCGGCTGGCGGAGGTGCCGGGGTACTCGCGGTTGCCGCTGACGGTGGCCGCGCAGCGCGTGCAGCGCAGCGGCTTCCCGCAGGCGTACGCGAAGCACGAGCCCGACGCGGCGCTGCTGGCGGCGGCGCTGACCGGGCGTTCGGCGGCGTCGCTGACGTGCACGCCGACGCGCGGGCCGCGGCCCGGGGACGCGCGGCGGGTGCGGGGCGAGCTGGTGCGGGCGTTCGGTGCGGGGGTGCTCGGCGCGGCGCCGGAGGACTCCGGCGACGGCAAGGGGGGCGGCGCGCCCGGCGGGTCGACGCCCGGCCGGACCGCGTCCCCGGACCCGGCGCCGGGGGGCGGCTCCCGCACGGTGGTGGTTCCCGTGCCCGCCCGGGCGGACTCCGCCGGCCCGGCGGGCGGCGCGTCGGACGGCGCGGCGCGGCGCGGCTGGGAGCTGGCGCAGTGGGCGGTGGCGCGGGCGGAGGCGCTGGGCGTGGTGGAGGTCTCGTACGCGGGCCGCGTGTGGAGCGTGCGGGAGGCCGACGAGGGGTGGCGTACGGCGGGGCCCGGCGCGGGAGCGGGAACGGCCGGGGTCGTCATCGAGGTCGCGGAGTAGGAACCGCAGGGCGACGTCACATAGTAGTCGACTCTTCTCGCAGAGTAATCTCGGCGCGCTCGGCCGACATTCGGCCAGCCGTCCGGGAACCCGCCTGATCGGGTTACTTCCCCCCTCCCGCACCCCGTCCCCGCCGGAGAGGGGGGCCACCGCCGGGCCGGTGCGCCCTCCCCCGGGAGAACCTGCGAAGGAACGATTCCGCACGCCCTCCCGAAGACTTTTGTTTGCCCGGTTTTGGGAGGAGCGGGCCCTCCGGCGCATTGCCAACTCTTTACCCGGGGCCACCGCAACCTCCCCCGCCCTCCGAGCGGTTGTCACAGCGTCCGATCGTCGGACAGGCATCACAACCACACGACCTCTTCCCCGTCGAAGGAGCATCATGTCCCTCCCCCTGACCCGCCGGATCGCCAGTGCCGCGCTGCTCACCGCAGCGGGAGCGGCCTCCGTGGTCGGTGCGGCCGGCTCCGCGAGCGCCGTGGACCTCCCCCAGACCACCGACCTCACCGGCGGCGTCACCGCCCTCGACACCGCGCGGATCACCGACACGGCCGGCACCGCCTCGCAGAAGGTCACGGACCTCGCGGGCGGCGACACCGCCGAGAAGGCCGTCCCGGCCGCGGGCCGGGCCCTCGGCACGACGACCGAGAACGCCGTACCGACCGCCCGCGAGGCCACCGGCGACGTCACGCGCGACGCGGGCGCCCTCGTCGACGGCACCACCGGGAACGACCTGCCGGGCGGCGCCCTCCTCGGCGGCCTGCCGGTCTCCTCCCCGCTCGGCTGACCCCGCGCCCGCACGCACGGAAGGGCCCGGTTCGCGTCACGCGAACCGGGCCCTTCCCGTCACCGCCCGCGGGCGGGGCCGGCCGTCAGCCGAGGCGCTTGACCGCCGCGGCGACCCGCTCGTCCGTCGCCGTGAACGCGACCCGGACGAACCGCTCCCCCGCCGTGCCGTAGAAGTCGCCCGGCGCGACCAGGACGCCCAGGTCCGCCAGGTACCCGACGGTGTCCCAGCAGGACTCGTCGCGGGTGGCCCACAGGTAGAGGCTGGCCTCGCTGTGCTCGATGCGGAAGCCGTGCGCCACCAGCGCCGTCCGCAGCGCGGCCCGCCGCTGCGCGTACCGCTCGCGCTGCTCGCGCACGTGGGCGTCGTCGCCCAGCGCCACGACCGTCGCCGCCTGCACCGGGGCGGGCGCCATCATGCCGCTGTGCCGACGGATCTGGAGCAGCTCGCCCAGCACGGCCGCGTCACCCGCGACGAACGCGGCCCGGTAGCCGGCCAGGTTGGAGCGCTTGGACAGGGAGTGGACGGCGACGATCCCCTCGTACGAACCGCCGCACACGTCCGCGTGCAGCACGGAGACCGGGTCGGCCTCCCAGCCCAGCTCCAGGTAGCACTCGTCGCTGAAGACCAGCACGCCGTGCTCGCGGGCCCAGGCGACGACACGGGTCAGCTCGTCCTTCGCGAGGACCCGGCCCGTCGGGTTGGACGGCGTGTTCAGCCACAGCAGCCGCAGCCCATCCGGGTCCAGCTCGGTCGGGTCGTCGTACACGACCGGAACGGCCCCGGCGAGGCGGGCACCGACCTCGTACGTCGGATAGGCGAGCCGCGGGTAGGCGACTTTGTCGCCCGGGCCGATGCCCAGCTGCGTCGGCAGCCACGCCACCAGCTCCTTGGAGCCGACGACCGGCAGCACGTTGGTGTGCGCGACGCCGCGGGCGCCGAGCCGGCGCTCGCACCAGCCGGCGATCGCGTCGCGCAGGGCCTGCGTCCCCCAGACCGTGGGATAGCCGGGCGAGTCGGCCGCCTCGACCAGGGCCCGCTGGATCAGCTCGGGCACGGGGTCCACCGGGGTGCCGACCGACAGGTCGACGATGCCGTCGGGGTGGGCCGCGGCCGTCTTCTTGTACGGCTCCAGCTTGTCCCACGGGAAGACGGGGAGGCGGGAGGAGACTCCGGACACGGTGCTCACTTTCTCGTGGGTGCGACGCTCGGGCGCGCCGCGGGCACGAACGCCGCGGCCCCGTACGGCGGAAGGGCCGTACGGGACCGGCGGCGCGGGATAAGCGATCAGCCGTTCTGCGGCGGCAGGGCGGCGATGAAGGGGTGGTCGCGCTCGATCAGGCCGAGCTTGGAGGCACCACCGGGCGAGCCGAGCTCGTCGAAGAACTCGACGTTCGCCTTGTAGTAGTCCTTCCACTCCTCCGGAGTGTCGTCCTCGTAGAAGATCGCCTCGACCGGGCAGACCGGCTCACAGGCCCCGCAGTCGACGCATTCGTCCGGGTGGATGTACAAGGACCGCTGGCCCTCGTAGATGCAGTCGACGGGGCACTCCTCGATGCACGCCTTGTCCTTCACGTCGACACAAGGCTGCGCGATGACGTAGGTCACGCTGTCGTTCCTCCTTGGTAGGGCTGGCTCTGCGCGGGAGCGCGGCGTCGTCGATGCCCGCACCTAGTATCTCCGTTCTTGGAGACGATCCGAACAGGAGGGGCGGACAGAGCTGTGGAGTTCACTGCGGGCGGACGGCTTGAGGTCCGGATCACACCTTCTGACGTGGGCAAACGGGTGTCTGTCCGCCGGTTGGGCGAACCGGCCTCCGGGACGGAGACGTTCACGGACACGGTCGGGGTTCTCACATCCTGGACCGAAGGTGTGCTGTTGATCACACGACGGACCGGGGAGACCGTCCGCATCGCGGAATCGTCCCTGGTCGCGGGCAAGGTGGTGCCGCCCGCTCCGGCCCGCAGGCGCGGTCCCGCAGCGGGTTTCGAGGAGCTGGCCCGGGTCCAGGCGCGGGCCTGGCAGCCGGTGGAGAGCGAACCGCTCGGGGAGTGGACGCTGCGCGCCGCGCGCGGCTTCACCCGCCGGGCCAACTCCGCGCTCCCGCTCGGCGACCCCGGCGTGCCCCTCGACGACGCCCTCGCGCGCGTGCGGGCCTGGTACGGGGAGCGCGGCCTGCCCCCGTACGTGCAGGCCGCGACCGGTGCCGAGGGCACCCAGGAGCGGTTGTGCGCCGCCCTGGAGGAGCGGGGCTGGCGGCGCGAGGTCTCGGCGGAGGTGCGGACCGGGGGGCTCGCGCCCGTCGCCGACCTGCCCGCCGACACCGGCCGGGTGGCCCTGTCCCGCACCCCGGACCCGGCGTGGCTGCGCCGGTACCAGCGGGTGGGTGAGCCCGGCCCGCACGTGGTGCGGGTCCTGTCCGCCGGGCCTTCGGTGTGGTTCGCCTCCGTGGCCGGCGAGGGTGGGGTGCCCGCGGCGATCGGCCGGTGCGTGGTCGACGGCCGGTGGGCGGGGTTCATGGCCGTGGAGGTCGACCCGGCGCACCGGCGGCAGGGCCTCGCCCGGGCGGTGATGGCCGCGCTGGCCGCCCGCGCCCTGGAGGAGGGCGCGTCGGCCGCCTGGCTGCAGGTGGAGACGGACAACGGCGCGGCGCGCGCCCTGTACGACGGCATGGGCTTCGCGGTCCACCACCACTACCACCACTTCCGCACCTCCTGAACGGGTACGTGAGGCGTATGCGCGACCACACCGAGCCCGACCGGTGGCGGACCCGGTTCGCCGAGGCGGCCCGCGAGGAGCGGCCCGACCTGGCGGAGCTGTGCCTGCTGATCGGTGCCGTGGCGGAGCCGGAGCTGGGCGAGGCCGAGCTGGACGCCGCGGAGATCGAGCTGGACCGGCTGGCGGGGCTCCTGCCGTACGGCCCGAAGTCGCCGCACGCCTGGGTGGCGGCGCTGGCCTCGCTGCTCGGCGACCGGTACGGCTTCCACGGGACGCCCGACGACTACCGCCTCCTGGAGTCGTCGCTGCTCCACCACGTGCTGCGGCGCCGCCGGGGGCTGCCGATCCTGCTGTCGGTGGTGTGGATGGAGGTGGCGCGGCGGGCGGGCGCCCCCGTGTACGGGGTGGCGCTGCCGGGTCACTTCGTCGTCGGGTTCGGGGACCCGGGCGAGCAGGTGCTGGCGGACCCGTTCGCCGGGGGCCGGCCGCTGACCGGCGTGGACGCGGAGCTGCTGGTGGTGGGCGCCACCGGGGAGCGGCTGCAGCCGTCGATGCTGGTGCCCGCGGACCCGCTGGAGATGGTGTTGCGCATCCTGAACAACATCCGCGCCTGGGCGGCCGGGCGGCCCGAGCGCTCCGGCGTGGCGCTGTGGGCGGTGGAGTTGGCGCTGCTGCTGCCGTCGCACCCGGCGCGGCTGCGGTACGAGCGGGCGCTCCTGCTCGTCCAGCGGGGGGACTTCCTGGCGGGCGCGGCGGAGATCGACGCGTACGCGGACGTGGTCGCCGCGGTGGAGCCGGACGCCGCCGCCACCCTGCGCGCCCACGCGCGGGCGGCGCGGGCCCGGCTCAACTGACCGGCCGGCGCCCCGTGCGGGCCTGCGCGGGGCCGTTCCCCGCGCCGCCGGGCCGGGGCGCCCGCGGACGCCGCGCCCGCCGCCCGGTCGGGCCCGACCGGGCGGCGGGCCCGACCGGCACGTGCACGGTCCGGGCGACGGCGGGCCCGGGGACGCACGGCAGGACCCGGGACGTACGGCGCGGAGGGCCGGGACACACGGCGCGGAGGGCCGGGACGTACGACAGGACCCGAGGCACACAGCGGAGGGCCGGGATGCACGACGCGGAGGGCCGGGACGTACGACAGGACCCGAGGCACACAGCGGAGGGCCGGGATGCACGACGCGGAGGGCCGCCCCGCCGGTCGGCGTGGGCGGCCCTCCGCCGTACGGGCCGGTGCCTACCCCTGCGGGTCGAGCTCGATGGTGACCGTGCGCTCCGCCGCCGTCCTGCCCCGGAGGGCCTTGTGCATGGCGGAGGCCACGTCGTCCGCCGACAGCTGGTGCTTCTTGCCGTCACCCTTGGTGATCATGACGCCGTCGAAGATCCCGTCGAGGAGGCGGTCGATGGCCTCCTTGTCGTAGTACGGCTCCAGCCTCGTGCCGACCGCCTTCATGGACAGGATCTGCGGCAGCGATCGCTGGGGGCCGAACTGGATCTGCCGGCCGCCGGCCCTGATGGTGATCAGATCGGACATCGCGGGCTCGGCGAACTCCTTCATCGCCCGGTCGATCTCGGCCTGCTTGATCAGCGGCTCGCGGGTGGTCACGGGCAGCTCGACGACGTTCGCCCGGCCCGTCTCGACCTGGGCGCGGTACGCGTCCCTGACGAAGATCATCGACCGCTGGACGTCCAGCACCGTGCCGGCCTTGCCCGGTACGGGGACGGCCTTGCCCGGCTCGAACGCGATGGTGCCCTCGGTGACCGTGCCGGAGCCGCCGCCCAGACCGGCCAGGGCGACGCCCAGCTTCTCCTCGTCGACCGGGATGACCGGCTCGGCGACGCGTTCGGCGCCGAACAGGGAACCGATCACGGAGACGGGGTTGTAGTCGCTCCCGGCGGCGGCGCGGACGGTCTCCTGGCTGTCCAGGGACAGGCCCGCCTTGTCGGGGGCGAGCGTGCGGTTCCGGCCGCCGACCTCCAGCCGGAGCGGTGTGGCGGCGCGCTCGCCGAGCACGGCGTCCAGCTTCTGGACGGCCTCCTCCTTCGTGGAGCCACCGATGTCGACGCCCAGGACGGTGGTGCCCTTCGGCACGTCGGCCTGGTTGAGGAGCAGCCCCGCGCCGTAGGCGACGCCGGCGGCGACGACCACGCCCACGGCGAGGAGCACCAGCTTGGAGCGGCCCTTCTTCGCGGGGGCGGGCGCGGCGCGCGTGGCCGGCGGCGGGGTGGGCGCGGGCGCCTCGGGGGCGGGCTCGTCGAGGACCGGCGGGTACGCCTCGAACGCGCCGGGTCCGCCGGCCGCGGGGGCGGGGCCCGGCGCCGGGAACGGCGACGGCGCGGACGCCCCGCGGCCGTCCTGCGGGACGACGGGGATGCCGCTCGTGAGCGTGTCGCCCGAGACCTGGCCGGGCGGCGGCCCGGGGTGCGGCTTCTGCGGGGTGAGGATCGCGGTGTCGTCGGACATCCCGCCGCCCGGGGCGGGGGCCGGGGGGCCGGCCGCGCCGGCCGCCGGGGCGGGGGCCTCCGCGGGCGGCACCGCGGCGGTGCCGAAGGCGGGGCCCGTCGTCGGGCCGGAGGGGGCGCCGGGCGCGTCCGAGAAGTACGGCAGGCCCGGGGCGCCGACGGCCGGCAGGCCCGGGGTCCGGTCCTGCGGCGGGGCCGCGGCCGTCGCGGCGTACCCGGCGCCGTCGGCGCGCGGCTCCGCGCCCGCGTTCGCACCCGCGCCGGTGTCCGGGGCCGCTTCGGCCGGGACGGCCTCGGCGGCGGGCGGCGTCGCGGCGGGGGGCGTCGCGGCGGGCGGCTTGCGCGGGGCGAACCAGTCGCTGGTCGGCTTCTCCCGCGCGGCGGCCGGCGCCGGCTCGTCCGCGTCCGGGCGGGGCGTCTGCGCCGTCCGCTCGGCGGGGCCCTCCTGCTCGGTCGCGTCCGCCGGCGCGCCCTGGCCGTCCGCCTCCACCGGCTTGCGCATGACGACCGGCGGGATGGGCCGCGAACCCGGGATGTTGATCCGGATGCGGGTGGTCAGGGTCGTTTCGGTCTTCTTCTCCTCGGGCCGCGCGGGTGCGGCGGCCCCTGACTCCTCCTGGTACTGGGGCGACCCGTACGGCGGGGTGCCCGAGGGGTACGCGGCTCCGCCACGCCCCTGGTGCCCGGAGGACGAGGTGTCAGTTTCACGACTCAAAGCAGGATCTCCCGGTTGGCTCCGCCGCCCGCTCACACACCCACGGGCGCCCGGCGGCGCGCACCACCATACTGTCCGCCGTCGCCCCGCCACCCCTCCCACGGGGGAACATCACCGGGCAATACCCCTCAAGTTCGGGCGCGCCCCTCGTCAAGTGCCCCTGCGGGCCCCCGTTGTTGCGGCAGCACGGAGAGGGTGGCGCACATCACAGCGAGCGCCATGCCGCCGAGGACGAACACCAGATCGGCCAGTCCGCCCCAGAACACCTTGTCGCCCTCGCCGCGCCCGAAGCCGACCACCACGACGGCCGCCAGCCAGCCCGCGCCGGACGACACGACGCCCGACTGGCCGCCGACGGCGCGCAGCCCCCCGTAGAAGAGGGCCGCCGTCGCCAGCAGGGCGAGCAGCAGTCCGCCGGGGAGCCAGCCGGCCTGGACGAGCGCGCCGGCCAGTCCCACGAGGACGCCCAGCAGGGCGAGCGCCGTGTGCGCCACGACCTTCACCGCGGCCCTCATGCGGCCACCCCCGCGAACAGGTCGGTCTCCCGCTCCCCCGCCGGGGCGCCGGACGCGCCCCGCGCCAGCTCGTAGTACTCGTGGACGAAGACGGGCTGCCCGAGGGCGTTGGACAGGGCGAAGAACCGGCCCTGCACGGCGATCTGCGTGGCGTGCGCGCCCATGGCGGCCGTCTTGCGGTCCGCGTACGCGGTGCCGTCGATCTCGGTGGTGACCAGCTCGTCGTCGACCACGCCCGGTACGTCCCCGATGTCGGCGATGCCGGGGAAGGTGACCCCGGTCGCGGCGCGCAGGGCGGCGAAGCCCTCCTCGGCGACCGAGCGGGGCACCCGGTTCCAGTAGATCTTCGCGATCGTGTGCGGGGCGCCCAGGTCGGGCCCGTACGCCGGGTCGGCGGCCAGTTCGGCGGCGCGCATGGCCACGCGGTGGGCCTGGATGTGGTCGGGGTGGCCGTACCCGCCGTCGGGGTCGTACGTCACCAGGACCTGGGGGCGGACCTCCCGGACGACCTCCACCAGGTGCGCCGCGGCGGCGTCCACCGGGGCGTTCCAGAAGGCGCCCTCGCGGTGGTTCTGCGGGACGCCCATCATGCCGGAGTCGCGGAAGCGCCCCGGGCCGCCGAGGAAGCGGTGGTCGGTGACGCCCAGCTCCTTCATCGCGGCGGCGAGTTCACCGACGCGGTGGGGTCCGAGCCGGTCGTCGCGGTCGGGTGCGAGATGGGCGAGGGCGGGCGGGATGACCTCGCCCTCCTCGCCCCGTGTGCAGGTCACCAGGGTGACCAGGGCGCCCTCGGCCGCGTACTTGGCCATGGTGGCGCCGTTGTTGATCGACTCGTCGTCGGGGTGCGCGTGCACCAGGAGCAGACGACGGGCGGGGAGATCCGTCATACGGACACCCTACGAGGTCGGCTCCCGGGGGGCGGCTTCTAGAACTTGAGGTTGCCGATCATGCCCGCCACGCTGGTGGTGAACTGGCTGACGGTGGGGGCGATGGAGGAGCTCGCCAGGTAGAAGCCCAGGAGCATGCAGATCACCGCGTGCCCGGTCTTCAGCCCCGATTTCCGGATGAGCAGGAAGACGACGATCGCCAGCAGCACCACCGCCGAAATCGAGAGTGCCACGGCGGTTCACCTCCATACGTGTCGGTCGGGAACGGGCAGCGCGCATGTGCCAGGAGGTTCATACCCACCTTGCGCTACGGATCATAACTTTCCGTCTCCGCACATCGATCGGTGCACGGCAGCATTGGGGGGCGCACAGCCGCTAGTTTCGGTCACATGACCTCGCGGCAACAGCACTCGTTCCCCCGCCAGTACGCCCGCACCCGGCGCTTCACCCTCGGCGCACCCCGGTCGTTCACCGTGGCGCCCGACGGCTCCCGGATCGTTTTCCTGCGCGCCCCCTCGGGGACGGACCCGGTCAACCGGCTGTACGTCCTGGACCTGGACGGCGAGCGGCCCCGCGAGCGGCTCGCCGCCGACCCGAAGGCCCTGCTCGGCGGGGGCGAGGAGCACCTGTCCGCCCAGGAGCGCACCCGCCGGGAGCGCGGCCGGGAGACGGCGGGGGGCGTGGTGGGCTACGCGACGGACGCCGCCGTCGAGTTGGCGGCGTTCGCCCTGTCGGGACGGCTGTACGCGGCGGAGCTGCGGACCGGGGCGGTGCGCCGGCTGCCCGCGTCCGGTCCGGTGATCGACCCGAGGCCGTCACCGGACGGACGGCTGGTGGCCTATGTGGCGCGGGGGGCGCTGCGCGTGGTCTCCGTGCGGGCGGGGGCGGAGGAGGCGTGCGGGGCGGACGGGGTGCGCGGGGCGATCGGGGCGGAGGAGGCGCGCGGGGGCGGCGCGGTGGACCGGGTGCTCGCGGAGCCCGAGGGCGAACACGTGACGTACGGGCTGGCCGAGCACGCGGCGGCCGAGTCGATGGGTCGCCCGCGGGGCTTCTGGTGGTCGCCGGAGTCGGACCGGCTGCTGGTCGCGCGGGTCGACGACGGCGCCGTGCGGCGGTGGTGGATCTCCGACCCGGCGCACCCGGACCGGGAGCCGGTGCCCGTGGCGTACCCGGCGGCGGGGACGGACAACGCGGACGTGCGCCTGTTCCTGGTCGGGGTGGCGGGCGGGGAGCGGACGGAGGTCGTGTGGGACCGCGGCCGGTACCCGTACCTGGCGCGGGTGCACTGGTCGGCGGCGGGGGCGCCGCTGCTGCTGGTGCAGGCCCGCGACCAGCGCACTCAGCGGTACCTGGCGGTCGACCCGGGGACCGGGGCGACGCGGACGGTGCACGTCGAGGAGGACGGCCGGTGGCTGGAACTGATCCCGGGTGCGCCGGCGTGGGCGCCGGGCGGACGGCTCGTGCGCGTCGCGGAGGAGGACGGGGCGCGCGTGGTGGTGGTGGACGACCGCCCGCTCACGGGCCGGGACTTGCACATTCGTAACGTACTGGACGTAGGGGACGGTGACGTCCTGGTTTCGGCCTCGGCGGGCGAAGGCGCGGACGACCCGGAAATTGGCCAGATCCATGTGTACCGGGTGAGCGGTTCGGGCGTGGAGCGGATCTCCGAGGGGCCCGGCGTCCACGGGGCCGTCCGCGGCGGCCCGGTGACCGTGCTGGTGTCGGCGGTGCCGGACGGGCCGGGGGCGCGGGTGCGGGTGCTGCGGGACGGGAAGCAGGTCGCGGCGGTCGCGTCGTACGCCGAGGTGCCCGTGTTGTCGCCGCGGGTCGCGCTCACCGTGTCGGGGCCGCCGCGGGTGCCGTGCGCGGTGCTGCTGCCGCGCGCGTACGAGGAGGGGGACGGGCCGCTGCCGGTGCTGATGGATCCGTACGGCGGGCCGCACGGGCAGCGGGTGGTGGCGGCGCACGACCCGCACCTGACGTCCCAGTGGTTCGCGGACCAGGGCTTCGCGGTGGTCGTCGCGGACGGCCGGGGCACGCCGGGCCGCTCGCCCGCCTGGGAGAAGGCGATCGCGGGGCGGCCCGCGCTGGTGCTGGACGACCAGGTCGCGGCGTTGGAGGGGCTGGCCGGGCGGTTCCCGCTGGACCTGGGGCGGGTGGCGATCCGGGGCTGGTCGTACGGCGGCTGGCTGGCGGCGCTCGCGGTGCTGCGGCGCCCCGACGTGTTCCACGCGGCGGTGGTGGGCGCCCCGGTGACGGACCAGCGGCTGTACGACACCCACTACACCGAGCGGTACCTGGGCGGGCTCCCCCAGGACGTGCCGGAGGTCTACCGGGCGAACTCGCTGGTGTGGGACGACGGACTGGTGGAGGCGCGGGAACCGGCCCGGCCCATGATGATCATCCATGGTCTGGCGGACGACAACGTGGTCGCCGCCCATACGCTCCGGCTGTCGTCGGCGCTGCTGGCGGCGGGCCGCCCCCATGAGGTGCTGCCGTTGACGGGCGTGACCCATATGACCCCGCAGGAGCAGGTCGCGGAGAACCTGCTGCTGCTCCAGGTGGACTTCCTGAAGCGGTCCCTGGGCCTTTCCTGAACGACCGGCCGGGGCGACATGGCGCGCCCCGGCCGGTCCACGGCACCCGCACGGCCGTACGGGATCCAGGGTGGCGTGTCCGTATATCGGAACGGGGTCGGCCCGGTGTCCTGTCCGTTACGTGGCCCGCGGCCCGCCCGCACCGGGCGGCGGCGGCCCGGGGGCGGCCCGGTCCCGCGGCGGCCCCGCCTCGCCGGGCACGACGTGGAGCTCCTCCGCGAAGTGGCACGCCGAGTCGTGCCGCGCGGGGGTGGCGGCGTCCCCGAACGCCGCGGGGACGGCGAGCGGCGGGACCTCCAGGGCGCACCGCTCGCGCGCCTTCCAGCAGCGGGTGCGGAAGCGGCAGCCGGACGGCGGGTCGGCGGGGGACGGCACGTCGCCGGAGAGGAGGATCCTCCCCCCGCGGTGCTCCCGCGCCTCCGGGTCGGGCACGGGCACGGCGGACAGCAGCGCCTGGGTGTACGGGTGGGTGGGGTGGTCGTAGATCTCGGTGCCGGTGCCCGTCTCGACGATCCGGCCCAGGTACATGACGCCGACGCGGTCGGAGATGTGCCGGACGATCGACAGGTCGTGCGCGATGAAGACGTACGACAGGCCGAACTCGTCCTGGAGCCGCTCCAGCAGGTTGACGACCTGCGCCTGGACGGACACGTCGAGGGCGGAGACCGGTTCGTCCGCGACGATGATCCTCGGCCGGAGGGCGAGGCCGCGGGCGATGCCGATGCGCTGGCGCTGACCGCCGGAGAACTGGTGCGGGTAGCGGTTGATGTGTTCGGGGTTGAGGCCGACGACCTCCAGCAGCTCCCGCACCCTGCGGCGGCGGTCGCCCTTGGGCGCGGCCTCGGGGTGGATCTCGTACGGCTCCCCGACGATGTCGCCGACCGTCATCCGGGGGTTGAGCGAGGTGTACGGGTCCTGGAAGACCATCTGGATGTCGCGGCGCACGGCCTTCAGGGCGCGCCCGGACAGGCGGGTGACGTCCTCGCCCCGGTAGCGGATGGCCCCGGAGGTGGGCCGCTCCAGGTGGACCAGCATCTTGGCGACCGTCGACTTGCCGCAGCCGGACTCGCCGACGATGCCGAGGGTCTCGCCGGAGCGCAGCTCGAAGGAGACGCCGTCGACGGCCTTGACCGCGCCGACCTGCTTCCTGAAGAGGACGCCCCGGGTGAGCGGGTAGTGCTTGACGAGGTCCCGTACCTCCAGGATCGGCTCAGCGGGGGGCATCGGCGGGCTCCTTGTGGAGGGTCTCCCGCCAGAAGTGGCAGGCGCTGCGCCGGTCGGCGGAGACCTCGTGGAGCGGGGGGACGTCGGTGCGGCACACGTCGCGGGCGCGGGGGCAGCGCGGGTGGAAGGGGCAGCCGGGCGGGATCGCCGTGAGGCTGGGCGGCAGGCCCCTGATGGCGTACAGCTCCTTGCCCTTCTGGTCGAGGCGCGGGATGGAGTCGAGCAGGCCCTGCGTGTAGGGGTGGGCGGGCGCCTTGTACAGGTCGTGGACGGGGGCCGTCTCGACGATGCGGCCGGCGTACATGACGGCGATGTGGTCCGCGACGTCCGCGACGACGCCGAGGTCGTGGGTGATGAGGACGAGGCCCATGCGCAGTTCCCGCTGGAGCTCGGCGAGGAGCTCCATGACCTGTGCCTGGACGGTGACGTCGAGGGCGGTGGTGGGCTCGTCCGCGATGATGAGGGCGGGCTCCAGGGCCATCGCCATGGCGATCATGATGCGTTGGCGCATGCCGCCGCTGAACTGGTGGGGGTACTGGCCGACGCGTTCGCGGGCGGCGGGGATGCGGACGCGGTCCATCAGGTCGACGGCCCGGGCGCGGGCGTCCTTCTTCGACAGGCCGCGGTGGACGGTGAACATCTCCGCGAGCTGGTCCCCGACGGTGAGGACCGGGTTGAGGGCGGACAGGGCGTCCTGGAAGATCATCGCCATCCGCGCGCCGCGCACCTTGCGCCGCTCGTCCTCCTTGAGGGTGAGCAGGTCGCGGCCCTGGAAGAGGACCTGCCCGCCGGTGATCCGGCCGGGCGGCGCGTCGAGGATGCCCATGACGGCCTGGGCGGTGACGGACTTGCCGGAGCCGGACTCCCCGAGGACGGCGAGCGTCTCGCCCTCGTCGACGGAGTAGGTGACGCCGTTGACGGCCTTGGCGGTGCCCTCTCGGGTGCGGAACTCGACGTGGAGGTCGCGTACTTCGAGCAGCATGGCGGCGGCTCCTCAGCGCAGCTTGGGGTCGAGGGCGTCGCGGACGGCGTCGCCGAGCATGATGAACGCGAGGACCGTGACGCTCAGCGCGCCCGCGGGCCAGAGCAGCATGTGGGGGGCGTTGCGGATCTGCGGGGCGGCGTTGGAGATGTCGATGCCCCAGGAGACGGTGGGCGGGCGCAGCCCGACGCCGAGGAACGACAGCGTCGCCTCCAGCGCGATGTACGTGCCCAGCGCGATCGTCGCGACGACGATCACCGGGGCGACGGCGTTCGGCGCGACGTGCCGCAGCAGGATCCGTCCGCTGCCGGCGCCGAGGGAGCGGGCGGCCTGGACGTAGTCGTGCTGCTTGGCGGTGATGACGGAGCCGCGGGCGATGCGGGCGATCTGCGGCCAGCCGAGCAGCACGATGAACCCGACGACGGGCCACACGGTGGTGCTGGTGACGACGGAGAGGAAGACCAGGCCGCCGAGGACGACGGGGATGCCGAAGAAGACGTCGGCGGTACGGGACAGCAAGGCGTCGCCCCAGCCGCCGAAGAACCCGGCGAGCCCGCCGAGGAGGCTGCCGAGCAGGGCGGCGCCGAAGGTGGCGGCGATCCCGACGGTGATGGAGGCGCGGGCCCCGTGGACGGTGCGGGCGTACACGTCGCAGCCCTGGGTGTCGTACCCGAAGGGGTGGCCCGGCTCCGAACCCTCCTGCGACTTGGCGAGGTCGCAGTGGAGGGGGTCGGCGTCGGTGAGGACCTGCGGCCAGATCGCGATGAGCACCAGGAAGGCGATGAGCAGCGAGGAGACGACGAAGACCGGGTTGCGGCGCAGCTGGTGCCAGGCGTCGCTCCACAGGCTGCGGGGCCTGCCGCCGGGTCCGGGCGGGGCGCCCTCCTCGCCGGTCGGTTCGGTCTCCCGCTTGTCCAGCGTCTCCGCTTCGCTCATGGCCAGGTCCATGGCGCCGCCGGCGCCGGTCGGGGCGACCGCCTCGCGCGGGTTCTCGTACGGGTTCCCCTCGCGGGGGCCCCTCTCGTACGGGTCAGGCATAGCGGATCCTCGGGTCCAGGACCGCGTAGAGCAGGTCGACGAGCAGGTTCGCCACGAGGAAGACGATGACGAGGATCGTCACGAAGCCGACGACGGTGGGCGAGTTGTTGCGGAGGATGCCCTGGTAGAGCTGGTATCCGACGCCGTGGATGTTGAAGATCCGCTCGGTGACGATGGCGCCGCCCATCAGGGCGCCCACGTCGGCGCCGATGAAGGTGACGACGGGGATGAGGGAGTTGCGCAGCAGGTGCCGGGTGATGACCCGGTGGCGCGGCAGGCCCTTGGCGACGGCGGTGCGGACGTAGTCGGCGCGGGCGTTCTCGGCGATGGAGGTGCGGCTGAGCCGGGTGACGTACGCGAGGGAGACGAGGGCGAGGACGACGCCGGGGAGGAGCAGTTCGTCGAAGCGGGCGTCGGAGGAGACGGACGGGCTGACCCACCCCCACTTCACGCCGAGGAGGAACTGCAGGAGGTACCCGGAGACGAAGGTGGGGACGGAGATGACGACGAGGGTGAGGACGAGCAGCCCGGTGTCGAGGGGGCGTCCGCGCTTGAGGCCGCTGACGACGCCGAGGGCGATGCCGACGACGATCTCGATGGCGACGGCGACGAGGGTGAGGCGCAGCGTCACCGGGAAGGCGGTGGCCATCAGCTCGGTGACCCGCTGGCCGTTGAACGCGGTGCCGAAGTCGCCCCGGAAGATCGCCCCCATGTAGAGCAGGTACTGCTTCCCCAGCGGCTCGTCGAGGTGGAGGTCCTTCCGGATGCGGGCGACGGTGGCGGGGTCGGGCGCCTTGTCGCCGAACAGCGCCGCCACGGGGTCGCCGAGCGCGTACACCATGAGGAAGATCAGCAGGGTGGTCCCGATGAACACGGGGATCATCTGGAGCAGCCGCCGGATGACGTAACGCCCCATGGGGCCTCCTCCGGGTGCGGGGTGCGGGTGGCTCAGCCGACCTCGATCTGGTCGTACACGGGGACGCTGAACTGGTTGAGCTTCACGCCGGAGAGCCGCTCGGAGTAGCCGGCGCTGCCGTTCTGGTACCAGAGCGGGATGGCGGGCATCTGGGCGGCGAGGAGGCGCTCGGCGTCCTGGAAGTGCTTGACGGCGGCGGCCTCGTCGGCCTCGGCGTTGGCGCGGTCGACGAGGGCGTCGAAGCGCCGGTTGGTGAACTTGCCGTAGTTGGAAGAGGCGCCGGTGTAGTACAGGGGCTCCAGGAAGTTCTGGACGAGCGGGTAGTCGGCCTGCCAGCCGGAGCGGAAGGGGCCGGTGACGCGGGCGCCCGTGATCTGGTTGCGGAAGTCCGCGAAGGTGCCGATGGGGTTGACGGTGCAGACGGGGCCGCGGCCGAGGACGTTGTTGATGCTGTTGCAGACGGCGTCCATCCACTGGCGGTGGGAGCCGGTGTCGACGTTCGACGTCAGGGTGATCCTGCCGCCGGGGAGACCGCCGCCCTCGGTGATCAGCCGCTTGGCCCCGGCCGGGTCGAAGGCGCAGGCGTCGCCGCACAGGTCGGCGTACCCGCCCTTCCGGCCGAGCGCCGGGGAGGTCCAGTCCTTGGCGGGGGTGCGGGTGTTCTGGAAGATCTGTCGGGTGATCTGCGCGCGGTCGATCGCCTTGGAGATGCCGACGCGGACCTTCTCCATGCCGGGCTTGGACCACTCGGGCCGGTAGAAGGGGAAGGCCAGGGTCTGGATGATCAGGGCGGGCTGGTTGATGTACCGGTCGCCGAGGTCGCTCCCGACGTTCTTGAGCTGCTGGGCGGGGACGTCGTCGACCAGGTCGAGGTTGCCGGAGATCAGGTCCTGGTAGGCCGTGTTGTTGTCGGTGTAGACGCGCAGGTCGACCCCGGCGTTCTTGGCCTTGTCGGGGCCCTTGTAGCCGTCCCAGCGGCGCAGCCGCATCTCGCTGCCCCTGGTGTACGAGTCGACGGTGTACGGGCCGTTGCCCACGGGCTTGTCCAGCCAGGCGGCGTGGTCGGTGAAGAACGCCCGGGGCAGGGGCATGAACGCCTGGTAGCCGAGGGTCTCGGGCCACGTGGAGAACTTGTCCTTCAGGGCGACGGTGAAGGTGCGCTCGTCCTTGACGACGAGTCCGCGCATGGTCTTCGCCTTCGCCCTGCCGGACTCGGGGTGCACGTCCTCGTAGCCGACGATGTCGGAGAAGAAGGGGGCGTTGTTCTGCTTGTTGTCGATGTGGGCGGCGTAGTTCCACGCGTCGACGAAGGACCGGGCGGTGACCTTCTCGCCGTTGCTGAAGGTCCAGCCGTCCTTGAGGGTGACGGTGAAGTTCTGCGAGTCGTCCGTCTCGATCCGCTCGGCGACCATGTCCTGGGCCTCGCCGGTCCCGGGGTCGTACCGCTTGAGGCCGCGGAAGACCATGTCGAGGACCTTGCCGCCCTGGACCTCGTTGGTGTTGGCGGGCTCCAGGGGGTTCTGCGGGTCGCCCCAGGAGGAGCTCAGGACGCCGTCGCCGCCGCTCCCGCCGCCCCCGCCGCAGGCGGCCGCGGCGGAGGCGAGGACGACGGCGACGGCGGCCCACCGGGTGGGACGGCTGGCTCCGCGCATGGGGTGCCTCCTGTGGGGCCGTGTACAGGGCTCAGGCCCCAATATCACCGCATACGGAACACCCCGCACCCCACGCGCCCCCAACGGTGTACGCCCCGGCACCGCCGCGGAGGACGGGGACCCACGGGGGGCGGTGCCCCGGGAGCGGCACCCACGAGGTGGGACGGGGCCCACGGAGGACGGGGCCCACGGGGGGCGGCATCCACTGGGGACGGCGCCCACGAGGTGGGACGGGTCCCGCGGCGGGGCGGCGCCCGTCCCGGAAACGCGAAGGCCCCCCGCCGGGGCGGGGGGCCTTCGGAGCGCGGGTCACTCGGAGTCGGACTCCAGGGACGCCAGGGCCGGGTCCAGGATCACTTCCTTGTCGGCCTTGATGGTGGGCTCCTCCGGGAAGTGGCAGGCGGTCAGGTGTCCTTCCGCGTTGCCGGAGAGCTGCACCAGCGGCGGCTCCTCCGTCGCGCACTTCTC
Organism: Streptomyces sp. NPDC045287; assembly: GCF_056432325.1. NCBI lineage: Bacteria > Bacillati > Actinomycetota > Actinomycetes > Kitasatosporales > Streptomycetaceae > Streptomyces > Streptomyces sp. NPDC045287. The sequence goes on from NZ_JBWKJG010000004.1 coordinate 458,140, forward strand.
CTGCGCCTTCCAGCACCGCGTGCGGAACCGGCAGCCGGAGGGCGGGTTGATCGGCGAGGGCACGTCGCCGGCGAGGCGGATGCGCTCGCGGCTGCCGGCGTCGAGGTCCGGCTCCGGCACCGCCGACAGCAGCGCGTGCGTGTACGGGTGGCGCGGCCGGTTGTACAACGAGTCCCGGTCGGCGATCTCCACGATCTTGCCGAGGTACATCACCGCGACGCGCTCGGAGAAGTGCCGCACCACCGCGAGGTCGTGGGCGATGAACACGAACGCGATGCCCAGGTCCCGCTGGAGGTTCTGGAGGAGGTTGACGACCTGCGCCTGGATCGACACGTCCAGCGCCGACACCGGCTCGTCCGCGACGATCAGCTTCGGCTCCAGCGCCAGGGCGCGGGCGACGCCGATGCGCTGGCGCTGGCCGCCGGAGAACTCGTGCGGGAAGCGGTTGTAGTGCTCCGGGTTGAGACCGACGGTCTCCAGCAGCTCGCGGACCTTCTTCTCCCGGCCCCCGGGCGGATTGATCCCGTTGATCTCCATGGGGCTGGAGATGATCGTGCCGACCGTCTGCCGCGGATTGAGGGAGGCGTACGGGTCCTGGAAGATCATCTGGATCTCGGACCGGATCGGCGCCAGCTCCTTGCGGCCGGCGTGCGTGATGTCGCGGCCCGCGTAGTCGATCCTCCCGCCGGTGGGCTCCATCAGGCGCGTGATCAGCCGGCCGGTGGTCGACTTGCCGCATCCGGACTCGCCGACCAGGCCCAGGCTCTCGCCCGGGAACACGTCGAAGGTGAGGCCGTCGACGGCCTTGACCGCGCCGACCGTCCGTTTGATCGGGAAGCCGGCCTTCACGGGGAAGTGCTTGGCCAGCCCCTCGACGCGCATCAGCGGCTCGGACGCGGTCCGCTGCGCCGGGACCGCGTCACCGGCGTTGGTGGTGGTGTTCTCGCTCATGGTCATAGCCCCAGTTGCCGGTGTCGCTCAGCCCAGCCGGGGCTGAATCGTCTCGATGAAAACCTGCTGCCGCTGCTCCTCCGCCAGGTGGCACGCGGCCGCCCTTCCCTCGGCGAGCAGCGGGCGCTCACTGGCGCACCGGTCCCCGCCGACCAGGCCGGTGTACTCGCAGCGGGGGTGGAACGGGCAGCCGATCGGCGGGTTCAGCAGGCTCGGCGGCGTACCGGGGATCGGCCGCAGCGGCTCGTCGACGTCCGACGACAGGCTCGGCATGGAGCCCAGCAGACCCCACGTGTAGGGGTGCGCCGGCGCCTTCAGCACCTCGCGCACGGACCCGCGCTCCACGGCCCGGCCCGCGTACATCACGAGCAGGTCGTCGGCCGTGTTGGCGACCACGCCGAGATCGTGGGTGATCAGGATGATCGCGGAGCCGAACTCCTGCTGGAGGTCCTTCAGGAGGTCGAGGATCTGGGCCTGGACCGTCACGTCGAGCGCGGTGGTCGGCTCGTCGGCGATGAGGAGTTCGGGGTTGCAGACCAGCGACATCGCGATCATCGCACGCTGGCGCATGCCGCCGGAGAACTGGTGGGGGTAGTCGTCCACGCGGGCCTTGGGGTCCGGGATCCCGACCTTGCCCAGCATCTCGATGGCCCGGTCGCGGGCCTCCTTCTTGGAGGCGCCCGTGTGCTTCCGGAACGGCTCGGCGATCTGTCGGCCGATCGTGTAGTACGGCGACAGGGCCGTGAGCGCGTCCTGGAAGATCATGGCCATCTTGTTGCCGCGCAGCCTCTCGAGCTGCTTCTGCGAAGCGTCCGTGAGCTCCTGGCCGTCCAGCTTGATCGAGCCGGTGATCTCGGTGGTCTTCGCGTTGTGCAGGCCCAGGATCGTCAGGTTGGTGACCGACTTGCCGGAGCCCGACTCGCCCACGATGCCGAGCGTCTTGCCGCGCTCCAGGTCGAACGAGAGGCCGTCCACCGCCTTGACGATGCCGTCCTCGGTGGAGAACCGGACACGCAGGTCGCGTACCGACAGGAACGCTTCCGACCCGGTCGGAGCCGTTGCGTCCTCGGTCTTGGTCAGTGTGGTCACGGTCGTTCTCCTAGGACAGGCGCACGCGCGGATCGATGATCGCGTACATCGCGTCCACGATGATGTTGAAGAGCAGGATGAGGGCGGCGCTGAAGACCATCACGCCCATGGTGAGCGGGAGGTCCTTGTCGATCACCGAGTCGCGGGCGAGGCGGCCGATGCCCGCGAGGCCGAAGGTCAGCTCCGTCACCATGGCCCCGCCGAACAGGGAGCCGAGGTCCATGCCGAGGATGGTGACGATCGGGATGAGCGATCCGCGCCAGGCGTAGCGGAAGAAGACGAACCTGCCGCTCATGCCCTTGGCGCGGGCGGCGCGGACGTGCTCCTCCTGGAGCTGCTCGATCATCGTCGAGCGGGACATGCGGGTGTAGTTGGCCGTGAAGATCACGGACATCACGCACCACGGGATGAGCAGGCCCATGAACCAGCCGGTCGGGCTCTCGCTGAACGGTACGTACTCGGGCTTGTCCAGCCAGCCGGTCGAGTAGACGAAGATGCCCAGGACGACCGGGCCGAGGAAGTAGATCTGCAGGGACGACAGGACGAGCGAACCCCCGCTGAAGACCTTGTCGACCGCGGTGCCCTTCTTCCAGGCGGCGAGCATGCCGGCGCCGAGGCCGACGGTGAGGAAGACCAGGATGCCGCCGATCGAGAGCGAGAGGGTGAGCGGGAGCCGGTCGATGATCGTGTCCCAGACCATCTGCTGGTTGTCGAAGGAGACACCGAAGCAGGGAGCCGAGCAGTGGCCCACGGAGAAGTCGCGCCCGGCGAAGATGCCGACCATGTAGTCCCAGAACTGCACGGGGACGGGCTGGTCGAGCCCGAGGTTCTTGTGGATGACTTCCAGGGCGTCGGGGGTGCAGTTCTTGCCGCACGCGAGCAGGGCGGGGTCCTGCGGGATGGCGAAGAACATGAAGAACGTGCTGGCGCTGATCAAGAAGAGGATCACCACAGCGCCGAACGTCCGGCGAAGGAGGAATTGAAGCATGACTGGTCGCTGCTCTCAGGACGGCGGCAAGGAGGGGTTCGAACGGAGAGAGGGCCGGCGATCCGGGGGTGTGCGATCCGCCGTGTGCACACCCCCGGAGCCGGCCTGAGCCAGTGTCAGCTCTTGAGGAAGACGCGCGTGACGTCGATGGCGCTCAGGTCGGTGGAGTAGCGCGCACCACCGACGTTCGAGCCCTGGATCTGCAGCGACTTGGTGAAGTACAGCGGCGCCGCCGGGTTGATCCGCTCCACGATGTCGTGGTGCAGCTCGGTCCACGCCTTCTGCGCTTCGGCCGGGTCCGTGATCTTCTTGGCCTTGGCGATGTCAGCGTTGACCTTCGGGTCGTTGATGTGCGAGTAGACCGAAGAACCGTCCTGCAGCTGGTTGCCGTCGTACAGCGGCGGGATCACGGTGGAGGCGGAGGCCCAGTCCTGGCCCCAACCCGTCATGTACAGGTCCAGGCCGTTGTTGACCTTGCCGACCTGCTCGTACCAGGTCGCGCCGTCGATCTCCTTCTTCTGGACGTCCAGACCGATCTTGGTCAGGGCGTTGGCGATGACGACGGCCTGCTGCTGGCGCTTCGGGGTGTTCGCGTAGGCGTAGACGACCTTCTTGCCCTTGGCGCCCGCCTCCTCGATCATCTTCTTGGCCTTCTCGATGTTCCCGTTCGGGTACTTCTTCTTCTCGAACGGGTCGTAGTTCTTCTCGAAGCCCGGAAGGGTCGGGGCTATCAGGCCGGTCGCGATCTCGCCGCCGTAGGCGCCGCCGTCGGGCTGGTAGATGTTCGCGCTCGGCATCGCGATGGCGATGGCGTCGCGGACCTTCTTGTCCTTCATGCGGTCCAGGTTGAAGTTCAGCTGCCAGACGTACGGCTGGTAGCCCTGGATCGTGCGCTTCTTGGCGGCGGGGTCCGACAGGACGTTGCGCACCTGGGTGGTGGCGACGGTGCCCGTCAGCTGGATCATGTTCTTGCCTTCACCGCGGTCGGCGAGGATCGTCTTGGTCTGCGCCTCGTCGTCCTGGTTGAAGGTGATGTTGAAGCCGTCCACGTACTGGTGGCGGACCGAGTCGGTCTTCGGGTCCCAGTTCGTGTTCTTGACCAGCTTCATGGACTTGCCGGGCTTGAACTCGGCGATCTTGTAGGGGCCGAGCGCGACCGGGGCCGTGTCGTACTTCTCCTTCGTGTCGCCCTTGGCGGGGACGATGGAGTAGCCGGTCATGGCGAGGGCCTGCGGCAGGTCCGCCTGGGGCTCCTTGAACTTGAAGATGACGGTCTTCGCGTCCGGGGTCTCCAGGACGGTGTCCGGCAGGTGCTTGCCCTTGTACGGGCCGTCGGGCAGGGCCTTGCGGTAGGTGGTGCCCTCACCGGAGAGCCAGTTCTGCAGGTACACCGGGCCGTCGGTGACGAACGGCGCGTACAGGCGCTCGACCGTGTGACGGACGTCGGCGGACGTGATCACGTTGCCGTTCGCGTCCTTCACGCCGTCCTTCAGCGTGTACTTCCAGGTCTTGCCGCCGTCGGTGGTGGTGCCGGAGTCCGTGGCGATGTCCCCGACGACGGTGAGCTTGCCGCCCTCGCCCTCCTGGTACTGCGTCAGGCCGCGGTGGATCAGGCGGCCGAGCAGGCGGGCGTCGCTGACGTAGCTCTGCGCCGGGTCCAGGTGGGAGAAGTCGTCCGTCTGGTAGATGGCGATGGTGCCGCCGGGCTTGGCGCCCGGGACCTCGGCGGCCGGGCCGGTGGACACCTTGGCGTCGCCGAAGGAGACGGCCGCCCCCTGCTTGGCCGCCTCGTCCTGGTTGACTCCGCCCGTCGTGCCGCTCTTGTCCTTGCTGTTGCCGCTGCAGCCCGTGAGCGCCAGCGAGCCGGCAGCCAGGGCGACAACGGCAGCGCGCGCCGTTCGCGTGCCAAAGATGCTCATGGTGATGAGTGCCTATCTGTCAGTAGTGATCCAACTGTGCTGCCTGACGCACGGTCAGGGCGATGCCCTTATGGGTGGCAGCAGCCCGGCAGGGGACGAGGCGTCAGCGTCCGGACTTCGGGTCGAAGGCGTCCCGTACCGAGTCACCGAGCAGGTTGAACGCGACGACGAAGACGACCATCGCGATACCCGGGAAGAACATGTACGCCGGGTCCTGCTCGTAGATGGAGCCGCCGATGGCGAACATCCGGCCCCAGTCCGGAGTGGGCTCGACGTAGCCGACACCCACGTAGGACAGGAAGGCGACCGACAGGATCGTGGCAGGCAGCATCAGCGTGGCCTGCACGAGGATCGGTGTGACCAGGTTGGGCAGCAGTTCCTTGCGGATGATCCGCCAGGGAGAGGCACCCGCGATCTTCGCGGCTTCGACGAACTCGCGCTCACGCAGGGAGAGCGTCGCCGCGCGGATCAGGCGGGACAGCCCCATCCACCCCAGGAACGAGAGCACCACGACGATCGCGGTGGCCCGCAGCGCCGTCGGCGTCTCCTCGTCGGGGCGGACGAACGCCGCCGTGACGACCGGCATCGAGGCGATGAAGAACAGCTGGCTCGGGAAGCCCAGGAGGAAGTCCGTGAAACGTCCGAGGGCGTAGTCGACCTTCCCCCCGTAGTAGCCGCCCACCATGCCGATCACCACGCCGACGACGACCATGATGAGCGTCGCGGCCAGGGCCGTGTAGATGGACGTGCGCATGCCGTAGAGCAACTGCATGAACACGTCCCGGCCCAGGATCGGCTCGATGCCGAACCAATGCTCCCCGGAGACGCCTCCGAAGACACCGGTCGGGATGCTGAACTCGTCGAGGAGCCCGACGGTTTCCTGCCCGTAGAGGGTGTACGGATCCTTCCCGTACAGCTTGGAGATCACCGGAGCGAGCAGTGCGATGACGAAGAAGAAGACGACCACGAACGCGGAGACGACTCCGGTCTTGTCGCGCTTGAATCGTCGCCACATCAACTGCCCGGGCGACAGCCCCGCAGGATCCTTGGCCGGTGCGGTCGCGCCGGCCGGCGCGGACTCCGCTTCCAGGACCACGGCTGCCTCGGCGACCTCTGTCTGCGCTGGGCTCGTCACGGCCGGCTCGCCCCCGTGGGGATCACTACCGCGCACACGACCCATTTGGTGCTTATGGCACCACGCATGGGGTCCTCCTCAAGAGTTCACTTGTCACTACGAGACGGGTACAACGAAGCACGCCGACACCCCTGACGGCGCGTTCTGAAAGTACCCCCAAGTGCCCGAGAGTCGGCGCGCTCCCCACAGCGCGTGACCCATTGACCCGAGCTCTACGCGCTTAACTATCAGCCATCCCCCAACAGGCGGACCACAAGGTTTTGGTCTCGGTTCGGTCACACCTAGCCGCCACAGCATTCGAAATCTGGACAAAGTGATCCGATATAGATGGCCGCGAAACGGACTCGTTACCTATGTATCGGTCGTAGACATCCGGAAACCGGACGGGAGCGGTGAGTAAATCGGTTGCCACCCCCGTCTGAACGGCTATGGTGCCCGCCACCGAGCCCCGTCGTGGTCCGTGCCCCGGCGGCCTTCCCCGCTCGGCGCGGGATGCCCGCCGGTCCGCGCCTCGGCAGCGGTCGCCGCCCGCTCGGCTCCTCCGTCGGCCGTCCGCTCGGCTCCTCCACCGGCCGCGCGGACGCGTGTGCCCGCTCCCGCGGCCGGGGGTCGGGAGGAGGCCGGAAACGCCGCGCGGGCGGGAACTCCGAGGAGTTCCCGCCCGCGTCCGGTCCGCGTGGACGTCCGCCCGCGTGCGCGTCAGCCGTGCTTGGCGCGGGAGGCCGTGCGGGCGCGCTCGCGCGCGTCCAGGTTGACCTTCCGGATGCGGACGGCCTCCGGGGTCACCTCGACGCACTCGTCGTCGCGGCAGAACTCCAGGGACTGCTCCAGGGAGAGCTTGCGCGGCGGGACGATCGCCTCGAACGAGTCGGCCGAGGACGACCGCATGTTCGTGAGCTTCTTCTCCTTGGTGATGTTGACGTCCATGTCGTCGGAGCGGGAGTTCTCACCGACGATCATGCCCTCGTACACCTCGGTGCCGGGCTCCACGAAGAGGACGCCGCGCTCCTGGAGGTTGGTCATCGCGAAGGCGGTGACCGCGCCGGCCCGGTCGGCGACGAGCGAGCCGTTGTTGCGGGTCGTCAGCGTGCCGAACCAGGGCTCGTGGCCCTCGTGGATGGAGTGGGCGATGCCCGTGCCGCGCGTCTGGGTCAGGAACTCGGTACGGAAGCCGATCAGGCCGCGGGACGGGACGACGAACTCCATGCGCACCCAGCCGGAGCCGTGGTTGGACATGTTGTCCATGCGGCCCTTGCGGACGCCCATGAGCTGCGTGACGGCGCCCATGTGCTCCTCGGGCACGTCGATGGTCATGCGCTCGACCGGCTCGTGGACCTTGCCGTCGATCTCCTTGGTGACCACCTGCGGCTTGCCGATGGTCAGTTCGAAGCCCTCGCGGCGCATCTGCTCGACCAGGATGGCCAGCGCCAGCTCGCCGCGGCCCTGCACCTCCCAGGCGTCGGGGCGCTCGGTGTCCAGGACGCGCAGCGAGACGTTGCCGACCAGCTCGCGGTCCAGGCGGTCCTTCACCTGGCGGGCGGTGACCTTCCGGTCCTTCACGGCCGCCTTGTTGTCCGCGCCCTTGCCGGTGGCGCCACGGCCGACCAGCGGCGAGGTGTTCGTACCGATGACCATCGAGATCGCCGGCTCGTCGACCGTGATCAGCGGCAGCGCGATCGGGTTCTCCGGGTCGGCCAGCGTCTCGCCGATCATGATGTCGGGGATGCCGGCGACGGCGCAGATGTCGCCCGGGCCCGCCTTCTCGGCCGGCTTGCGGGTCAGCGCCTCGGTCATCATCAGCTCGCTGATGCGGACGTTGGAGACGGTGCCGTCGCGCTTGATCCACGCGACCGTCTGGCCCTTGCGCAGCTCGCCCTGCTCGACGCGCAGCAGCGCGATGCGGCCGAGGAAGTTGTCGGCGTCCAGGTTGGTGACGTGGGCCTGGAGCGGGGCCTCCTCGTCGTACACCGGGGCCGGGATGTGCTCCAGGATCGTGGAGAAGAACGGCTCCAGGTTGGTGGAGTCCGCCGGGACCGTGCCGTCCTCCGGCTTGGTCAGCGACGCGATGCCGTCGCGGCCGCAGGCATAGACGATCGGGAACTCGATCTGCTCCTCGTCCGCGTCCAGGTCGAGGAAGAGGTCGTAGGTCTCGTTGACGACCTCGTCGATCCGGGAGTCCGGGCGGTCCGTCTTGTTGATGCAGAGGATCACCGGCATGCGGCGCTGCAGGGCCTTGCGGAGCACGAAGCGGGTCTGCGGGAGCGGACCCTCGGACGCGTCCACGAGGAGCACGACGCCGTCGACCATCGACAGGCCGCGCTCGACCTCGCCGCCGAAGTCGGCGTGGCCGGGGGTGTCGATGATGTTGATGGTGATCGGGGCCCCGCCGTCCTTGGGGTGATACTTCACCGCCGTGTTCTTGGCGAGGATCGTGATGCCCTTCTCACGCTCCAGGTCGTTCGAGTCCATCATGCGGTCGTCGACGGAGTCGAGCTGGTGGGCGGCGAAGGCGCCCGCCTGCTTCAGCATGGCGTCGACGATGGTCGTCTTGCCGTGGTCGACGTGGGCGACGATGGCTACGTTACGGATGTCGTGGCGCGTGGGCATGGGTGGCTGGCGCTTCTCTCGGATCGTGGGTGCGGCGTCTCGTTTTCCTCAGTACGCCCGCCGGGCGGACGCGCCACGGCTCTGTCCATGGTACGGGGCTGCCGCACACTCGGCCTCCCGGGCATGATCGTGCCCGCCGGGAGGCCCGGCGGGCAACGGATCTGAGCGGTTCTTGAGCTTGTTCGCTACGGCTTCACTTCTTCTTCGGCGCCGCGAACCCGATGTTCTCGTAGCGGGGGGTCGTGAAGCCGAAGGCGCCCGCGTTGACGACGTTCTTCCTGACGGCGACGAGCTCGGGCCGCTGGAAGAGGGGGATCGACCCGGCGGCGGCCCAGATGCGGGCGTCGGCGCGGCGCACCAGGTCGCGGGCGGCCTTCTCGTCCAGCTCGGCGGCGGCCTGCTCGAAGAGCTGGTCGATGTGGTCGGTGCCCACGCGCGTGTAGTTCTGCTCCACCAGCAGCGAGCCGTCCGTGGCCGGCTCCGGCTTGGCGTAGATGGGCCGGCCGTCCGTGGCGGGAAAGGCGGTGCCGGGCCAGGAGTAGAGGGCGAGGTCGTAGTCGCCGGAGGCGATGTGGTCCTTGAAGAAGCTCTCGTCCGGGACCTTGCTGATCTCGGTGCGCACGCCGACGCGGTCCAGCATCGCCGCGATCTTCTCGCCGACCGTCCGCAGCGACTCGGAGCCGGGGCCGGAGGGCAGGACGAAGCGGAGGGCCAGCGGCCGGCCGTCCTTGCCGAGGGGGCCGGCGGGTCCCGCGGCGTCGGGCTTCCCGGACGGGGCGGCGGGGGCGGCGGTGCCGACGGGGGCGTACGCGCCGGGGGCGCCGCCCTTGGCCTTGGGGCGCTCGGTGCCGGAGGCGCCCCGCGGCTCCCCGGCCTCCTCGGCGTCCCCGCTGCCGGTCTCGTCGTCGGTGCCGGTCTCGTCGGTGCCGGTCTCCTCGTCGGCGAGGGCGGCCGTGACGGCGCGGGCCTGGCCGAGGACGAGCCTGCTGTGGACGGCCGCGGCCGGCGCGGGCGCGAGGACGTGCGTGCCGGGCCCGCCGCCGTCGGACGGCTTCTCGTCGCCGACGATGTACAGGCCGTCGTCGGACGGCAGGTCCACCGTCTTCGCCCCGGTCGCCGCGCCCGGGGGCCGCTCGGGCGCGGCGGCGGGCGAAGCGCCCTTCGACGGGGTCCCCGACGCCTCCGCCCCCGCCTTGGCGCCCTTCGTCGGCGCGGCGCTCGCGCGGGCGCCCGCCTTCGTCCAGCCCGCGTCGGCGAGCAGGGCGAGGGCCTCCTCGGTGTCCTGGCCGCCCAGGGCGCCGCTGCTGTCGGCGTACGCGTCCTGCCCGGCCAGCGCCAGGTGGGAGCCCACCGGTTCCGCCGGCAGCCCCAGCGGGGCCAGTACGGTTTCGGCCAGCTCGCGGCGGTCCAGGGCGCGGGCGACCGCGCGGCGCACCCGCTCGTCGGCGAGCGGCCCGGACTCGCCGTTCAGGGCGAGCTGGGTGAACGCGGGCTCCAGGGTCTTGCGGACGACGTAGCCGCTCAGGGCCCGCCGCTCGGTCTCGTACGCGGCGGCGGCCCGCTGGTCGCGGAGGCGCGCGGCGCGCGCGGCGGCGGCCTTCGCCTCGTCGGAGCCGTACGCGGCGGCCCAGGACTCCAGGGCGGCGGAGGGCGCCTTGGCGGTGTCGGGTCCGTCCGCGGCGGGTCGGCCCCCGGCGCCCGGGCGGCCCTCTCCCCCGGCGCGGGTGACGCGGGCGGCGACGGCCGCGTCGACCTCGGCGATGTCGACGGCGTTCGCGAGGAGCGCCTCGGCCCGGCGGCCGCGCGGGACGGCGCGCAGGACGAGGCTGTCGAGCTTCGCGGGCTCGCCCCACCAGCGCGGGTCGCGGACGAGGGTGAGGGTGCCGGCCTTCGTGTCGACCGCCTTCAGCCGGAACGGCCCCGCGGTCCGCGGCAGCCTGGTGCGGGCGCCGTCGTTGAAGGTGCTCGGCGACCCGGTGACCTCCTTCGGGTACAGCGGGGTGAACAGCGACTTCCAGTCGGCGTAGGGCTTGCCGAAGGTGACTCGGACCTCCAGGTCGTCGGCGCCGCGCTCGATCTTCTCGATGCGCTCGTACCCGGCGTTGCGCGCCGTCCAGTACGCGCTGTCACGGCCTCGCAGGGCCCGCCACTGGGCGACGAAGTCGGAGGCGCCGATCTCGCGGCCGTCGCTCCACACGGCCTGCTGGTGGAGCTTGTACCGGACGACCTGCTTGGGTTCGCGCTCGATGATCTCGGCGGACTCCAGGTAGTCCGGGTTGGGCTGCGGCCGGCCGCGTTCGTCGAGGGTGAAGAGGGCGGGCAGCACGGCCCCGGCGACCCGGGCGGTGGCGGCGTCGGCGTCGGCCTGGAAGGTGTTGAGGGTGGCGGGCAGCGCGTCGACCGCCCAGCGCAGGGTGCCGCCGTCCGCGACCTCGGAGCGGGGCGCGGCCGCGATGTCCGCGGGGACGGCCCGGCCGGTGTTCTCCTCGTCCCCGGAGCTGCAGCCGGCGAGTACGGATACGGCGAGCGCCCCGCTGGTGAGGAGCGCGGCGGACCGAAGTGCGCGGACGCCGACCTGGGACATGGCTTGTACCTCTTCGTCCGGTTTTTGAATTTAGGGATGATCACACCTATTGCCCGTCTACTGAAGAGGAGGGGGCGGGCGGGCCGGCGGCGACACGGCGGGGCCGCTCCGAAAGCCCACCCGGGCGGCGCAACGGGCCCGGCCGGGGACGGGCTCCGGGGCGGCCCCGGACGCCGTCGGACGCCACCCCGGCGCGGTGCCGGGCCGCCCGGCACGGCCGCGGCCCGGGGCGGCTTGTTCGCCCGGTCGCGGAGGCCCGGCCTCCGGCCTAACCTCACTCCTGTGACGCGCAGAGCGCCCCGGCCCCTCACGGCCCTCCTCGCCGGACTTCCGATGGCGGTGTGCTTGCTGGTGGGGCCCGCGGCCCCGGGCGGGCGCGCGGAGGAGCCGGGCCCGCTGGACCGGCGGGGCCGGATCACCGACCGGGCGGGCGCCCCCGGCACCGGCGACGTGCTGCTCGCGGCGGCGCGGGAACGGCGGTACGCGCGCGTGGGCGACGCCACGGGCCGGCCGCCGCAGGACCGGCCCGACGGGGCGACGCACACCGCCGTGGGGTCCGCACCGCGCGCCGACGACCGGACGGGGGGCGGCGGTCGGACGGGGGGCCACGACCGGGCGGGGGCCGCGAGCGGCGCCGCCGAGGGGTACGGCGCGGTGCCCGCGGGGCGGTCCGCACCCGTGCCGACGGTCCTCTCGGGCGCGCCCGACCCGGGGAACGGCGGGGGGCCCGGCGCGGAGCTGGCCGTCCCGGCGGCCCTGGTCGCCGGGGCGCTGGCGATGGCCGGGTACGCGTACGCGAGCCGGCGCCGGCGGACCCGGACGCGGACGACGCCGCACGGCGGGGTGCCCGTGCCCCGGGCCGCGGAGCTGGACGGGCGGGCGGCGCGGGCGCTGGTGGAGGCGGACGACGCGGTGCGGACGAGCCAGGAGGAGCTGGAGGTCGCGGTGGCGCGGTTCGGCGAGGCCGCGGCGAAGCCGTTCACCGAGGCGGTCGCGTACGCGCGGGGCCGGCTGGCGGCGGCGTTCCGGCTGCGGCAGCGGCTCGACGACGGGGAGCCGGGGGACGAGGTGACGCGGCGGGCGGTGCTGGAGGAGATCACCACCCTGTGCGCGGACGCGGAGCGGCGCCTCGACGAGGAGTCGGCGGCCTTCGACGAGCTGCGCGACCTGGAGCGCACGGCCCCGGAGGCCCTGGCGGCGGCAAAGGCCGCGCACCGGGACCTGGAGGGCCGCCTGACGACGGCGGTGGCGACGCTCACGGCGATGCGCGCCCACTACACGGGCACGGCGGCGGCCCCCGTCGCCACGGCGCCCGCCCAGGCCGGGGCCCGTCTCGCCTTCGCGGCGGCGAACCTGGCCCGGGCCCGGGAGGCCCTGGAGGCCCGTGCGGCGGCGGGGACCGGATCCCCGCCGTCCGCCGCCCCGTACCTGCGGGCCGCCGAGGGAGCCGTCGGGCAGGCCGCCCGGCTGATCGACGCCGTGGACCGGCGGGCCGTGGAGCTGGCGGAGGCCGCCGGGAGGCTGCCGGGGGCGCTCGCGGAGGCCGAGGCGGACCTCGCGGAGGCGCGCGGGGCCCTGGAGGGCACGTCCCGCGGGCTGCCGAGGGCCGGGCTGCGGGGGCGGGCGGCGCGGCTGGAGGCCGCCGTCCGGGACGTGCGGCGCGTGGTGGAGACGGGCCGGTACGACCCCGTCGACGCGCTGCGCCGCACCGGGGAGGCCCACGCGGCGCTGGACGAGGTGCTGGAGCGGGCGGACGGCGCGCGGCGGGCCCGCGCCTTCCTGGACCAGGCGCTGCTGACCGCCCGGTCGTCGGTGGGCGCCGCGGAGGACTACGTGGCGACGCACCGGGGCGCCGTGGCCTGCGGGGCCCGCACCCGACTCGCGGAGGCCCGGCGGCTCCTGGCGGCGGCCGGTGCCGGTACGGGCACGGACCCGCGCGCCGCGCTGGCGGAGGCGCAGCGGGCGGACGCGCTGGCCCGGCAGGCTCAGGAGCTGGCCGAGCAGGACGTACGGCTGCGCGGCGCCCCCGGCGGGGAGCCGGGTGACCCCGGCGGCCGGGGAGGCGCCGTGCTGGGCGGGATCCTGCTGGGCGGCCTCCTGGGCGGGGGGTCGGGCGAGGCACCGGGCGGGGTCGCGGGTGGTCCGGCGAGCTTCGGCGGCGGGGGGACGCGGGGCCGGCTCGGCGGCGGGGGGCGCCTCTGACGGCACGCACGGCGGGTCCCGCACCCGCGCGCCACGCGCGCGTGCGCGTGGCGGGTCGGGCCTGCTCGGACAGGGCGGGCGCGGCGACGGGCCGCGCGCCACGCGCGCGTGGAGGGGCGCTCGCGGCACCCCGCGCACGCGCAGGCTCGTTCCCGCGCACCGTGCGCGGGTGCCCCTGGACTTCGCGGGGACCGATCTCGTCCGCCCGCGCCACGCGCGCGGAGAGCGGAGAGGGGCCTCCCGCGACGGATGGGGCCCGGGAAGCGGCGCCGCGCACCACACGCGTGGAGAGGGACGACGGCGAGTGGTTCCGAGGTCAGCGCATCTGCCGCACGCCCCTCCGGTTCCACGGGCGGACCACGGGCGCGCCCCTCTTCCCGCCCGCGCGGTCCGCAGGGGCCGCTCCCCGTGCCGTCGGGGTCCGCGCCGTCAGGACCCGAGCCGTGGAGGTCCGTGCCGTCAGGGCCCGAGCCGTCAGAACATGCTCAGCAGTTGGTCCACCGTCGGTTCCGCCGCCGCCCTTCCGTCGGGGAGGGCCAGTTCGAACCAGACCGTCTTGCCGCGGGGCGTCCGCCGCGAGCCCCAGCCGGCGCTGAGCAGGCCGACGAGCTGGAGCCCCCGGCCGCCCTCGTCGGTGTCGCGGGCGCGGCGGCGGCGGGGCTGGACGAGGCCCGCGTCCCACACCTCGCACACGAGCGTGCGGTCGCGCAGCAGCCGCAGCCTGATCTCGCCCTCGCCGTAGCGCAGGGCGTTGGTGACGAGTTCGCTGACGAGCAGTTCGACGGTGTCGATCAGCGGCTCCAGCTCCCAGGCGGTGAGCTGGGCGCGGGCCAGTTCCCGGGCGCGCCCCACGGACCGGGGCTCGCGCGGCAGCCGCCAGTCGCCGACCGCCTCGGCGGGCAGTCCGCGGACCCGGGCCATCAGCAGCGCGATGTCGTCCTGGCCGTGGCGGGTGTCGAGGGTGCCCAGGACGTGGTCGCAGGCGTCCTCCAGGGGACGCTCGGGTCCGGTGAGGGCCTGCCGGAGCGCCTGGAGGCCCTCGTCCAGGGGGTGGTTGCGGGACTCGACGAGCCCGTCGGTGTAGAGGGACAGCAGCGCGCCCTCGGGCAGCTCGACCTCGACCTCCTCGAACGGCTCCCCGCCGACGCCGAGCGGCATGCCCGGCGGTACGTCGAGCAGCCGCGCCTCCTCGCCGGGCGCGACCAGCACGGGCGGCAGGTGCCCGGCGTTGGCGAACGTGCAGCGCCGGGTGACGGCGTCGTACACGGCGTACACGCAGGTCGCGAGGTACACCTCGGACAGTTCGGGGCCGCGCGGCTTGTGGGCCGCGCGCGACGACTGGGCGCCGATGGGCGCGCCGAGGCCCCGGGCGATCTCGTCCAGGTGGGAGAGGACCTCGGCCGGTTCGAGGTCGAGCTGGGCCAGGGTCCTTACGGCGGTGCGGAGTTCGCCCATGGCGACGGCGGCGCGCAGGCCGCGGCCCATGACGTCGCCGACGACGAGGGCGGTGCGGTGGCCGGGCAGGTCGATGACGTCGAACCAGTCGCCGCCGACCTCGGTGGCGGCGTTGCCGGGGAGGTAGCGGCAGGCGATGTCCAGTCCGGCGGCCTCCGGGTCGCCGGGCGGGAGGAGGCTGCGCTGGAGGATCAGGGCGCGCTCGTGTTCACGGCGGTAGAGGCGGGCGTTGTCGATGCAGACGGCGGCCCGGGCGGCGAGCTCGACGGCGAGGGCCCGGTCGCGTTCGCCGAACGGTTCGCTGCCCTTCGTACGGGAGAACTGGACGAGTCCGACGACGGTGTCGTGGGCGACCATCGGCACGGCGAGGGTGGAGTGGACGAGGCCGCCGTCACCGGCGGGGACGAGGACGGGGCGGCCGGTGCGCAGGGCCGTGGCGCAGGGCGAGTGGAACGGGAAGCGGTGGACGGATCCGACGAGGGTGGGCCCGGTCTCGCAGCAGTCGGGGGCGGCGGGGGGCGGGCCGACGAGGGGCGGCGCGTCGGAGACGGCGCTGGCGAAGGCGACGCGGCGGAGCTGGGCGGTGCGCCCGCCCGCCTGACCGGGCGGGGCCTCGTCGCCGCTGAGGAGGCCCTGGTAGAGGTCGACGGCGGCCAGGTCGCAGAAGCCGGGGACGGCGACGTCGAGGAGTTCGCGGGCGGTGGTCTCCAGGTCCAGGGACGTGCCGATGCGGGCGGTCGCCTCGTTGAGGAGGGCGAGGTTGCGGCGGGCGCTGGCGGCCTCGCGGGCGGCGTTGTGGCGGCGGGTCACGTCGGTGCTGAGCCCGGCGACGCCGATGGGGCGGCCGGAGCCGCTGTGCACGCGGTAGAGGTTGACGGACCAGTGGCGGCGGTCGGTGGAGCCGGGGGCGGTGCCGACGATCTCCAGGTCGGTGACGGCCTCGCCGGTCTCCAGGACGCGGCGGAGCGCGGCGGTCATCCGGTCGGCCTCGGGGCGGGAGAGGTAGTCGTGGACGGTGCGGCCGCGGTGGTCCTCGGCGGTGCCGCCGAAGACGGTGGCGAAGCGCTGGTTGGCGCGCTGGACCGTCAGGTCCGTACCGAAGAGGAGGAAGCCGAACGGAGATTGGCCGAATATCGCCTGTGAGGAAGCCAAGTCGGTCTCGATGCGGCGTAGGGCGCGTACGTCCACGGCGATGCATACGGCACCGCGTTCGCCGTACTCGGTCTCGCTCGGCATGACGTACACCTCGGCGAGGCCGCGCACGCGTCGTTCCCCGGGCACGCGGAAGGGGACGAGGCCCGTCCACTCCTTGCCGTCGAGGATCTCGGCGACCTTGCGGTGGCCGCGCGACCGCAGCTCGGCGGGGATGAAAACCTCGACGGGGTCCATGCCCCTGACCTCTTCGGCAGGGATGCCGAACATCTCGGCGGCGCGCAGGCTCCACTGGTCGACGAGCCCGTCGGGGCCGATGGAGAACGACGCCACTCCGATGTAGTCGTAGATCGAACCGGGTGGGTTGCTCTGCCACACGACGCCGTCCGCCGTCCCAGGTATCTCGCTCACGCGACCGTCCCCTCCAGCTCACCGCACCGGACCGGCCATTCCCGCAGTATTCAGCACTACGGCCCCCGTCGGCACGCCGTTCACGATCACAGGGTGGTCTCGTTCGTTTTGAGCCGGCCCCGGAGTGATCGTTGTCCCTTACCTCTTCTAACCCGGCAGGCACGGCTCGAACCACACGGTCTTGCCCCTCTGGCTCTTCTTCGTACCCCGATGGCAGGGGGAGCGGGCGGCGGGCCGGAGCCCGCGTCCCCCCTCGTCGCCGGGGTCGGCGGGGCGGGCGCGGGGCGGATCCGGAACCGGATCGGAGACCTCGACGAGGAGGGCGGGGTGGCACGGGAGGGGGTCGTGGGACGCAGGGAGGCTACTGACGCGCAGGCAGACGGCGCCGTGGGCGTGCCGCAGGGAATCGGTCACGAGCCCGCCGACGAGGAGGACGGCGATGCCACCGAGGGGTGCGCCGAACCGCCGGTCGCGCAGGGTGTCACGGAGGGCGCGGCGGGCCGTGCGCACGGGGTCGAGTCGTCCGGGGAGGGTCCACCGGGCGCACGCGCCACCGGTGTCGCCCACGCCGATCACTTCCCCTTCCCCGGACCGAGGAGGCCAAGGGAACCAAGAAGAGAGCCCCGCATCCGATTGCAAGAGCCCGCACCCGATTCCAGGGGCAAAGCGGCACATAACCGACGTTCGGGACGCCGCGCCGCGAGGCGGACCGCGCGCCGCCGGGCGGACCGCGCGCCGCGGTCGGCCGGGATCAGGGGGCACCGGGGGCTGCGGTCAGGGGCGCGCAGGGGCCACGGTCAGGGGCGCGGGGGGTCGGCGTCCGCGACGGGGAGGTGGCGGAGGGCTTCGACGACGGCGGGGACGTCCTGTTCCAGCCAGTCGACGGTGTCCCATTCGGCGCGGGTCAGCCAGCGCAGTTCGTCGTGGTCCTGGAGGGGCCGGGGCTCGCCGGAGAGCACACGGGCCGTCCACACGTGCAGCACGTAGCCGCGTCCGAGCGGCCAGGCACCCGGAACGCGCTTCCCCGGTTCCGCCTCGATGCCCAGTTCCTCGCGCAGCTCGCGCACGAGGGCCTCACGCGGGCCCTCGCCCGGCTCCACCTTGCCGCCGGGCAGCTCCCAGCGGCCGGCCAGCTCGGGCGGCGCGCTGCGGCGCGCGGCGAGCAGCCGCCCCCGGTCGTACACGGCTCCGGCGACCACCACACGATCCGTCATGCGCCGGAGCGTATCCGCCCGCGGGAGTCAGTGCGCCGGCTCCCCGATCCGCTCCACCCAGTAGAGCTGCCGGTGGCCGCGCGCGTCGAGGCTGTCGGCGACCTTCTGCGCCTCGTCCCGCGTCGCGTACTGGCCGACCCGGTAGTGGTTGCCGTTGCCGTCCTGCCGGATGACCTGCCAGAGAAGAGTCGTACCGCTGTCGGGCATTACGCCGTTACCCCCGCCCGGTCGCCTGTGTCGATGGATTCCGCCGAAACCGCAATCCGCATATGCCTGAGCTTACGCCTGACCTTCACTCAGCGGATACGCATTTGCACAAAGAGATACGGATCCGGCCAGGAATCCCACAGGAAGAGGGGGCGCACTCGTCCGAGTACGCCCCCACGAACCACCGCGAACCAGCGCCGCCCTCCGCCCCCTCGGGCCCTCCGCGCTCAGCGCACCGGCAGGTGGTACGCGACGCGGTAGCGGTCGGCGGGGACGACGATGTCGGCCGTCTCCACCGCCCGTCCCGACGCGAAGTACGTGCGTTCCACGACGATCACCACGTGCCCCGGCACTCCCCCCAGCGCCAGCAGTTCCTCCGCGAGGCCGGGGCGCGCGCCCACCTCCTCCACCACGTTGTCCACGACGACGTCGATCGCGGCCATGCGCTCGACGACCCCGCAGCCGCCCAGCGGCCCCTCCTCGGGGAGCATGACGGGCGTGCGCCCGGTGATGGCGAGGGGCTCCCAGGACGTGGAGAGCATCATCGGTTCGCCGCCGTCCCGGAAGACGTACCGCGTGCGCATCACCGGGTCGCCGGGCGCGATGTCCAACCGGGCGGCGACCGGCGCCGGCGCCCGCTCCTGCTCGCTGTTGGACTCCCACGTGCCCCGCGCGCCCTCGGCGGTCTGCTCCTGGCGGAACGGGTCGACCGACCCGTGCGCCGGGCGGTACCCGGAGCGGGCGATCCGGCGCGGCACGGGGCGCTCCCGCACGTACGTACCGGATCCGGAGCGGCCCTCGACCAGGCCCTCGGCCATCAGGACCTTGCGCGCCTCCAGCGCGACGGTGTCCGAGACGCCGTACTCCTCGCGGATGCGCGCCTGGGAGGGCAGCCGGGTGTGCGGGGGCAGCGAGCCGTTGACGATCTTCTGCCGGAGATCGCTCGCCACGCGCAGATAGGCGGGCTGCTCGCCGAATGTCACGGGCCACTCCCATCAGGTTGACGGACAGCGACAGCCTGACAACCGGGAGTTCCCTCCGCAAGCATGGGCCAGGGCTTCACTCGAAGTGATGCCTGCTGTTTGGCGGGGCACCTCGGGCCCGCCACGGGCGGGGCGCACGACGGCGGCCGTCGTGCGCCCCGGAACACCCTTTGCCGTGCGGCCGCGTCAGTCGGTCGGCTCGGCCGGCGCCTTGGTGGAGAGCTTCAGCGCGGCGCGCGCGTCCTTGCCCAGGTCGAGCGGCAGGGCGTCGTAACCGGGCTCGTAGTGGATCCAGAAGGTGTCGGCGTCGGGAGCCTTCGCGGCCTTCGCCCAGTGCCCGCGCGCCTTCTCCAGCTCCTTCACGACCTCCGCGACGGGCTGGGCGGAGGCGCCGGGAAAGGCGTGGCCCTTCAACTGGGCGATCGAGCCGCCGAGGGCCTTCTCGACCGAACCGGCCCAGGTGACGTTGGCGTCGAGGGCGGTCTCCGGGTCGCCCTCGGGCTCCGTGACGAGCACGGCGTCGAGGGCGTTCATCGCCTTGAGGTACGCCACCTGGTCGGCGTCCAGCGTGGTGGCGTCCGCGCGCAGCGAGCCGGTCAGCTTGCCCTTCTCGGCGGCGAACGCGCACGTCACCGTGCGGTCCTTGATCTGCCGCCAACTGTCCTCGGTGGGGTGGTAGTAGAACGTCACCGCGTTCTCCGGCACCGCCCAGGAGTCGAGCGCGTACTGATCGCTGATCTTGAGGCAGCGCTCCTCGGCCTGCTTCTCGATCGCCGGGACGCCCGGGTACGCGCTGCCGGTCAGTTGGAAGGTGCCGGTCACCTCGGCGTCGTGCGGCTTGGCGCAGTCGACGCTCTTGACCGTCTCGACCTCCTGCTGGTCGGCCGTCCCGCCGGGCTGGTTGAAGCAGTCGCCGGTGCGGAGGCTGAACGCGGAGTTGGTACTGGCGACGTCCTCCTTCACCTCGCGGACGCCGTCCGCGAACTCCTTGAAGCCGCCCAGGGCGAAACCGGCCGCGACGAGCAGCGTGCTGACCAGCGACAGGATCATGCCGGATATCGCGAGGCCCTTGCCGCGCTGGCCCTTGCGCTTGATCTGGCCCAGCGCGACCGCGCCGAGGACCAGGCCGAGCGGCGGCACGAGGCAGACGATGCCGGTGACGAGGGAGGCGATGGCCAGGCCGTTGGTGGCGGCCGGGGGGTACGGCGCCCCGGGCGGCGGGGGCACCGGCGGGTAGGGCTGCTGCGGCGCGGGCCAGCCCTGCGGGGACGATGACACGGGTACGGTGCTCCTGTCGGGGGGCGGAACGAACAAACGTATGAGCGGCGCGCATCGTACGCGGTGCGGGGCAGGGGTCCTAATGCGGCCGGCGAACCGGGCAGGCCGGGCGGCGGCCGTCTGCCGGGCCGGCGGGCGGCGGCCCGTGGCAACGGGGCTGCTCCCGGGGGTGGTTCGCCGGGCTGACCGGCCCCACGGCCCGCCTCCCCCGCGGCCGGAGTCCGGTGCCGGTGCCCGCGTCCCGTCGCCGGTGGCCGCGTCCGGTCGGGGGGCAGCGGCGGGTACGCGGAGGGGCGGCCGCCGGGACCGGCGACCGCCCTTGTCGAATCAGGTCCCGCGGAGCGTCAGAACTGCAGCGCCCACGAGTCGATCTTGCCCGTGTCGTAGCGGGCGTTGTCGCTCACCCGCAGCTTCCACGTGCCGTTCGCGACCTCGGAGGAGGCGTTCACGGTGTACGTGGTGTTGATGTTGTCGGTGCTGCCGCCCGTGCCGTGGTCCTTCAGCGTGTAGGCGGTGCCGTCCGGCGCGACGAGCTCGACGCGCAGGTCACCGATGTAGGTGTGCTGGATGTTGACCTCGACCTTCAGGCCGGTCGGGGCGTTGCCCGGGACGTCCGTGACGGTGACCGGCGACTCGACGGTGGCGAGGTCGCTGATCGTGTAGTCGCCGGTGTTCTCGAAGCGGGAGCCGGGCGGCGGGGGCGTGGTGCCGCCGTCACCGACGTACAGCAGGCGGTTCGGGGAGCCGGTGCCGGGGCTGGTGACCGCGCCGGTGGTGGCGGCGGAGGTCAGCGCCGAGGAGACCTGGGCCGGGGTGGCGGACCGGTTGTTGGCCAGGTACAGGGCGGCTGCGCCCGCCACGTGCGGGGAGGCCATCGACGTACCGGAGATGGTGCTGGTGGCGGTGTCACCGGTGCTCCACGCCGACGTGATCGACGAGCCCGGCGCGAAGATGTCCAGCACGCTGCCGTAGTTGGAGAAGCTGGAGCGGGCGTCGGAGTTGGTCGTCGCGCCGACCGTGATCGCCTCGGCGACGCGGGCGGGCGAGTAGTTCGACGCGTTGCTGTTGTCGTTCCCGGCCGCGACGGCGTAAGTGACGCCGGACGCGATGGAGTTGCGCACGGCGGTGTCGAGGGCGGTGTCCGCGCCGCCGCCGAGGCTCATGTTGGCGACGGCCGGCTTGACCGCGTTCCGGGTCACCCAGTCGATGCCGGCGACGACCTGGGCGGTGGTGCCGGAGCCCTGGTTGTTGAGGACGCGGACGCCGACGATCTTCGCCTTCTTGGCGACGCCGTACGTGGTGCCGCCGACGGTGCCGGCGACGTGGGTGCCGTGGCCGTGGCCGTCCTGCGCGGTGTTGTCGTTGTCGACGGCGTCGTAGCCGTAGGAGGCGCGGCCGCCGAAGTCGCTGTGGGTGATGCGGACGCCGGTGTCGATGACGTACGCGGTGACGCCGTCGCCGCCCGGCTCCGGGTACGTGTAGCTCCGGTCGAGCGGCAGGTTCCGCTGGTCGATGCGGTCGAGGCCCCACGTCGGGTTCGTCTGGGTGCCGCTGATGGTGAAGACGCGGTCCTGGACGACGGAGTCGACGGCCGGGTCCGCGGCGAGCTTCTTCGCCTGCTCCTCGGAGAGCGTCACGGCGTAGCCGTTCAGCGCGGCGGTGTACGTCTTCTTGATCTTCGCGCCGTACCGCGCCGCGACCGCCTTGCCGGACGCGGCGTCCGAGTCGGCGGCGGACTCGTCGAGGGTGACGATGTAGCTGCCCTGGACGGCGTTGGGGGCGTCGGCGTACTGGATCACGCCCTCCTGCGCGGAGCCGGCGGCGGTGGCCGGGTGGGCGGAGAGGGTGCCGAGGGCGAGGGCGGCGACGGTTGTCGCACCGACTGCGGCGACTCTGCGTCGCGACGTACGCATCACGGGCATGTGAGGGATCCTCCTCATCGGTGGTGCGCTGCTGTGGGGGTGTTACGGCAGGTGCATGACAACCCCTGTCATCCGCATGCACGACGGAGGACGCCGCGGGGTGCGCGGCGCCGCCCACCTTGGTCTGCCACGCGAAAGGTTGGCCGATCCATAGGAATCCCACAAGGGTGCTGAACAGCCGTTAACAGGTGTGCCACACAACTGTCATGCTGGCCGGCATGCTGAAGGATGCTCGGTACAGCTGCCAGGAATGCGGAGTGCGAACCCCCGTTTCTTCGCTGACCTGGAGCTGCCCCCGCTGCGGCGGCCCCTGGGACCTGGACTTCACCGCCTCTCCGGTACCGCTCGGCGCACTGGCCGGCCGGGTGGGCTCGCTGTGGCGCTACGAGGAGGCCCTGCCGCTCTCCGACCCGTACGTCTCGCTCGGCGAGGGCCGCACCCCGCTCGTCCGGCTCACGGACACCGTGTCGGCCAAGCTCGACTACCTGATGCCGACGCTGTCCTTCAAGGACCGGGGCGCCGCGCTCCTCGTCGAACTGGCCCGGCGGCTCGGTCCGGACCGGGTCGTCGCGGACAGCAGCGGCAACGCGGGCACGGCGGTCGCCGCGTACTGCGCGCGGGCGGGGCTGGACTGCACCGTGTACGTGCCGGAGGGCACCTCACCGAAGAAGCTGGAGCAGATCCGGGCGCACGGAGCCCGGCTGGAAGTCGTCCCGGGCGGCCGGGAGGCGACGGCGCGGGCGGCCCGCGCCGCGGCGGGCGCGCCGGGCGTGTTCTACGCGTCGCACGCGGACAACCCGTACTTCCTGCACGGCACGAAGACGTACGTGTACGAGCTGTGGGAGGACCTGGGCGGTCGCCTCCCCGACACGCTCGTCGTCCCGGTCGGCAACGGCACGCTGCTGCTCGGCGCCGCCCTGGCGACCGCCGAGCTGCTGGCGGCGGGGCTGGTGGAGCGGCGTCCGCCGCTGGTGGCGGTCCAGGCGGGGCCGGTGGCGCCCCTGGCGCGGGCGTTCGCGGCGGGAGCGGCGGACGCGGAGCCCGTACCGCCCGCGCCGACCCTGGCGGAGGGCATCGCCGTCCCGCACCCGCGGCGCGCCCGGCAGATCCTGCGGGCGGTGCGGGAGTCGGGTGGCGCGTTCCGTACGGTGGCCGACGACCGGATCCGGGATGCCCAGCTCGACCTGGCGCGGCGCGGTCTGTTCGTCGAGCCGACCGGTGCGGCGTGCTGGGCGGCGGTCATGGCGGAGCCGCCGCGGGGCGGGACGGTGGTCCCGCTGTGCGGGGCGGGGGCGAAGACGGGGCTCGCGGCTGCGGAGTGAGTCGGGAATCTTGCCGTGACGCACGTCACCGGGCACGGTGGAGTGTGCTCGAATTCCGGTGTTCCTTAAGGGAGTTGAGGATGAAGAAGTCCACTTTGCGCTCCGCCGCGGCGGCTGCGGCCCTGGCCACCGGTCTGGCGGCGGCCTCCGTGACGACGGCGTCGGCGGCACCGGCACCGGCGGCCTCGTCGGCGGACCGCCCGGCCGTTGGCCGGATCACCACCCCGGAACAGCTCGCGGAGAGCCTCCGCCGGGCCGTCGAGGAGGAGGCGAGCCGCGGCGGCGTCGCCGCCGAGGGCAACGTGGTGGGCTACCTCGCCCCCCGGTCCGGCACCGGCACGCGGCCCTGCTGACGATGGGCGCGGAGGAACCCGCCGTCCGGTGGTGCCCCAGCGGTGCACCCGACCGCCCGGAATCCGTGGTCCTCGGCGTGCGTTCGGGGCCGGACGGCCAAGTCGCCTACCTGGCGGAGCCGATCGCCGCGGCGGAGGTCGTCCGCACCCTTCCGGAGGGCGTGCCGCCCACCCGGGTCCTGCGGTTCGCGTCCCACTGCGTGAGCGAGTGCGCCCACCGCGTCGGCGCGGAGTGCGGCCTCGCCGACCGCGTGCTGGCCCTGCCGTCGCCCCCGGACCCCGCCCCGGTCCCCCGCTGCCACCTGCGGGCGCACTGCACGTGGTGGCACCAGACGGGCGCCGCCGCCTGCCACCGCTGCCCCGCCGTGGCGACGACCCCCTTGGCGGACGACACCCTGGCCGCCCTCGTGGCCGACCCGTCCACCACCCGCGAACAACTGGCCGCCCACCTGGCCCGTTCGGCACCCGGCGCCCGGCATCCCGATCGAGACCACGAGGGGGGAGCCGCCGGCGCGCAGTGAGCACCGTCCCCCTTCCGTCCGAGGCGCGGGCCGGAGCTCCACGAGGTCCCGCACGACACGGCACCGCGCGTCCTGGTCGGGCCGACCGCGCTGGAGGGCGGACCGCGCTGGAGGGCGGACCGCGCTGGAGGGCCCACCGTCCTGGAGGGCCGACCGCGCTGGAGGGCGGCCCTCCCGGCTCCGGCATCGCCGCAGCCGTGGTCCCGGCCCGGGCGCCGTCGCCTGCGGGCCGGCGCCCGCCGGGCCGTCCGCACGATCGGCGGCGGGGGTCGGTGGTCCGGGACGTCCACGCCGGACACGGCTCCGCCGTTCACGGCATCCGGTACCGGCCGATCCGGCGACGGGACGTCCCGCGCACGGCTTCCGCCTGCGGAGGCGTGAACCGGAAGGGGGGGCGGTACCCGGGCGGGCGGCCGGGCCGGCCGCGTCGGCGGCCGTTCTTCCCGGGCGGCGCGGCGCGGGGCGTGTCCGGGCCGGGGCCGGCCTCGCGGTGCGCGGAGGGCCGGGGCGATGAGGGCCTGGGCGATGAGGGCCTGGGCGATGGGGGTCGGGGGCGCGAAGCCGACCGCGCTCAGATGTAGCCGTTCTCGACCGCGCGCTGGCCCAGTTGGAAGCGGCTCTGGGCGTCCAGTTTCTCCATGAGCTCCGATATCAGGCGCCGTTCGCTGCGCAGGGATATGCCCAGGCGGCGGGCCGCGGCCTCGTCCGTGTACCCCTGCGCCAACAGGCGCAGCAGTTCGCGCGGTTGCGAGCCGGGGTCTTCCAGACTGCGCCGGGGGGCCTCACCGAACGGGACCGCCGACGCCCACACCGCTTCGAACAGCGCGAGGAACGCCGCCACCGCGCCGGGCTGGCGCAGCAGTACCGCGCCCGCCGCGCTGTCGGCCGGGTCGATCGGCACCATCGCCAGCTCCTGGTCCTTGATCCACAGCCGCATGGGCAGCGCCGGTACGGTACGGACCTCCGCGCCGCGTTCGGTGAGCCACTGGGCGTGCTCCAGGGTGCCCGGGGCGTTGCGTATGGAGTCCAGGTACACCGAGCGCATCCGCACGCCGCGTGCCAGCGGCTCCGCGCTGGTCACCTCGCTCGCCGCCAGCACCTCCGGGGCCTGGGCGCCGCCGGGCACGAAGGCCAGGGACTCCTTGTGCATGGTGGGCACCAGGTCGGTCATCCGGGCCCGCACCGCCTCGGCGCCGCGGAGGTGCTCGACCTCCGGCTCCTCCTCGCCGCCGTGCTGCGCGGCGTACTGGGCGAGCAGCATCTCGGCGGCGGCCTGGCTGCGGGCCAGCGTGCGGTTCCGCTCGGCTATCTCGGCCTGCTGGAACGCGAGCAGCGTGTCGAGGGCGGCCTTGGGGTTCACGACGTACAGCTGGCCGCTGTCCGTCCCGTCCGAAGCGAGCAGTTCCAGCCGCGTCAGCTCCTGGAGCGCCTCGTCCAGCGCCTGCGCCGAGCCGCCGAACTCCGCTGCGGCCTTCGCCGTGTCGCACCCGGGCTGGGCGAGGACGAACCGGTAGAGCCGGTCGGCCCCTTCTGTGAGTCCGAACGGAGTCAGCACGTGGACAGTTCCCCCACACGAGTCACAGCGCTGCCGCGGGCGGTACGGACCGGCGCCGTCGGCGGTCGCTGCCCCGAGTTGTACGGAGCTCTCATTATCCGGCAGCGCAGCCCAGTTGACGTTGTTCATTCGCGCCACAAGCAGTGTCAGGGACCGAATCGCGGCCTTGCAACGAGCGTCCAACGTGCGGACGCCGGGGCTCCGGGTGACACGGTTGTGCCTGGGCGGTTCGTGCCAGGCGATCCACCTGTTGGCACATGCGGTCCGACGGCAGTATCGGTTCCGCCGGGGAACACCGGCAGTAACGATTCGTCACCCAGTGAATAAGGGATTCCGCATGCTTCGCGCCGCCGTCGCCGCCACTGTCACCGCCGCCGCCCTCGCCCTCGTCGCCCTGGGCAGCACGTCCGCCGTCGCAGACCAGCAGGACGGCCCGGTCGCGTCCACCACCTCGGTCACGCCCGCCGCGCCCGCCGCGCCCGACAACGAGCCCATCTGGGGATGACCCCCTGACGGGGAATGTCCCCTGGTGGGGAGGTCCTTGACCTCGTCACGACGGCCCAAGGCCACCGCACCCCGTGCCGGGTGCGGTGACCTTGGGCCGTCGCGGGTCGTCCACGCTCTCCCTCACCACTGCTCGTGGAAGTACACCGGCACCGCCTCCGGCAGTACCGTCCCGGCCGGAATGAGACGCTCGTCCTCGTCGGCCCAGACCGGCAGCCGGGACTCCTGGTCCACGGCGAGGCCCAGTTCCCCGGCGAGGAAAGCGGACCAGCCGGGCATCAGCGGCGCTGCCGCCACCGTGAACGCGGCGAGCAGCTCGACGTGGGCGGTCAGCCCCGCCGCGTACTCCCGGCCCCGCCCGGCCTCACGGAGCGACCGCAGCCGGCGCACGTCGATCAGCGCCCTCTCCACGGCGGTGGCCAGGTCCTCCGCGGCGCGCAGCGGCGAGTACGCCTCGGTCCCGAGCGCGTCCGCGATCCGCCGGGTCAGGTCGCGCCTCTCGATGGTCATCGGGCCGGCCGGCACGGCCGCGGGGACGGTGCGGCGGAAGTCCTCGGCGAGCAGGTCCAGTACGGTGTCGGTCCACGTCTCCAGGCCGCCGGCCAGCACGGTGGTGACGGTGTCGGCGTACTCGCTCAGCGAGAACTCGCTCTCCGCCCCCTCGGCGGCGGTGAGGCAGAGGTGGAAGCGCAGCGCGTCGGCGTTCGTCCGGCGCAGGAAGTCGCCGTCCCACACGGCGCCCGACTGCGCGTTCCTCGGCTGGACGGTCTCGCTGACCACCACCTGGTCGGGCAGGCCCAGCGTGCCCTCGGCGAGGAGCAGCGCGGGCCACAGCGCGACGTGCGCGAAGATCTGGTCGACCCCGGTGAAGGCGACGATCCGGGTCGCCGGGTCGGCCCACAGCGGCAGCGCCACGTTCCGCTCGCCGTACGCCTCGGCCAGCCGCTCGGTGGCCGCGACCAGCCCCCAGATGCCGCTGAACCCCGTGTCGAGGACGTGCTCCTCCCATCCCGGCAGCGGCACCGGGATGCCGTGGTCCGCCACTCTGCTGACCGGGACGACGGGCAGTTCGGCGGCCATCAGCCGGTCCAGGAAGGCGCGGGGCCGGGGCCGCCACTCGGCCGCGCCCCACGCCTTGTCGTGGTACGCGGCGAGCTGCTCGCGGTAGCCCTCCAGCGGGAAGGCGATCCGGCGCTGGGCGACGGTGTCGGGCACCGCCCCGCAGTCGGTACATCGCGGGTCGACGAGCCCCTCCGGGTCCTGCGGGAGTCCGCAGGACCCGCAACACGCTCCGTCGGCGGGTGCCGCGCAGTGCCGACAACTGCCGCGCACATCGGCCTCGTGCAGGTACCGGTCGCAGGGAACGCAGCGGAGGGCCGGGAACTCCCGCACTTCCAGCGCGCCCGCCTCCCACAGGGCGAGGAAGAACCGGCGCACCCAGTGGGCGTGCGCGAAGTCGGCGAGCGGCCGGGTGAACCAGTCGGGGCGCATCGCGCCCAGTGTGAGGGTGTCCCCCATCCGGTCGCCGACGACCCTGGCGAGGGCGTGGGGTGTGACTCCGGACTTGGCGGCGCGGGACGCCACTCGGGTGGAGTGCTCGTCGCAGTAGCCGACGTACCGCACCTGGTGGCCCCGCTGGCGCAGATGACGGGTGAGCACATCGGCGCCGAGGAACGAGCCGGCCAACCGGCCGAGGTGCGGGTCGGTGTCGGGGCTCGGCGGAGCACTGGTGACGACATACGTGTTCATGGCAGGGGATTCCCGGGGAGGTGCGGCAGACGGGGAAGGGGTGGCGCGCTGAGGCGACGGTGACTCAGCGCGTGCCGAGCGCTGCCTCCTCACGGAGCTGCGGCGATGGGGCGAGGCCCAGGGCCGTCTCCAGCTCGACAAGGGTGCTGGGCTGCGACTGCGGCGGCAGGACCACCCGGTCCGCGTGCCGCGCGGCGCCCGGGTCCTGGTCCCGGCGGACGACGCGGTGGTGCTCCTGAAGCGACCGGACTTCTCCCGGGAGGCTCCGGAACGCCGCGATGCCCTGGACGGCTGCGGCGAGTGCCTGGACCGTGGTCAGGCACGGGACGCCGCGGGCCACGGCGGCGGTACGGATCTCGTAGCCGTCCAGCCGGCCGCCCGTGCCGTAGGGAGTGTTGACGATGAGGTCGACCTCACCGGCATGGATCAACTGGACGATCGTCTTCTCCCCACCGGGCCCCTCGCCCTCGGACTGCTTGCGCACCACGGTGGCGTTGATGCCGTTGCGCTTGAGGACCTCGGCGGTACCGGACGTGGCCAGCAACTCAAAACCGTGAGCGACCAACTCACGCGCCGGGAAGATCATCGAACGCTTGTCACGGTTGGCGACCGAGATGAACGCCCGCCCCTTGGTCGGCAGCGGACCGTACGCCCCGGCCTGCGACTTGGCATACGCGGTACCGAAGACCGAGTCGATGCCCATGACCTCACCGGTGGAACGCATCTCCGGACCCAGCACCGTGTCCACGCCCCGGCCGTGGATGTCACGGAACCGCGACCACGGCATGACCGCCTCCTTGACGGAGATCGGCGCGTCCAACGGCAACTCACCCCCATCACCCGTCTTGGGCAGCAACCCCTCGGCGCGCAGTTCGGCGACGCTCGCGCCCAGCGAGATCCGAGCGGCGGCCTTGGCCAACGGCACCGCCGTCGCCTTGGAGGTGAAGGGCACCGTCCGCGAAGCGCGCGGGTTGGCCTCCAGCACGTAGAGGATGTCCCCGGCCATCGCGAACTGGATGTTGATCAGCCCCCGCACCCCCACGCCCTTGGCGATCGCCTCGGTGGAAGCACGCAGACGCTTGATGTCATACCCACCCAACGTGATCGGCGGCAGGGCGCACGCCGAGTCACCGGAATGGATACCGGCCTCCTCGATGTGCTCCATGACCCCGCCGAGGTACAACTCCTCCCCGTCGTACAGGGCATCGACATCGATCTCGATCGCATCATCGAGGAACCGGTCGACGAGGACGGGGTGGTCGGCGATCAGCCCGGCGTGCTGCCGCAGGTAGGTGGCGAGGGACGGCTCGTCGTAGACGATCTGCATGCCGCGCCCGCCGAGCACGTACGAGGGGCGGAGCATCACCGGGTAGCCGATCTCGGTGGCGATGCGCGCGGCCTCCTCGAAGGAGAAGGCGGTGCCGTACTTGGGTGCGGGCAGCCCGGCTTCGGCCAGCACGCGGCCGAAGGCGCCGCGGTCCTCGGCGGCGTGGATGGCCTCGGGGGAGGTGCCCACGATCGGCACGCCGTTGTCCTTCAACGCCTGCGCCAACCCC